>NZ_CP036266.1:1567500-1873750 GCF_007744075.1 Gimesia chilikensis | reverse complement strand
CCGCCCTGGTCACCACCGCGCTCATTGAATCGGGGGTTCCCCTCGATGATCCCACCGTCGCCAAAGCACTCAACCGCTTGTCTGCTTTCTGTCAGGAAGATGGTCGCATCTGTTCGGCTCGCAGCAATCACGCTGGCTATGAAACCGCCGTCGCACTGATGGCCCTGCAGGCCGCCAACAAATCGGGCAAATATGATGAGCAGATCAACAAGGCCGGAAAATTCCTCCGCAGTCTGCAATTCGATGAAAGCAAAGATGTCAAACCCAGCGATCTCTCCTACGGCGGTGCAGGCTACAGCCCCGACGGCGGTCGCCCCGATCTCTCCAACACCGCCTTCATGATCCAGGCCCTCAAAGCCGCCGGCGCCAAAGACGACGACCCTGCGATTCAGAAAGCACTGACCTTCGTCTCCCGCTGTCAGAACCTGGAAAGCGAATATAACACATCCCCAGCTGCCGCGAAGATCAACGACGGCGGCTTCTACTACACGGTCGCCGCCGGCGGATCGTCACCTTCCGGCAAAACCAAAGACGAAGGCCTCCGCTCATACGGCAGCATGACCTATGCCGGCCTCAAAAGCATGATCTACGCCGGACTGACTCCCAAAGATCCCCGCGTCAAAGCCGCCCTGGACTGGATTCAGAAAAACTACACCGTCCAGAACAACCCCGGGATGGGCGACAACGGTCTCTACTACTATTACCAGTTGTTTGCCAAAGCACTTGACACCGCCGACCTCGCGCAGGTCAAAGACAGCAAAGGTAACACGCACGACTGGCGCAAGGAACTCGCCAAACACCTGTTTACCCTGCAGCAGGACAACGGCAGTTGGGTCAACTCCAAATCCAATCGCTGGTTTGAAGGAGACCCCAACCTGGTCACCGCCTACACGCTGCTCGCCCTGAAGAACTGCGAGTCCGCTCCCTCAAAAGATTAAGTGAAGATTAATCGCGTTCCGGCGAAGCCAGCTTCCGCAGCCGCAGCCAGTCTGCGGCGCGGTCGGTCCAGCTGTCAACATTCGAATCGGCCACCGGTCGCATCCCGTAGCCGTGACCGCCCGTCTCATAGATATGCAGTTCGGCCCCGACCCCGTTATTTTTGAGAGCCGTATAATACAGAATACTGCTCAACGGCGTCGCGTGATCGTCATGCGCATGTGCCATGAACACCGGTGGTGTCTTCTTCGAAACCGTGAAGACTTCATTCAGTTTTCCGGTCTTGTCATCCATCAGCCGCCACGGATAAATCAGCAGGCTGAAGTCCGGCCGACACGAAACTTTGTCGGTCGCATCCTCTGACGGATACGCCCGTTCGCCAAATCGGGACGTCACCAGGGCTGCCGCCTGACCGCCTGCCGAAAAACCGATCACACCGATCTGGTCTGGTTTAAGATCCCACTCTTTGGCCCGCTCGCGCACCAGGCTCAATGCCCGCTGCCCGTCCTGCAGGGGACGTTCAGAAAATGCCGGCAACTTATCGTTCGCCCGCTCGGGGGGAGTCTTGCCAGGCTTGGTCCGATAGTGCACCACAAACGCCGTGACCCCCATCGAATTTAACCACTGGGCCGTCTCTGAACCCTCTTTGTCGGCGACCACGTAGTTATAGCCCCCGCCGGGAAAGATCAGCACTGCTGACCCGTTCCGTTTGCCGGCCGGTGGCTGATAGAGAAACAGCTGCGGTCGCGTAATATTTTTAACGCGGGTTGCCGGCGGATTTTCATTCTCCCGTCGCGGCAATTTTTCCCCGGTGTTCTTTGTCGTTTCACCCGGCGCCAGCCCGGACCAGATATCAATTACCGCATCCGGCTCGCGTGCATCAACAGCACTCACCAGCCCACAAAACATACCTGCAAAAAATAGTGACAGCAGCGTCCACCGCCTCATACCAGTATCTCCTCAACAATTCTGGACGGTTCAACGCCCGTCAGTTTAAAATCAAGTCCCTGATGTCGATACGTAAATCGCTCGTGATCAATGCCCAGCAGATGCAGCACAGTCGCATGCAGATCGCGGACATGCACCGGGTCCTCGGCCACGTTGTAACTGAATTCATCAGTCATGCCGTAGGTCATCCCCGGTTTCACACCGCCCCCGGCCAGCCAGGTTGTGAAGCACCGCGGATGATGGTCGCGGCCTCCTTCGGGGCTGTCCCATTTTCCCTGCCCCGCCACACCGCGGCCGAACTCACCGCCCCAGATCACCAGGGTCTCATCCAGTAGACCGCGCTGCTTGAGATCTTTCACCAAAGCGGCACTCGCCTGGTCGGTATCCCGACAGCGGGCCACGCACCAGGATCCGAGACGGCTGTGATGATCCCAGTCCGGGTGAAACAGTTGCACGAACCGCACGCCCCGCTCGATCAACCGCCGTGCCAGCACACAGTTGGCTGCGTAACTGCCGGGCCGACGCGAATCGGGGCCATACAGCTCAAACGTCGATTCCGGCTCGTCGTTTAAATCATTCAGCTCGGGAATACTCGACTGCATCCGCCACGCCATTTCGTACTGCCGGATCCGGGTTTCAATTTCGGGATCCCCGGTCTGCTCGAGTCGCATCTGATTCAGTTCCGCAATGCCGTCCAGCATCCCCCGCCGAATCGGGCGCGGCATCCCGTCCGGATCGCGCAGATACAAGACCGGCTCTTTCGCGTTTCGCAGCTTCACCCCCTGGTAACGGGACGGCAGAAATCCGCTGCCCCAGTAATGATCATACAACGGCTGATCGCTGGGCCGCTTCATCTTGGAGATCAACACCAGGTAGTCAGGCAGATTCCGGTTCTCGCTCCCCAGTCCATAACTCGACCAGGCCCCGATTGACGGTCGCCCCGGCAGCTGATGCCCGGTCAAAAACTTCGTCATCGCCGGCGCATGATTGATCTGATCGGTGTTCATCGACTTGATGAAGCAGAGCTCGTCCGCCACTTCACCATGGTAAGGCAGCCACTCGCCCAGCGTCGCCCCGCTCTCGCCATAGCGTTTGAATTTCGTCCGCGAAGGCATAATCAGCTGCTTCTGATTAGCGGTCATCGTCGTCAGACGCTGTCCACCCCGTACGCTTTCGGGCAGTTCCTTCCCCGCCCACTTCATCAAGTTGGGTTTGTAATCGAACAGTTCAATCTGCGACGGTCCCCCCGACTGCGTCAGGAAGATCACGTTCTTCGCTTTGGGTGGCTTGTGCGGCAGATCGGGCAGACCAATCGCTGGTGCCTTCTCAGCCGCTTGACTGCGCGTCGCTTCCAGCAGTCCCAGTGCCATCGCGCCCAGGCCAACGCCTGCGCCCTGCCCCAGAAAATAGCGGCGGGAGACTTCCAGTGCCGAATGTTCCAGTGGCTCATTCATGGGTAATCGCCTCATCCAGGTTAAAGATCATGCTCGCGACCACCATCCAGGACGCCAGCTCATCGGGTGCCACTTTGCTTTTTGCCGGAGGCTGTCCTACATCAAGCAGTTCCAGCGCTGCTTCGGGATGACTCTGATAATAATCGCGTGACTGCTCATACTCCCGCGCCAATACTGTCTGCTCCCGAGCAGTCAGTACACGGGACAGAATCTGCTGGGCAATGAAATCGATCCGCTCAGCCGGCGTCTGCTCCTGTTGAATCGCTGTCCGTGCCAACTCGCGTGATGATTCCAGAATCGTCACATCGTTCAACAGGGTCAGCGCTTGTAGCGGAGTATTCGTCCGACGTGGCTGCACTTCGCAGACCCGCCTCTGGGCACTGTCGAACAGAAACGTCGGCGCACTCGAACGTCGCCAGAACGCATACAGGCTCCTGCGGTACTGCGCCGCCCCCTGGCTCGGTTCATACGTGAAGCGTCCCATGAACATCTCGGCCCAGACACCCGGCGGCTGGTAAGGCATCACCGGCGGTCCCCCTTGTGCCGGGTTTAGCAGTCCACTGGCCTGCAGGGCCGCATCGTGAATCATCCAGCTGGGCAGACGAAAACGGGCACCGCGGGCCAGCAAGCGGTTCTCGGGATCGCGGGTCAGCAGCTCGGGTGTAACGTCGCTTTGCTGCTGATACGTCCGGCTGGTGACGATCAGTTTCAGAATGTGCTGCAGATCCCAGTTATGTTCCATCAACTCCACGGCCAGCCAGTCCAGCAGTTCCGGGTGTGTAGGCGCCTCTCCCTGCAGACCGAAGTCGCCCGGCGTCCGCACCAGCCCGGCACCAAAACAGAGCTGCCAGAGATGGTTCACCACCACCCGCGCCGTTAACGGGTTCTCTTTCGCCACCAGCCACTGTGCCAGGTCCAGCCGGTCTTTTGTTTTCTCAGCAGGCATCGGCAGGATCGCTTCCGGCACCGAGCGGGAAACTTCTTTACCATGCTTGTCCCAGACGCCCCGCTCCAGCACATACGTCTTCCGCGATTCTTTGCGTTCGGCCAGCACCATCACCGACAGTTCCCCGGCCGCTTTTTTGACCTGTGCCAACTGGGCATTCGCCCGGTCCAGCTCCGCCTTCCTTCTCTGGTAATCGGCATGGTCCACCAGGAACTGTTCCAGCAGCCGCTTTCTCAATTTCGGATCCAGGTCATCTGGCTCTTTCACCTTCGCCTTGGCCAGTGCTTCCAGCGGCATCGGATCAAGTGACCGCACCGCCTGCCCCGGCTGATCGGTCAGCAGCAGTCGGAACCGACCAATGTTCGCATCCCCCTCGGTGGAGCGATGCAGCATCACAAAGATCAGCTCTTCCCCCGGCTCCAGCACCAGCGGCTCCGCCAGCGCAAACACCGCGGTATGTTGCTGGCGGGCCGAGTAGGTCTCGGTCGTCCAGCCGTTACGGGGATCGTCATCGAGTGTGTCTTTAATTTTGCCGTAGTTGCGACCTTTGGCTGACTTTTCAACATCCGCCACCGCAGAGGCTATTTCGATGTCACGTAACTGGGAGCTCCCCTCGCGACGCACCTGCAGTTTCACATCAGTCAGAATGAATTCACCGGTTTTCCCCCGGGATAATTTACCATCCGTGTGCGAGGGATGCGGAAAGACCTCCAGTCGCAGTCCGGTAATCCGCGGCAGCTCCGTTGATGCAGTCAGCCGATAGTCATCCTGGCGCAGGATGGGCCCGCTCGTCTGGATGATGCCCTCAGCTTCCTGTTTCAACACCGTCCCTTCCACCGAACTCAGACCGGTAATCTGTGGCTGATACCAGGACTGAAAATCCTGTTGTTTGACTCTTTGTATCTGCTCCGCCAGCCACGGTTCGAATTCCGCTTCCGCCTGCTTGCGGGCGGCGGCTTCCAGCGGCTTGCGGTCCTGCACGACCTGCTCGGCCTCTTTAATCGCCCGCTCCACCAGCGGTGATTTATACTTCAGATAAGGCTTTGCGCGACTCCCCGCTTTGCCGTCTTCGTCAATGCTGTTGAAGAAGGCGAACAGGCTGTAATAATCGGCCTGCGAAATGGGATCGAATTTGTGCGAATGACACTGGCAACAGCCCAGCGTCAGCCCCAGCCAGACGGTCCCCGTAGTATTTACCCGGTCGATGACATAATCGATTCGCGACTCTTCCGGGTCGCGCCCCCCTTCACCATTGGTCATGTGATTCCGATGGAAGCAGGTCGCCAGTTGCTGCTCGGGAGTCGACTTCGGCAGCAGATCACCGGCAAACTGCTCGACCGTAAACTGATCGAAGGGCTTGTTCGCATTGAACGACTGCACCACCCAGTCCCGCCAGGGCCAGTTCGTGCGGGTCGCATCCTGTTGAAACCCGTCCGTATCCGAATAGCGGGCCAGGTCCAGCCACCACATCGCCATCCGCTCGCCGTAATGTTTTGATTTCAGCAGACGATCTACCAGTTTCGCATACGCTTCCGGCGAATCATCATTCACAAACGCGTCGACTTCGGCCGGCGTGGGAGGCAACCCCGTCAGATCAAAGGAAACTCGGCGGATCAGGGTCCGCTTTGCAGCAGCAGGGGAGAGCGTGAGCCCTTCAGCAGCCAGCTTTCGTTGTACCAGCACATCGACCGGATGCTGCTTTGTTTCTTCCGCGCTGAATTTCACCTTCGCGGGCGGCTCAAACGACCAGTGCCGTCCCCACTGCGCCCCCTGCTCAATCCACTTGCGAATCGTCTCCACCTGTGACTTCGTCAATGGCTTGCGGTGCGAGTCCACTGGCGGCATCAGCAGGTCACTGTCATCAGTACTGATTCGTGCCAGTAACTCGCTCTGCTCCGGCTTCCCGGGAACGACCGCCGTCGTACCATCCCGATCTTCGATTGCCGCTTCGCGGAGATCCAGCCTGAGGCCGGCTTCGCGATGTGTGGGATCGGGACCATGACAGTGAAAACAACGATCCGAAAGGATCGGCAGCACATCACGGCTGAAATTCACCTCATCTTCCGCAAGGCAGACTGTGCCCATCAGAAAAAAAACTGAAAGCGCGATGAGAGATTTGAAGAAACCAGGCATGATAATCAATGCAGATTGAGATTCAGGCAGGAGATCGAACGGAGGCAGCCGGAAAGAATCACTTCGGCTTTATTCATGGTACTTACGCCCCTCCCCCAGGTCCAGAGAAACCCTTTTCAGACATTCCGCAATACGGATCGTATGCCCACTAAATCCTGATTTTTCTTCCCAAGGAAAAATACATTAGTACAAACTGATCAGTTTTCCGCAATACATCCTGAAAAATGCCCCGGGCCCCACGGTCTGTTCACCTCGGATACGGAAAAAAAGATTGACACATAGACTAACTCAATTATTATTAATTAGTGATATTTACTTAAATAACTCTCCTTTATCTCGCGCTCTTAAATACATTCAGCCGCTCAATCAATCGATTTCCGTTTATCATATTTTTTAAAGGAAATGAACATGGGCACCCACTTAAGACGCAAAGCATTCACATTAATTGAACTACTGGTCGTCATCGCAATTATCGCCATTTTGATTGCCTTGCTCTTACCAGCTGTTCAGCAGGCACGGGAAGCGGCTCGCAGATCTCAGTGCAAAAACAATCTCAAGCAACTGGGATTGGCCTTCCACAACTACCACGACACCTTTGGCTGTTTACCCAATGGCAGCCATCCCACTCCCACCTATCCGGGCGGTGGCTATCATATGGGTTGGGCTCCCAAAATTTTCCCCTACATTGACGAGGCGACCCGGCTGCACGCCATGGAAGCCTTCTCCCCCAACCCGATCAGTGAACTCGCTCCCTGGCGGATCGATACCGCACCGCATAATGGCCGGAATGAAATCTGGGGACCCATTCCCGTTTTCGCCTGCCCTTCATCTGCCTTGGGCAATCGATCACCCGATATCGTGAATTCAACCCTTCCCTGGATTGTGAGTCATGGAGCGCTGCACTATCGCGCCTGTGCCGGTCGTGTTGAAGATGTCACCAACCCTTCGGATGCCAATAACTACCGCTGGGCCAATACCGGTCTGATTTTCCCACAGAGCAAAACCAGATTCCGTGATGTCATTGACGGAACAACCAACACAATTCTGCTGGGGGAATCGTCCTCTTCTTACGGCTGGTCAGCTTCAATGAAAGCCGGCTGGGGCGGAATTCAACCCTGGACCTGGGGCATGTACTGGTACACCGACACTAGACGTCTCACGCTGGACAGTAAAAACATCCAGTTCCCCATTAACTACCGTGGAAGTTTTGGTACCAACCACACTCCTTACACCAGCTACCACGTTGGTGGAGCACACTTCCTGATGGGTGACGGCTCCGTCCACTTCATCAGTGAGAACATCGATCTCGCACTGTTCAAAGGACTCGGCACCAGAGCCAAAGGCGAAGTTCTGGGTGAATGGTGATCTAAACACCTGAAATGGTTTTCTCCCGGAAAGAGCAGCTGTTCTTTCCGGGAGAGATTTACCTTGACCTGAATTGGCTTCAATCAATCCCTACCACACCTCACTTTACTACCAGGGTATTTCAGATGATCTCCCGACACATTCCTTTTACATTTAGAGAATTTCGTGATCGTTTCGTTCAAGCTATTATGTTAGTCCTGCTGATCTCAGTCTGGGGCTGTGGAGACGGTCATCCGGCTCGCTCTAAGGTCACAGGCAGCGTCAGTTATAATGGAGAGCCGCTGCATATCGGCTCGCTGGTCTTTATTCCCGTCGGTGGCGGTCCCCCCGCGCAGGGTAATATCGACCGCGATGGCAACTATTTCATGGGAACCTTCGATGAATCGGATGGCGTGATCCCCGGCGAATACAAAGTCATGATCACCGCCATGACCAGCGAAGGGGGTTCCGGCCTCCCGGAAGACGCCGTCAACGGTAATGCCGGTCCCGTGTCTGTCATTCCAGAATGGTACGGTGATCTCGAAAACTCCGGTCTTGTGGTCAAAGTCGAACCAGACAAACCCAACACCATCGATTTCCCGCTGACCGATGACAAACCTAAAAAGGCTAATTGACTCTGCTTCTGTTCTCACGCCCGTCCTGTCGCAGATCAGACACTGATCTGCTGCAGGTCGGGAAATAACTTTCTATCGACTCTACACTTCTCCACCCGCCAGTTCCTCCCCGTCCGACTGAATTCGAGCCTTTCCATATCCAGGTGTACGCGAATCTACTGGAATAATGGCTTGTTCCCAGTCAAAACTCTCTATAATAATAGATACCCGCAATTATCACTCGACTACCCTCTCCGGAAATGCGATTTCGTTCCAGCGATCGTTTCCCTTAAAGAGCATTCATGACTACACATTCGCGTACCAGTCGCCAGCAGTTCGAAGAATATAAAACGGAATTTCGTGAAACCCAGATCAAGGCCCAGCAGAAACAGGCGTCCAACCGGGACCGTTCCTCCTGGGAGCTGGTCCGTAGCTTTCTGGGACTGCTGAAAAACTACCGTGCCTCCGTACTGTTGTCATTAGGCACACTGACAATTGCAACTCTGCTCGCCTTAATCCCGCCCGCGGCTACAAAGTTCGTGGTTGACTATGTCCTCGATCAGAAACCGCTGCCCGTTGATCTCCCCGCGTGGGTCCCACATAAACCCTGGCCTCTGCTGGTCACAATCACTGTGGGTGTGATTTTGATTTCGATGGTGCGTATCGCGCTGCAGATCTGGGGACGCTGGCATGCAACCCGCATCACCAAGTTGATTCAAATGAAGGTCCGCAAACTCGTCTTTGCGCACGCCGTCCGCCTCCCCCTGCACCGCGTTCAGGAACTTAAATCAGGTGGTGCAACCAGCATTCTCCGCGAGGATGCCGGCAGTGTCGGCGAACTGGTCTTCGGCATGCTTTACAATCCCTGTCGCGCCATCATCCAGTTACTCGGCAGCTTAATCATTCTAGCCTGGGTCGACTGGCGTCTGTTACTGGGCGCACTGTTTCTGGTGCCGCTGGTCTACCTCACACATCGTACCTGGATCAGTCGGATTCGTCCGCAACACCGCAAGGTCCGTCAGCAACGCGTCGCCGTCGATGCTCTGGCAACCGAATCATTTGGTGGCATGCGCGTCGTGCGTGCCTTCGGTCGGCAGCGCTCTGAAACCACACGTGTGCTGCGCGGCAACCACCTGATGGGTCGACAGGAACTTTACGCCTGGTGGTGGTCGCGACTGATTGAAATTGTCTGGGAAACCCTGATCCCGATCGCTTCGGCCTGCCTGCTCCTCTACGGCGGGTGGCAGGTTTTACAGGGAGAACTCACGCTGGGTGACCTGGTGATGTTTCTGGCCTACCTGCTGATGTTGCTCGGTCCGCTGGCCATGCTTGCGCAGAGTGCCGCCCAGTTTCAAAACAGCCTCTCTGGACTGGATCGCGTACTCGATCTACTCGCCGAGCCCCGCGAAATGGAATCGGCCACCGCCAGAAAAATCAGCCGGGGCGAGGTGGAAGGCCGCGTCACTTTCCAGGATGTGAATTTTCAATATCCCGGCTCACTGCAATATGCCCTGGAGGAAATCTCGATTGATATCGCCCCCGGAGAAACCATCGCACTGGTGGGTCCCAGTGGGGCGGGCAAAACCACCTTCTGTAATCTGGTCGCCCGATTTTACGATCCAACATCGGGCCAGGTGCAGCTCGATGGCCAGGATCTGAAAGACCTCGATGTAGAAAGCTACCGGCACCTGATCGGCGTCGTTGAACAGGATGTCTTTCTGTTTGATGGTTCCGTCGCTGAAAATATCGGTTACGGGAATCGACACGCAGAATTATCAGAAATTCAACGGGCTGCTGAAGTCGCGAATGCCGATGAATTTATCCGGCAACTGCCACAAGGTTATCAGACCCTCATTGGTGAGCGGGGTGTCAAACTGAGCGGCGGACAACGACAGCGTCTGGCCATCGCGCGTGCAATTCTGGCGGATCCCCGTCTGTTAATTCTTGATGAAGCGACCAGTAACCTGGATACAGAAAGCGAACGCCTGATTCAGGACAGTCTCGCCACATTGATGCAAAATCGCACCTGTTTTGTGATCGCCCACCGCCTGAGCACGATTACCCACGCGAATCGAATCGTCGTCTTTGAGGGGGGACGCATCATCGAAACCGGCACGCACGAGACGCTCATGGAAACCGATGGCAAATACCGGGAAATGGTACTGTTGCAGACGAGCCCAGCAGAAGTCAGTTGAACTGAAATGACTTTCAGAAAAAAATCAATTCCACAAAACCCCTCGCGTGCGACAGGTTCCAAATTGAAAACCCCTGCATGCATGCGTACAATTTGATATATGAAGTAAAAGTGTTTTCCCACCTGAAACATTCCTCAACCAATATTACTGTCTCAATCACCGACTGCGTCATGATCAGGATGCCGTCGAGATACCTTAACAGCCCCTTTCGTTTTACTGGTTATACTTAAATCACCGGGATGCCCCCGGAAAGGAAGAGACTCGAATGAACGTATCGGAACACCGAAGCTACCCGCTCCTGCTTAAAATCAGCATGGCGACTGCCCTGCTGGCAGGACTGACCTGCACACAGACGGGAACAGCACAGGCTGCCGAAAAAAAATCAAACAAAGTGCAGTTGGGTACAGATGAACTCACCTTGGGAATTCCCGGCAAAGGACCATTAACCAAAGCCGAAATCCAGGAATGGCTCGACAATCCGGAAAACCACCAGGTGCTGGAAGTCACCCTCCCCCTGGGACTCAGTGCCGGTCAGGCTCAAATTCAGGGCCTCACCGAAAACCCTTTGACCCGCGCCAAAGTTGAACTGGGTCGCCAGCTCTACTTCGATCCCCGTCTCTCCGCTGATGGAACCATCAGCTGTGCCAGCTGTCATCATCCCGATGAAGGCTGGGGCCGGCACACACAGTTCGGCGTCGGTATCCGGGATCAGGAAGGGGGCCGTAACTCGCCCATCAGCTACAACCGAATTCTCAGCGGTCCTCAGTTCTGGGATGGACGCGCCGCCACTTTGGAAGAACAGGCAGTCGGTCCAATTGCTAACCCGATCGAAATGGGTAACACACACGAGACCGCCGTCAAAACAATCAAGAAGATCCCCGGCTACCAGATGCAGTTCAAGAAAATCTTCAAAGACGGCGTCAACATTGACAATGTCGGTAAAGCAATCGCGGCTTTCGAACGTGCCGTGGTGACCGGACCGACTCCCTTCGATTATCAGGAACAGCTCAAACCGTTCCTCAAACTCGATAAGGAAGATCTGGAAGACTTCAAGGAAGAGTACGAAGCGGCCCTGGCGATGACGAAAAAACATCCCATGTCAGACAGTGCCAAACGCGGGATGAAACTGTTCTTCAGCGAAGAAGTCAACTGCGCCGCCTGTCACCTGGGTCCGAACCTGGCCGATGAAAAATACCACAACCTGGGCGTCGGCATGGATGCAGATAAACCGGACCTCGGTCGCTACGAAGTCACCAAACAGGAAAAAGACAAAGGTGCCTTCAAAACTCCCACGATTCGCAACGTCGAACAAAGTGCTCCTTACATGCATGATGGATCGCTGGAGACACTGGAAGAAGTCGTGGAACACTACAACAAAGGGGGCACACCTAACCCCTGGTTGAGTGACAAGGTCAAAAAACTGAACCTGTCGGCCCAGGACAAAAAAGACCTGGTCGCCTTCATGAAAGCCTGTACCGGCCCCTTCCCCAAAGTAGAATCAGGACGGCTGCCTGAATAAGGCTGATGTAGCATTGTGAATTAAATTCGACAGCCCGGCTGAGAAGTCGGGCTGTTTTTTGTCTGCACATCACAAAGGCAGATCTTGCCTCCTGTAGATGATCTGGTTGATTTACAATCTTGAAACCGTATAGTCTATAGCTGATAGATCAGACGCCAACCGTGTGCCCGTCACCTGATCTAATCAACTGATTCTCTCCACATTTCACGGAACTGTCATCACGAGGACTGCCCTTGAGCGGCGTACTGGAAGTAATTGTATTAACGACCCTGGCCGGGATCACGATTCCCATCGGGGGATTCCTCGCGCTGATCGAACGGATTCATCCCCGCTGGCTGGAAGTCGAATTTCGACACTCCATCATCGCCTTCGGTGGAGGCGTCCTGCTGGCGGCTGTCGCCCTGGTTCTGGTTCCGGAGGGCATTGCCGAGCAGCCCCCTCTGATCGCAGCGTCGGCGATTTTATTTGGCGGCGTTTGCTTCATGATCGTCGACCGCATCCTGGCGACTCACAAAAACTCAGCCTCTCAGTTAATCGCGATGCTGCTCGACTTTGTTCCCGAATCCCTCGCATTGGGGGCTTCCTTCGCGACCAATGGAGAATCCGTCGGACTGCTGCTGGCGATCCTCATCGGACTGCAGAATCTGCCCGAAGGCTTTAACGCCTTTCGCGAACTCAACAGTACTACCACCATGACGAAAAAATACATTCTGCCCGGCTTCTGTCTACTGGTTCTGCTCGGCCCCATCTCGGGATTAATCGGATACTATCTGTTGGCACTCTTTCCGCGAATGGTTGGCCTGATCATGCTCTTCGCCGCCGGTGGCATTCTGTATCTGACATTTCAGGATATAGCCCCCCAGGCTAAACTCGAACGCCGCTGGGCACCTTCCCTGGGCGCCGTCCTCGGCTTTGTCTTTGGACTGATCGCACAAATGGTCATCGCCTGAATATCAACAGTTTTGCCTCAACCTCGACTTTCCCGCGTACTTTTCCCTGATACTCAGAGGACCGCCTCGCACTGAGCTGCTATAATGCAAGTTGACTGGCAGCACAACATCCGCCGAGCTGTGCGGGCATTCTTCATTACAGATCAAAGGGTCCTCTGTGTCAGACTCCCCCTCTGCCTCTTCGAGTTCATCACTCTGGAAATCGCTGGAAACCGTTATCGCGCTGTTCACGATTCTGATGATCGTGGTCTATCTCTGTTTGCGCTATGGCTGGGATGTTCCGGAAACAACTCAGAACATCCCTCTCTGGTCGGTCCTGCTGCTGGGAGGCACGCCCCTGGTCTGGGGCCTGCTGGTCAAAATGGTCCATCGCGAATTCGGATCTGACCTGCTGGCCGGAATCTCGATCGTGGTGTCAGTCATTCTGGGAGAGTATTTGGCCGGTTCCCTGGTGGTGCTGATGCTCTCGGGAGGTGAGGCCCTCGAAGCCTACGCGGTCCGTAGTGCCTCGTCCGTCCTTCAGGCTCTCAGCCGCCGCATGCCGTCCATCGCACATCGCAAAACCGATTCCCGCATCGACGACATCGCTCTCGATCAGATTCAGATCAACGATATGATCGTGATCTTCCCCCATGAGACCTGTCCCATCGACGGAACCGTGCTCGAAGGGCACGGCGTCATGGATGAATCTTACCTCACCGGGGAACCCTACATGATGTCCAAGACGCCGGGTTCCCAGGTCCTCTCTGGGGCCATCAATGGAGAAGCGGCCCTGATTGTTCGCGCAGAGAAACGGGCCATCGATTCGCGGTATGCCAAAATCATGGAGGTCATGCAGGCATCCGAACAGCACCGTCCCCGGATGCGACGACTGGCAGATCGACTGGGAGCCTGGTACACGCCGCTGGCGGTTCTGATCGGCATCGTAGCCTGGGTGTTGACCGGCGATCCGGTCCGCTTCCTGGCAGTGATGGTCGTTGCCACTCCCTGTCCGCTGCTGATTGCCATTCCGGTCGCGATTATCGGCTCAATCTCCCTGGCAGCACGCCGGGCAATTATTGTCCGTGATCCAACATCCCTCGAAACCGCAGACACCTGTCGGACGATCATCTTCGATAAAACGGGCACATTGACCTACGGCGAACCGCAACTCACCGAACAAATCTATGCGCCTAACATGAATGCGGATGAAGTCCTCTCCCTGGTGGGCAGTATCGAGCGTTTTTCCAAACACCCGCTCTCCCAGGCTATCCTGGATGCCATGCAGGAGGCCCGGGCCGTCGTGCATGAAGCGACCGAAATCAGCGAGCCTCCCGGACAGGGCCTCAAAGGCACGGTCAATGGCCATAGTGTCGAGATCACCAGTCGCAAAAAACTGCTGCACCAATACCCCGACCTGGAATCACAGCTCCCCGAGCAGGTCGGCGGGCTGGAATGCGTGATTCTGATCGACAATCAATATGCAGGGCTCTATCGGTTTCGGGATACGCCCCGCACCGATGGCCTCTCCTTTATCAATCACCTTTCCCCCAAACATCACTTTGGCAGGACCATGCTGGTCTCTGGAGACCGGGAATCAGAAGTCCGCTATCTGGCCGAACAGGTCGGAATTCAAGAGGTCTATTTCAGCCAGAGCCCCGAGCAGAAACTGGAAATCGTCAACCAGGAAACAGCCCAGGCGAATACCATCTTCGTGGGGGATGGCATCAACGACGCCCCCGCACTCGTCGCTGCGACTGTGGGCGTCGCTTTCGGGCAGAACAGCGATGTCACCACGGAAGCCGCCGATGTGATTGTGATGGACAGTTCGCTGCAGAAGATTGACGAATTCCTGCATATCAGCCGTCGTATGCGTCGCATCGCCCTGCAGAGTGCGATCGGCGGCATGGCGTTGAGCATGCTGGGCATGTTACTGGCAGCCGCCGGTTATCTCCCCCCGGTCGCTGGTGCGATCAGTCAGGAGGTGATTGACGTTCTGGCGGTGTTGAATGCCCTGCGCGTGGCTCTGCCTCCCAAAGCCCTGATCGATTTCAAACCGGGGGAACCGGGCTGATCATTTCGGGATCAGATCAACGGTGAGAACCTACTGGGCTTCGAAGCGAACTTCAGGAATCCCCTTCTGCCAGGAAATCACGTAGCGACCGTCGGACGTGGGATAGACGACATCCTGTTTCAGCTCAATGTCGGTGGGTGAACTTCGTAATCGATATTGCGGTCGTCCCGGGATGATAAACTCTCCTCCCAGTTGCACAATCATCTGCGTGCGATCACCGAGTGAATGCCCGATCGATTTGAAAATCTTGCCATCCAGATCGTTCTCCGTCACAAACTTCGCGGAAACGTCCAGGCCGGCTGCTTTCATATTCTGAAACATGTCCCGCGCGTCTGCATAGGGGCAAGTGGTATCCCCGCTGCCATGGATGATCAGAATCTTCGTTTCATGTCCCCGGGCCTTCATCAGTTTCAGATGATGCGGATTACCCAGATAACGAATCTCCTGGCCGCCGGGGGTCAGGTAGTCGGGAGAATGGGGATCTTTACTGTAGCGGGCATTCAGGCTGCTCCCGCCGGGGAGATTGTATGCGATGTCATCACTCAACCGGGGCATGCCACAGATATCAACCACGCCGGTAAACGTATGCGGTGCGAATTTATTACACATCAGGGTAACGTTTCCGCCCCCCGATCCCCCGGTCGCATAGATCCGCTTGTCGTTGAACGGAATCTGTTTCTCCTGTAATCCCTGAAATACAAACGCCAGCGCCCGCAGCGCATCGATGGCCTGCAGATAACCGAAATCGTAAGGAGCTCCCGACTGGTCTTTCCACGAACCGCTCTGCAGATAGTCCACGGAGATCGTAATCACATTGAGTTCTTTAGTCAGCACACTCGGATTGCCTGCTCCCGAAGTATTCGTTCCACCCCAGTTATGCAGGTTGAGAATCAGCCCCGTCTCTTTATTCACCTGCTGCAGACTTTTACCGGGATAGTAAATGTAGACTTTGACTTCACGCGGCCCCGGCTGAAACGGCCATTCCTGTGTTGCGATGGTGACCGTGCCATCCTTGTCCGGTAATTCTGCGGCCTGCACAGTGAGGTTCCAGAACAGCATACAACATAGACACAATATAGACAGACACCGGTTCATCGTTCAGTCAACCTCAGTAAGTGAATTCATCAGATTGCGAGCCTTCAGAGCAGTCAGCCCCCTCTCTCACTTGACGCTGGCTCTTCTATCGATCATCGTGAACTGGCTGGCTCGAGTCAATCCCGCCCCCTGCTTTCAGAGGAACCTGCTGATGACTGCACTCCCCACCGCCGAACCCCGGGAACTGAACCTGGATCCGGAACGGCTCAAACTGGCGCATCAACTGCTGACAGAATGGACGGACGCCGGCGATATTCCCGGCGCTGCCATTGTCGTCGGCCGCCATGGAAAAATGGTCGAACCAGTCTTCTTCGGCAAACAGGGTCCGGAAAGAAAAGCAGAACCAATTCGCCAGGACGGAATGTTTCTGCTCGCATCGATTACCAAACCCATTGTTTATATGAGTGCCTTGCGTCTCGTCGAACGTGGCCAGCTGGTTCTCTCCAATCCAGTCACGCATTACATCCCCGATTTTGCAGCACACCACAAGGAATCAATCCTGGTCCACCACCTGTTCACACACACTTCGGGCATGCCTGATATGCTCTCGAACAATGTGGAACTTCGCCAGTCACTGGCCCCCCTGGATAAATTTATCAACGGGGCCATCTATGACACGGTTCCCCTGTTCCAGCCTGCGGGCACCGGACTCAGCTACCAGAGCATGGGCACGTTAATCGTGGCTGAAATTGTGCAGAGACTCACGCGCAAAACGATCGCCCAGCACGTTCGCGATGAAATTATCAAACCTCTGGGCCTCAACAGCACCTGGCTCGGACGGGGGGATTTTCCCCGTGAGCGACTCGTACGCGTCGAAACGCCCGAGTACCAGGCAGGTTCTCATTTCGGCTGGAACAGTAAATACTGGCAGGACCTCGGTGTCCCCTGGGGAGGCATGTTCGCTTCTCCCGCAGATATGGCGGTCATCTGTCAGTGCATGCTCAATTATGGTGAAGTCCAGGGAACGCAACTGCTCTCCCGCTCCATGGTCGAGATGGCCACGACTAACCGCCTGGATGACTATCCCGATCTGCCCGAATCAATCCGCCGCTCCCAACCGTGGGGGCTGGGCTGGAGATTGAATCATCCGGGGCAAAGTGGCAGTTGGGGCAACCTGCTCGACCGCAGCGTCTTTGGACATACCGGCGCGACAGGGACCATGGTCTGGATGGATCGTCGTCGTGACGGCTTTGCTGTTCTACTCACGACGGCAATCCGCTCGCGTGCTCCCTGGCGACTGGTGCAACTTTCAAACATCATCGCATCTGCATTCATTGAACCCGCGAATCTTTAACAGCGCTGGGAAATCTAACCTGCGAAAACTCTGATACGTTAAAGTCGACCGTGTATTCATTACGATGGAGAGAAAAATAAAGAAACGTTAAACATTGCCTGTTTCACTTGGGATAAGATAGCCCGTCTGGGTTCCACCAGCTTTGATTTGGCCGCAGTTCCGTTTTTTTTCAGAATAGAAATTGATCAATTCGCATTCATTAATCACACTATTGAACTATACTAAGTCATCAACCTGACTTAGCCGCTCCTCATCACGCAGCAGACATCTTTAGCATATCAGATTCCAGGCATTGTTTATGAACTCTGTGATTCCTGTTCTTGACCCCGCGTCGCCACAGGCAGAGGCAATCAACAACTTGTTTCTTCAAGTCTTATTGATCAGTGCCGTCATCTTTGCGATCGTGACTGGGCTGATCCTGATTGCCATTTCGAAAGGCCGCCGCCGCCAGACACTTCCCGATCAGAATTTTGGCAGTGAGAAAGCAGAAATCGCCTGGGTCATCGGACCGGTTATCATTGTACTCTGGCTGGTTGCCATTAGTGCGAACCTGGTCATCACCCTCAACGCCATACCCGATGTGAAACCACAGAGCGCAGACAACGCCGAGGAAGTTCAGGATGTCGAACTGATTATCACCGGACACCAGTGGTGGTGGGAGGTCGAGTACCCCAAAGCGGGTGTGATCTCCGCGAATGAAATTCACATCCCCGCCGATCCCAAACGGAAATTTCGCATCCGCATCAACTCGGATGACGTGATCCACAGCTTCTGGGTCCCACAGCTGGGCCCTAAGATTGACGCCATCCCCGGACGAGACAACTACCTCTGGCTGCAGGCCAGCAAGCCGGGCACTTATCAGGGCCGCTGCTCCGAATACTGTGGTGCCCAGCATGCCTGGATGAACTTCTTAGTCATCGGTGAAACCGAAGAAGAGTACCAGAAGTGGATCGCCGGACAACAAAAGAAACCCGAAGCGACAACGCTGATCTCTCCCCTGGCCACGGCTGGTCGAGAATACTTTTTCAAAGCAACGTGTCCGCGGTGTCATAAGATCGCAGGCACCTCAGCCCAGGCCATGATCGGCCCCGACCTGACTCATTTTGCGACGCGCAGCGAAATTGGTTCAGGCGTTCTGACCAACTCCACTGAGAACCTGACCCTCTGGCTCAAAAACCCCCAGGCGGTCAAACCCGGTTGTAAAATGCCCAACTTCAAGCTCAGTGAAAAGAATCTTAAACAACTCGTAGCCTACCTGGAGACACTCAAGTGACGACAGGATCTGTTGAACAAGCCGACTATACCAGCCTCGAGTCCCCCGCGAACTACACGCGGCTGCTCGACTGGGTCAGTACGCTGGATCATAAAAAAATCGGCATCATGTACATCATGACTGCCGTGTTCTACCTGGGAATCGGCGGTTTCGAAGCCCTGTTGATGCGGATTCAGCTTGCGCTGCCCAATAATACGTTTCTTGGGCCGAAAATGTTCAACCAGTTATTCACGATGCATGGCACCACCATGGTTTTCCTGGTGGGTATGCCTGTACTGACGGGGTTTGCCAATTATTTTGTGCCCCTGATGATCGGTGCCCGCGATGTCGCCTTTCCACGCCTGAACTCATTCGGCTTCTGGATCTTTTTCTTCGGGGCGGCACTGCTGCACTTCAGCTTTCTGACGGGTTCTGCCCCTAACGCTGGCTGGTTCAACTACGTTCCCCTCTCCACCAAAGCTTACAGCTCTCTGCAGGGAGTTGACTACTGGATCATCGGCCTGCTACTCATGGGGATCGGCTCCGTTTCGGGGGCGATCAACATCTTCGCCACGATTATCAGCCTCCGTGCGCCCGGCATGAGCCTGCAGCGGGTCCCGCTGTTTGTCTGGATGATGCTCATGCAGGTGATTCTGATTATCCTCGCACTGCCGGCACTGAACTCAGCCCTGGCCATGCTGCTCATCGATCGCTGGCTTGGCTCCGCCTTTTTCGATCCCAGTCGCGGGGGCTCCGCAGTCCTCTGGCAGCATTACTTCTGGATCTTCGGACACCCTGAAGTCTACATTCTGATTCTGCCCGGCTTCGGTATGATCAGCGAAGTCATCCCCGTCTTCTCCCGCAAACCCATCTATGGTTACACCTTCGTCGCTGCTTCCTCAGTCGCCATCGTCCTCCTCGGGTACGGGGTCTGGGCGCACCACATGTTTGCTGTCGGCCTGGGCATGTATGCTGACATCTTTTTTGCCGTCGGTTCGCTGCTCATCGCGATCCCCACCGGTATTAAAGTCTTTAACTGGACAGCCACCCTCTGGGGCGGGGAAATCAATTTTAATACATCCCTGCACTTTGCTGTCGCGTTTCTGCTGCAGTTTGTGATCGGAGGATTGACCGGCATCATGTTCGCTGCGGTCCCCATCGACTGGCAGCTCACTGACACCTACTTCGTCGTCGCACACTTTCATTATGTACTCATCGGCGGCCTCGTGTTCGCCCTGTTCTCTGCCACCTATTACTGGTTCCCCAAAATGACCGGCCGGATGCTCAACGAGCGACTGGGGCTCACTCAGTTCTGGCTCTGGGTCATCGGGTTCAACATGACCTTCATGGTTCAGCACTTCCTGGGCATGATGGGCATGCCCCGCCGTGTTTATACCTATGCAGACAATCCCGGCTGGGCACTGCTGAATGGCGTCGCTTCCCTGGGAGCCGTCTTCATGGCCGTCGGTACGCTGGTATTACTCTGGAATATCGCCGTGAGTCTCAAGCGCGGTAAAATCGCCGGCGACAATCCCTGGGATGCCTTTACCCTCGAATGGGCGACCACTTCCCCTCCGCCCACAGAGAACTTCGAAACAGTTCCCGAAATTAAAAGCCGGCGTCCCGTCTGGGATCTGAATCATCCCGAAAGTGCAGACTGGAAAGTAGAAACCACTCCCGAGGACAAAGGCCGCCGCGGCAATCTTCCCAAGATCGCCGCCTGGGCGTTTATCGCTTCGGAAGCGGTCTTCTTCCTGCTGCTGCTGGTCGCCTATGTGGTCTTCAATACCCGCAGTGCGGAAGAGGAAGTCACCTCTGCCGTCCTGAACGTCAAGCGAACGGGAATCTTCAGCCTGTTCCTGATTTCCAGCAGTGTCACCTTCTGGATTGCAGAGCGGTTTCTCAAACGAGGGATGCAGAAAGCATTCAATATCTCCCTGGGACTGACGATTCTGCTGGGCATCATCTTCCTCTGTGGTCAGGCCTGGGAATACACGGGGCTCCTGATGGATAACATCACCATCAATACCGACCTGTTTTCAGCCACATTTTTCACCGTCACCGGCTTTCATGGAATCCACGTAACCGCGGGTGTGATCGCCCTGATCGTGATGCTGATCCTGGGCCTGAAAGGCAGCCTGACGGCCCGGAAATCAAACGTGTTTGCCGCCGTCGGCGTCTATTGGCATTTCGTCGATGTCGTCTGGATTGCCGTCTTTGGAATTATTTATCTGGGACTTCTCCAATGAGTTCATACTTCGATCTGACAAGCGAATTATGGAAATGGAACTCGCCGATCTGGCTACTGGTGCTGGCCCTGACCGGCCTTTACCTCGTCTGTCTGCGCGGACAGTCAGGCAAACAGATCGCCTGCTTTGCCCTGGCTCAGCTCACGCTGGCCTTGGCCTACGTCTCTCCGATCGGCGTGCTTTCTGACGGTTACCTGTTCAGCGCACATGTCATCCAGCATCTGGCCCTGCTGCTGATTGTTCCACTGCTGCTCCTGCTCAGCCCGCCCTCCTCTGCGATGGAAACCCTGTTTCAGAATCCGCTGCTCAACCGCATCGGTCATGTGCTTGCGGTACCTTTTCTGGGCTGGCTCAGTGGTCTGGGGGTGATGTGGTTCTGGCACATCCCCTCGTTCTGCAGTGCTTCAACCGAGAGTTACTCACTGGGAATTGTCCGCGACGCCACTTTTCTGCTGGCCGGTCTGGCATTCTGGTGGCCCATCTTCTCTCCCATTAAACGCTTTCATCTCCCCTCGGCTCAGGCTGTCCTGTACCTGTTCTCAGCCTGCCTGGGATGTACGCTCCTGGGAATCTATATCACGTTTACCGTCATTTCGGTCTGTCCGGCCTTCGCCAACCCCGTCGATCGCATCGGAATTCTGAACATGCTCTACGACCAGGGACTGACACCTGCCACCGACCAGAAACTGGGTGGCCTGCTGATGTGGGTTCCCCCCTGCTCGCTCTATGTCACTGCCATCATGGTCACACTCAGACGCTGGTACGCAGACATGGAACCCATGGCGGCACCTGACACAACAGGCTCCTTGAGGGAGGCACATCGATGAACGAGACTACAACCGCGGAAACAGAGACCGAAACAGAAGAACCGGAACTGCGACCGACCTATGCCCCTGCCGCGTTGTCCATGGGAATCATGTTTGCCTTCTGGGGAATTCTCACTCACTGGAGTATGTCCCTGATCGGAGGCCTGATGATGTTCGGCGCCATCTGGGCCTGGATGCATGAGATCCGCACTACATGGAGTAAAACACCTTGAACAGCGATCAGCCCACAACCGAAACACCCTGCTGTCAGCAACAACAGCGCAGAACCTTTCTGGCCCGGCTGTCGATTGCCCTCTCTGCAGTCATCGGGGTCATCATCGCTTTGCCCGGCATTGGCTTTGTACTCGCTCCGGTGTTTCGTAAACCCAAACAGAAATGGCGGAAAGTCGGCAAGCTGGAAGACTTCAAAGTCGGCGGTTTTGTGCTGGTACAGTATGAAGACAGTTCTTCCGTCCCCTGGGCAGGCATCACAGCCAAAGAGGGTGCCTGGATCCGCCGCGCCAGTGAAACCGAGTTCATCGCCTTTTCGATTAACTGTCGGCACCTGGGTTGTCCCGTCAGATGGGTCGATGATCCCCGGCTGTTTATGTGCCCCTGTCACGGAGGCGTGTATTACGAAGACGGGACCGTCGCCGCTGGTCCGCCACCAGAGCCACTGCAGCGACTGAATGTTCGCATCAATAATGGTCAGGTCGAAATTGAATCCGGGCCGACACCATTGACGCTGACCAAAATTACTTGAAATCACCTTTGAAAAGCGAGTAGCCGGCTGAATGAGCAAGAATCCTCTGATGCGAACCTGGAACTGGATCGACAATCGAATCGGGTATTCCGATTACATTGTGCCGCTCATGGTGCATCTGGTCCCTGATAGTGCCCGCTGGTGGTATATCTTCGGGAGTGCAACGCTCTGCGCATTCATGGTGCAGGTCTTCACCGGGGTCTGCCTGGCGATGGCCTATGTTCCCGGTGGTGAAAAAACTTACGAAAGCCTCGTCTATATCACCAACACCGCTCCCCTGGGCAACCTCTTGCGCGGCATGCACTATTACGGTGCCTCCGCGATGGTCATGCTGGCCGTCATTCATATGATCCAGGTCTATATGCACGCCACCTACAAGTATCCCCGGGAAATGAACTGGATGAGCGGCGTGGTCTTGCTGTTTGTCGTGCTGGGCATGGCCTTCACCGGACAGTTGCTCCGCTGGGACGCCAACGGGGTCTGGTCCGTCACCGTGGCTGCAGAAATGGCGGGTAGAACTCCCATCATCGGTCCTACAATTGCACACTTCATCATGGGTGGGGAAACCGTCGGCGGCTCGACCATTACCCGCTTCTTCGCCATGCACGTGTTTATCATGCCGGCGCTTATTTTCGCGGGCATCGGCCTGCACATGCTGCTGATCATGCGGCACGGCATCTCCGAAATGCCTGATGCCAACGATCCGGTCGATCCGGAGACCTATAAAGAGAAGTACGAAGAACGCATCCACAAAACCGGAGTTCCGTTCTGGCCGGACGCCATGTGGCGGGACATGATCTTCTCCACCATCATCGTGGGTATTATCCTGGGCTGCTCCCTGTTTCTCGGTCCGCCGACACTCGATCCGCCACCAAACCCGAGCAGTATCAACGCGAACCCACTCCCCGACTGGTACTTCCTCTGGTACTTCGCCGTGCTCTCGCTTCTGCCCCCGAAACTGGAAACCTGGGTCATTCTCGGTGTGCCGATCCTCGGCTTCCTGGGACTGTTCTTCCTGCCCATGATCTCCAACAAGGGACACCGGGCACCTTCCAAACGTCCCTGGGCCGGGGGAACCGTGATCTTCGGTTCTGTGGCTTTTCTGGTACTTACCATTTACGGATACAAAAAGCCCTGGTCACCCGATTTCGGCGTGAAGGAATTACCGGCTTCCGTAGTCGGTACCGATCAGGGACCACTGATGGAAGGTGCAAAGCTGATGCATATCAAAGGCTGTCTGTACTGTCACGACATCAGTGGATACGGCGGTCATCGTGGTCCCGAGCTCACCGAAATCGGCAAGCTGCTCACCCGCGACGATTTGATCATTCGCATTAACAACGGTGGTCATAACATGCCGGCGTTCGCCAGTTCCATCAGCTCTGATGAGCTGCACCTGATTGTTGATTTCCTGTTAACCCGGGGAGTAGACCAGGATCAACCCATCCTGAACGGGGACTCTCCCTAGATCAGCCGCGGGTTGCATTTATAATAATTTCGACACCACTGTTCTCGTTTCTGACTGGTCAATCACATGAGATACTCGGCTTTCATCCTGGCTGTGCTGCTGACTCTGCTGTTTTTTATTCTCGGCCTCGCCGTTGATGACTGGTTTTTCTGGCCGCTGCTCGTTCTGGCGCCCCTCTCCCTGCTGGGAGTCTGGGACCTGGTCCAGACCCGACACAGCATCACCCGCAACTATCCGATCATGGCTCACCTGCGGTTCCTGTTTGAAATGATCCGACCGGAAATCCATCAGTACTTTATCGAAAGCAATATCGATGGCCGTCCTTTCAACAACGATGATCGCTCCCTGATTTACGAACGCTCCAAAAACATCGATGGTCTCAAACCATTCGGTACCGAGCTCGATGTCTACGGCGATGAATACGAGTGGCTCAACCACTCCATGGCCCCGCGTCCCCGTTCCAAAGAACTGTTTCGCACGACCGTCGGTGGACCGGAGTGTAAGCAGCCTTACTCCTGCTCGATTCTGAATATCTCTGCCATGAGCTTCGGCGCCCTTTCCGCCAATGCAATTATGGCTCTGAACACGGGCGCCAAAAAAGGGAACTTCTATCACTGTACCGGCGAAGGGGGCGTAAGCCCATATCACCTGAAACCGGGCGGCGACCTCGTCTGGCAGATCGGAACCGGATACTTCGGCTGCCGAAACCATGACGGCACCTTTAATCCCGATCTGTTCCAGGAGCAGGCGGCTCATGAAACCATCAAAATGATTGAGATTAAAATCTCGCAGGGTGCCAAACCCGGTCACGGGGGCGTGCTCCCCGCTGCCAAAATCACCCCCGAGATCGCCTCGACCCGAAAAGTCCCCATGGGGCAAGACTGCATCTCGCCTCCCGGACACTCCACTTATTCAACGCCCATCGGTCTGTGTGAATACATTGCTCAGTTAAGGGAACTCTCCGGAGGAAAGCCGGTCGGCTTCAAACTCTGTATCGGACATCCCAGTGAATTCCTCGCCATCTGCAAGGCCATGATGCAAACCGGTATCCTGCCCGACTTTATCACCGTCGATGGTGGCGAAGGGGGGACCGGGGCCGCCCCATTAGAATTTTCCGACAACATGGGTATGCCCTTAAAAACCGGGCTGATCTTCGTGCACAATGCTCTCGTCGGCTGCAATCTCCGCGACAAAATCAAAATCGCTGCCGCTGGCAAAGTCAGTTCCGCTTTCACACTGGCCCGCTGCCTGGCCATCGGTGCTGACTGGTGCAACTCCGCCCGCGGTTTCATGATGTCCGTCGGCTGTATTCAGGCACAGGCCTGTCACACCAACGAATGTCCGGTCGGCGTCGCCACCCAGGACAAGGGACGCCAGCGGGCACTCGTTGTACCGGATAAGAGCGAACGTGCCTACAATTTCCATCACAATACGATGGAAGCCCTGACCGAAGTCATCGCGGCTGCCGGCCTGGACCATCCCAATGAATTACGCCCCTGGCACATCTATCTCCGCCCGAAACGGACCGAAGTCCTCTCCTACTACGAAGCCTTCGACTTCCTCAAACCAGGGGAGTTGCTTGAGGGCTGCCCTTACCCCGTTTACAGCAAACTCTGGGATCTGGCGTCTGCGGAAACCTTTGAATCCCATCATAGCTGAACCCCAGCCCCGGCCTGGCAAATCCGAAATACTGTTCAGTAGTATTCCATGAAAGCTCTGATACCATGCCCGCATGGGCACGACTTTGATTGGACATATTGACTCGGACTGTTTCTACGTAAGCTGTGAAAGAGTAAGATCTTACACACTGCGCGGCGTCCCCTGTGGCGTCCTGGGCAACCAGGGAGCCTGCGTCATCGCCAAGAGTTATGAACTCAAATCCTACGGCGTTAAGACCGGGCACCCCATCTGGGAAGCCAAGAAACTCTGTCCTCACGCCGTCTTTGTCAAACGGGATTTCCGCTGGTACGAAGTCATCTCCCGTCGCCTGCTGGAACTGCTCAAAATGGTCAGTCCCCGCGTCGAATACTACAGCATCGACGAAATGTTTTTCGACGCCGGCGAACTTCAGCGCTACTTTCAACTCCCCCTGCAGGAAGCCACCCGGGCCCTGCAGACGCTCGTCCAGGATGAAGTGGGCGTCCCCGTTTCTATCGGCATTGCCCCTTCACGGGCTCTGGCCAAACTGGGCAGCGATGCCGCCAAACCGTTCGGCGTGCGCATCGTCGACAGGGAGAACTGCGAAGCCTTCCTGCGTTCGCAGCCGGTCGGCGAACTCTGTGGCATCGGCCGGCGGAGCGAACGCAAACTGCAGGACCGCAACATTCACACCTGCTGGGATTTCCGTCAGGCAGACCGCCTGCTGATCCGCGATCTGCTGACCATCAAAGGTGAAGCCCTCTGGTGGGAACTCCGCGGCGACTCTGTCACACCGATCCAGACCAGTCGGCCTCCCCACAAAGCAATTGCCCGCGGCGGTTCCTGTGGCGGCAAGACCAGCGATCCCGAACGGATCCGCGCCTGGGCCGTGCGGAATATTGAACGACTGATTGAAGCCCTCGACCATCACCGTGTCTACGCCCGGCACATCAGCCTGCAGATCGACGCCAACAAGACCGCGCTCTGGCTCGGACGCACGCCGCTGGCCGTCCCCTCCGCATCCTTTCGCACCATTTATGACGCCGTAATGCCCATGCTGGCCGCCGCCCCGCGAGAGCACCTCGTCAGTCACATGCATATCATCGCCGAAAATCTGGTCTGGCGGGACCGGATTCAAAAATCGCTCTTCTTCGAAGACGCCCAGAGCCCTCTGGATCAGATCAAACGCAACATCAACCAGAAACTGGGCCGCTTCGCGATCCGCAGTGCCGAAACACTGCCCCTGCATGAAATCTACCACGACACGACTCACAACTATGACATCTGTGACATTTCAGGAAAGATGTGCTTCTGATGTGTACTGCAATCACCCTGGCCTGGCGTGAAATCCCCCGTAAACTGATCCGTCGCTTTCAACTGGAAGAACGTGTCATTCAGCGTTCGGAAACCGCCGACAAGGAAATCCTGTTCCTGCAACGACACCGCCAGCCACTGCTCCCCGTCTTTTATCAGGGGGAACTGCAGATCCTCCCCTGGGGCAATCGTCAGCGCAACAGCAGCGCGCCCCTCGCCTGGTGGTGCGATGTCGCCACGCTCCAGTCGGGTGCCTGGGCCCAGTATCACCCGGAGCCGGTCGAAATCCTGGCGAACTTCGGACTTGAGCGGGGTGTCTGGTTTCTGATCCGCGAAGGCCTCCAGGGCGTCCTGATCCACGACCAGCGGGAACAGCCCTCTGTCTACCTGCTCCTGCAACCCGCCTCACACTATTACCAGGTCATGACCGGCTACCACCGCGAACCCGTCTTTCTGGGCGAACAGATTTGAGACAGATAAGTCCAACGGAACATTTTTCTGCTAGAATGCCTGATGCATTAAGGGAAGGATGAAACAATGTCAAATCCTGAAGAGGAAGCAGAGATAGATGCCACTCCCGAAAACATACGGATACGGGCCTGGGCTAAAAAAGATCCTAATACTGAATGGGTTCATCAAGACTGGGACATGGAGGTAGCACAAGCGAAGTATGCAGACCTGATCTTATCGCTGGTCGAGGAAGACTGCCCTCAGAGTGATTTCTTTGTGAGCTGTCTGTATCTACTCGTTGGTTCGTACTTCACTACCAACGGGAAATCTATTTCGCGCAACCAGATCGATGAGTTACTGAGTCAGGGAGAGCAGAGCAAAAACCAGAACGTACAACACTGGGTAAATCGCTCCCGTGCCTTCCTATTGAACCCAGAAAAGTTTGGACGAAACAGCTGGGCAGAAGGGGGCTGGGCACTAGATGAGCATATCTGGCGCTTACCAGATGAGGAAAGAGTAGCCATCATCGAAGAAATTACAGCAGCCTTTCATGGAGTACCTCGGGGAGAGATCACGCTCCATGAAGCGGATGTATGGGACAATTATGGTTCTGAGGAAGAAGCAGAGCAGGCCCGCAGTCTGGACACTGATAACTGCTGGGAAGATATTCCGGAAACATGGATCGAAGAGTGTTCGAGTGCCCTGCCTTTTCTTGACCCGCAAAGCTGGCGATATTACATCCCGGCCTACATGATCTGGACACTGAAAAACTACGAGAACAGCGATTCCATCGCCTCCGAATGGACGGTTTATACCTTTTGTATGCTGAACCGCTCAAAGCATGAACCAGATTCAAAAGAGAATGACCCGGAACGCTTTCAGCAGCTCAATCAGAAACAGTCGGCAGCCGTGTATCTGTTTCTGAAGTATATGGGAGAGCATTATCTTGATGCTGCAGAGGAAGCAATCCAGCAATACTGGAAAAAGTTCTCCCCTGCTGAGTAAGATTAACCTGTTGAACCCCCGACAGGCACGCATTATACTCCAGCAAAATCCCCCTTCACTCAGGAGAAACAAAGATGAATGGATGCCGACTGTCTACTGCCGCTGGTCTGATGCTGCTCGCGATGTGCCTGACCGCCTGTCAAAAATCAACGCCTGCGCCCCAGCAGGAAGAGCCCGGGATTACCGCCGAGACAGAAATTATCCCCGAACCCGATGCGGGCTCGGAAAAACAGCAGTTGAATGTTGCCATCAGTACGGACATCGCTCCTTACGTGATGCAGAACGCCACAACAGGCATCGAGGTCGATATCGCCACCCGGGCCCTGCCCGACTACAAGCTCAACTTCATTCAGATGCCTTATGCGAAACTGCAGGCCGCGGTCGCCGAAGATCAGGCCGATCTCGCTTTGGGCGTACAGCAGTTCAAAGACGTGGAAGGCATTTTCTACTCCGATAATTTCATCGACTTCATCAACGCCGCCATCACCAAAAAATCAGCGAAGCTCAAAATCGAAAAGGTCGCCGATCTGGCCGATCACAAGGTTCTCACCTGGCAGGATGCGTACCGCGAACTCGGGCCGGAATTCGAAAAGCTGTTCTCTCCAGATTCTCCGCAGCGCAAGAACTACGTCGAAGTCGCCGACCAGGGTCAGCAGGTTAAACAGTTCTGGGAAGACAAAGCCGCTGTCATCGTCATCGACAAGGCGATCTTCAACGCCATCAGTCAGGCCACCGGCCACAAGCTGGAAGAAGTCGAATACCATGCCATCTTCTCGGAAACCACTTACTTCAAAGCCAACTTCGAAGAACCCTCCGTGCGGGATGCCTTCAACGCCGGCCTGCAGAAACTCTGTCAGAGCGGAGAATACGCGAAACTGCTCAAAAAGTATAACATCGACCTGCCCGGCACCATCTGTGACCAGAAATCGAAACCGTGACCGAAATCAATTACCTGCAGGGAGATGCCACCCAGCCGCAATCGAAGGGCAACAAGATCATTGCGCACGTCTGCAATGATCTGGGCGGCTGGGGCAAAGGCTTCGTACTGGCGATCAGCAAACGCTGGCCGGAACCCGAAGCCGAATACCGCCTGTGGCACCGTGAACGCGCCAAGAATAGTTTCGGCCTGGGCGAAGTGCAGTTTGTGAACGTCGAGAAATACATCTGGATCGCTAATATGATCGGTCAGCGCGGCATGAAGACCGGCAGTAAAGGTCCCCCGGTCCGCTATCCAGCCATTGAACAGTGCCTGGCGACAGTCGCCGACAAAGCGGGAGAACTCTCCGCCTCCGTCCACATGCCCCGCATCGGCTGCGGCCTGGCCGGCGGCAAGTGGAATCAGATCGAACCCCTGATTCAGCACACCCTCTGCGCCGCCGGAATCGAAGTCTTCGTCTATGATTTCGGTTAACTGAATTCCGCTCACCTCATGCTCTCAACTCACTTTTCCAGTTCCGTTCATAATAATTCTTGACAATGCACTACATCGCATTATGATATACCTGATTAGAAGGTAGTCCTGTTCAGGAAGAATCAGCATGCAGAGTTGGATGAGCCAGTTACGGAAAGGGGTCACGGAACTGACAGTGCTGGCAGCGCTCCGCCAGGGAGAAGCCTACGGTTACGAGTTGCTGCAGCGGATTAACCACATTGAAGGACTGGCACTCACCGAATCGACCGTCTATCCGCTCCTGGCCCGCTTGAAACGCGAAAAGTTTGTCAGTGTCCGTGCGGCCCCCTCTCCCTCAGGACCACCCCGCCGTTATTACAAACTCACGGCAACTGGTCAGAAACGTTTACAGGAAATGCTGAGTCAGTGGAAGTTAATGGGAAACGCCGTCAGTCAATTAGCGGAAGGAGAACCGGAATGAATCACACACAGTCCAAGCTGACCGATGAAGTTCGCAGCCCACTGGATGAGTATCTGGACGCAATCGAACAGGTACTGGTGGAAACTGGTATCTCGCGTTCTGAACGCCGCAATATATGTGATGAAGTCGAAGCCCAGGTTCTGGAAATGGCCTGGGATCGCACAGGTGATCAACCAGACAAACAGGACATCAGCGCTATTATTGCCGAACTGGATGATCCCACTGCCTACCGAGACAGAGATGAATCATCAGCTGCTGCAGATTTACCACTACTATCCACGCAGTGCAGACGTCACCCGCTTGCGATGACCGCCTTGCTCCTGCCTGTCGCAGGATTGCTGCTGGTCTTCACTCCGCTGGCTCCACGCGGAGAGTCATTCACGTACGCATGGTTTGCTATCATCGGCTTTCTGAGCATCGTCTGCGCTGGGCTGGCGGTGCGCGACATACGTCTGACACCGGAACGATACTCCGGTATGGGGATCGCCATCGCCGGAGCTCTGTTCCTGCCTGTCGTTATCCTGGCAACGCTCTTCGTCCTGCAAATTACTTGAGGAAAATGCAGAATAGCGGTCCCTTACTCAATCGCCGACACCGAAATCGCTGTTGAACGCGTCTTGCACAATTCGGCGTTCGTGTCGCTGGTGAGCGATATAGCTGGTAATCCAGTCGCGTAGTTCATCGCGCAATTCACTGGCAATCTGTTGCATTTTCTGCAGCGGCTGTGAATCACGCATCCGGGTCCGCAGCTGATTCAGCTTCAGCAGAAGCTCACAGCGTTCCCGGTAAAGGTCTCTGACCTGTCCCTGCCAGTTCGGCTGTTCTTCCAGTACCTCTTCCAGGTAGCCACCTTCGTCCTGCAACTCGAATTCGCGAGGCATCGCGGACAAAAGCGTGTCGAGCACTTTCGAGATCCATTTCCAGGCGGCGGCATCGCCATCTGCTTCATCCAGTAAATCCAATAAGTCGCCAAGCAGAATATATTCAAGTGCGGAAATCTCTTCTAATGCACCATCGACCACAAGGCTTGTCTGTTTTCTGTTCATAAAAACTCCTTTAGCGGGCGAACGAACTGCAGAAAGGCGATCGCCCTGTTACTGGATTGATTGATGTTCCGTAGGCAACTCCTGTTTTTTCAGCGCGACCAATCAAAGAGAAATGAAATAAGAACGCTTGCTGTAGCAGTCAATAATTTACCATTCCCGCTCTCAGTCGTCAAAAAAATCTTTTGTTTCGCAGACAGAGAGCACCTTTATAAACATCATTCACATTTTCAATTCTGTACACTTCCAGCTCCAAAAGTCACTACGGGGAAAATGATTTAGGTCTCAGTTAATCATCCCAATACGGGCCGGCTGGTGATGGATTCTGAATTCTGCCTGAGATAAACTGAAAAGACCAATCTGAGTTTCTCAATCATCCCCTCAGCCAGGAGATCAGCCGATGCCAGCGACAACCGGAATGAAAGGGGGCGGCTATTATGATGCCAACTCTCGCGAACAGCGTTCCGCTTCGGATTCGTTTCTCCCCTGGCTGGAAGCAGCGATCGCCGACCTGCCCGCACCGACGGAAAGTCAGTCCAGTTGGAACGTACTCGACATGGGCTCCTCGGAAGGTGCCAACGCCATCTACACGATGAACCGGGTTGTCGCTGCCTTACGTCAACACACCGACTTACCTGTCTGGGCCCTGTTCGATGATCTGCCCACCAATGACTTCAACCAGCTGTTCCTGAATCTGTTTCCCGATCAGACCCCCGCACTTACCGCCCCCGATGTCTATACCGCAGCCATAGGTGGATCGGCTTTCGGCAGGCTGGTGCCACCGCGCACTCTGCACGTGGCAACCACATTCAATGCCATCGGCTTTTTTGAAAATAAGCCGCAAACGCAACTCCCCCATTTTGTGCTGGCGATGCAACCCAATCCTCGGGCACCGCGAGAGGGCGTTGCTGTCACTCCTGAGGAATTGCAACCCTTCCAGCAGCAGGCCCATCAAGATCTGTGTGAGTTTTATTCTGCCCGGGCCGCGGAACTGGTTCCCGGTGGTAAACTGCTGGTACAGGTCTTTGGACGTAATGAGAACCACTCTACTGGTCACGGGATCTGCGATGTGCTGAGTGACGCCCTGCTTGACTTTGTGGAAGCCGATCTGTTACCACAGACGTTCTACGAAGACTTTCTGTTCCCGGCCTACTATCGCAGCACACAGGAACTTGCTGCCCCCATCGAACAGATTCCGGAGCTGGCGTCTGCATTTCGAATAGAACACCTCGCCGACATCAATGCCCCGGTCCCGTTCAATGATGAATTTGCCCGCTCAGGAGATCGCAAAGCCTGGGCGAAAAGTTATACCGGCTTCCTGCGGGCATTTACAGAACCGGTGCTGGCGGCAGCCTTGCCTGCAGAGTTGGTCGCAGAACAGATCGTCGATAAAATATATCAGCGAATTGAACAACTACTGGCAGACAATCCCGAGCGGTATGAATTCCACTTTATTTCGATCGCCGCTCTGCTGACACGACTTTGACCAGCGACCATCAGACAGGAAGGATCTCATGTCTTCTGAACCAGCATATAATAAACTGACTCCCGAAGAAGAATACGTCATTCTGCACAAGGGGACGGAACGTCCGTTTGTGGGTGAATACACGGATCTCAAAGAGGAAGGCACCTTCATCTGCCGACGCTGCAACGCCCCGCTCTACCAGAGTGCCGATAAATTCCAAAGCCACTGCGGCTGGCCCAGTTTCGATGATGAACTGCCCGACGCCGTCGATCGCTTCCCCGACCCCGATGGCATGCGTACCGAGATCGTCTGCCATAACTGCGGTGGCCACCTGGGACACGTCTTCCTCGGCGAACGAATGACCGATAAGAACACCCGGCACTGCGTGAATTCCATCTCGATGAAATTCGTTCCCGCCGGCGAGACTCTTCCCCCGGTCGTGAAAGGCGAAAACGCCTGAGCGATCAGGAACTGCAGGACAGCATCGAACAGCCGGGACGATTCCGCGCCCACTCCGGTCGCTTTTCCGCAAACTGTTCGCGACCGGACTGTTCATCATACGGATGACGCAACACATCCAGTAATTCATTGACCAGGGAGAAATCTCCTTCCTCGGCTTTATCGATGGCCAGCTGTGCGAGATAATTCCGTAACACATACTTCGGATTGATCTGATTCATCCGCGTACGGCGTTCTGCTGGTTCAGTCCCATCCTGTTGCAGGCGATTCTGATAACGCCGCAACCAGTCGCAGATTTGCGTCTGAACGTCGCCGGTTACCTTCTCGGGAGCATAATAAGCATCCCGAAGTGGAGCGAGCAGCGTCTCATCGTCCTGATCCACGTCAGTCTCCAACAGTGCCAGTCTGCGAAAGAAGATCGTCATGTCGGTTTCCACCAGTTGCAGGACTTCCTGCAGTGATTCGATCAACGGCACATCTTCATCGGCCTGAAAGGAAGTCAGCCCGAGTTTCTCAACCATCATCTGCTGCCAGCCCTCCTGGAAGCGGTCAGCATATTGATCCAAAGCCTCTTGCAGCGGTTCGACTTCTTCGATCAGTGGATAGAGTGCATTCGCAAACTGCACCAGGTTCCACAGTGCAATCTGCGGCTGGTTACCGAAGCGATAGCGCCGACCTGAAGCATCGGTGGTATTCGGTGTCCAGTTCGGATCGAAATCTTCGAGCCAGCCATACGGGCCATAATCGATGGTCAACCCCAGGACCGACATGTTATCTGTGTTCATCACGCCATGCACGAAACCGACGCGCATCCAGTGAATGATCATATCCGCGGTCCGGCAGCAGACTTCCTCAAACCAGGCCAGGTAAGTATCTCGTCCCGGAACTCCGAGGTTGGGGAAATCGGTTTGAATCGTATAGTCCACCAGTTTTTTCAGCGTCTCTATTTCGCCTCGTGCGGCAAACAACTGGTAATTGCCGAACCGTAGAAAGGATGGTGCGACGCGACAGACCACCGCCCCGGGCTCCATCTGGGGATTGCCGTCATAAAACATGTCCCGCTGTACCTCTTCACCAGTAAGTACCAGGCTGAGCGCCCGCGTGGTAGGCACTCCGAGGTGATGCATGGCTTCACTGCACAGAAACTCGCGCACCGATGACCTCAGCACCGCCAGCCCATCTGCCATGCGGGAATAGGGAGTCGGGCCCGCTCCTTTCAGTTGCAGCGTCCAGTGCTCCCCTCGTGGGTTGACCACTTCACCCAGGTTGATGGCTCGTCCATCCCCCAGCTGACCGGCCCAGTTACCGAACTGATGCCCGCCGTAACACATGGCAAACGGGTCCATCCCTTTCAGCAGCTGATTCCCGGCAAAGACCTGAGCAAACTCCGGTGACTCGACCGCTTCCGATGAAAGTCCCAGGACCTCGGCCATCTCTCGCGAATAAGCGACAAGCTGCGGCTCCCGCACACTGGTGGGCGACACTCGCGAATAACAGGCCTCGCTCACCTGCCTGCGAAAATTCTTCGCCTCAGGGTCCGCGGGCAGCGCACGTGTAAACTGGTTATCAAATTCAAGCTCTTCCAGACTCTGGATCATTTTTTGACTGTTCATACTGCTATTTTAGCACTCTGCACTCGAAACGAAAACCCGGGGATATTTTACCAGAAGCCGGTGATCGAGAGTCGCGATACAATACCAGACACTTTTGTTCTAGAAACGTCAGACCATAAAACATCAGGCGTCGGGATTTCTCGACTGACCTTGCATACCTGTAGTGAATCCGCCATAGTTAACATAAACCATCCTTGATCCATTCCCATCACTCCGCCTCAGAGTGATCCGTCCTCTGCCAACCAGATTTCAGGAAGTCTGCCATGACTCTCATGAATCGCCGTGACTGGCTGCAACAGGCATCAGCAACATCACTCCCCCTGCTCCTCTCAGGCAATACCTTCGCTGCCGAAACGAAATCACGTGAGAAACTGCCAGTGGCAGCCATCGTGACTGAGTACACGCCTAACTCACATGCCGATGTCCTGGTAGGCAAAATTCTGGAAGGATTCCAACAACAGGGAGGTCCGGGCCCCGATTTGAAACTGGCGGCCCTTTATACCGATCAGGTTCCCCAGCGAAACATGAGTCGCGGCCTGTCACGGAAATATGGATTTCCCATCACAGACACAATCGAGGAAGCAATCACGCTGGGTACACAGCAGGTGCAGGTAGCGGGGGTCTTAAGTATCGGTGAGCATGGCAAGTATCCGTTTACGCCAATCACCAGACAGCACATGTATCCCCGTAAGCAGTTCTTCGACGAAATCACCGCCACATTTCAAAAGTTCGGCAAATCCGTTCCCGTCTACAACGACAAGCATCTCGGTTACCGCTGGCAGGATGCGAAAGCCATGGTTGATACGTCGCGCAAAATGGACTTTCCCCTGATGGCAGGCTCCTCACTGCCGGTCGCCTGGAGACAACCTACACTGACACTCCCGGAAAATTGCGAAATCGAATCGGTACTGACGATCGGCCGCGGTAATTTCGAAGCACACGGCTTTCACGCCCTGGAAGCACAGCAGTGCCTGATCGAACATCGTCGGGGTTCCACCGGCGTCACCGCAGTCGAAACGGCACAGGGCAAACAGATCTGGGAAGCTGAGCAGGCAGGAAAATGGAATCGCGAAATGCTTAAAGCCGCCCTGGCCGTGATACCTAATGTCGCGAAAGGCAAGTGGGAAGAGATTCTCAAAGACGACAGTGCCTTCTACTTCCTGGAACATCAGGATGGATTAAAAAGTACCGTCGCGATGGTCAACCGACTCAGCCGGCATTACGCGGTCGCCGTCAAATTGAAGGGTGAGGACCAGCCGCGGGCCACCTGGATCAAGCTTGAACTGGATCCCCCGTTCGGGCACTTCGCCTACCTGTTGAAAGCCATTGAGCACATGATTCACACAGGCCAGCCCGCTTACCCGGTCGAGCGCACACTACTCACCACCGGCATTCTGGACACCGTCATGCATAGTCTGGCAGCAGGGGGCAAACGCATTGAAACACCGCAACTGGCCATCGACTACTAAGCAGTCCGCTGGCCGTATGCGAACCAGAAGACCTGAGTGAATTTACCCCGCATCTTATGTCAGTTCTTCGCACAGTCTCCGGGCCAGAACGCTGACCTGTTCAGCCTGCAGGCACAACGGATTGATCGTCAGAATTCCTTCGTGCAGACGTGCGTGTCCGACGTAAATCGGCGGTTTTCCTTCGCGTAACTTGCGGCAGACCTTAAAGGCATCACTATCCTCCACCTGAATTTCCAGGATCGGCCAGCGCTGTGGGTCTTCCGGAATCACCAGGTAACACGAAGCACGGACATCGGCTATCTCTACTTCCTCTGCCACTTTTTCTAACCAGCTGCGATATTCCAGGTTCTGCGCGTCGTACGCCCCGGAGGCAAACAGATCGAGGGCCGTCAGGACTGCGATGATCTCTTCCTTGGAAACCTTGAGCGCTCTGCCAATCCCATGCCGTGGCAGGCCTTTCAGTTGGGTGGCATCAATCAGCCCTTCCGCTGGCGACCAGAGTTCATAATGATCGTCCATGTCCAGCATCTGTAGAGCAGCGGAAGAGATCAGATTGCGTTTACCACACAATAGCCCCGTGGACTGTGGTCCGCGGATCGCCTTTCCTCCACTGAAGGCGACGAGGTCGGCTCCAGTCGCCGCGATCTCCCGCAGATTCTCTCGAGGCGGCAGTTCCCCGGCGGCATCAACGATCACGGGTAATCCATGCTCGTGCACCACCTGGACCACTTCACTCAACCCCGGCGCAGAGTCCGCTGCATGCACATAGACGATCCCCGCAGTCCGCTCTGTAATCGCCGCTGCATATTCCCAGGCCTCTGTCCGCCGGACTCCTGCATTCGAAACGATCTCATTGAAACCAACCTCGACCAGCCGGGCTCCTGCCGCCCGAATCGCATGATCGTAGCCACTGCGCTGTTCCCGTGCGATGATGAATTCATGAGGAAACTCATCACAATGAGGCAGTTGCTCTATCCGTCTGAGATTGTGTCCCGCCAGAATCGCCGCGGTCCCCAGTGTCAAAGCGCCCGCGGCACCGGAGGTCACCAGTCCCGCTTCGGTTCCGGTCTGGGCAGCAATCTTTTTGGAGGCAGCGGCCTGCAGTTGTTCCAGGGGCACCCACTCCTGTGCTCCCTGGTGAAACGCCTCAAGCACCTCTGCGGGCATTGGCGCGCCCCCCAGTCGGGTCACACTGCCACAGGCATTGATTATCGGTTCCACTCCCAGTTCCCGGTAGACACTCATCAGCCTTGCTTTCTCTTCAGTCGGATAGTTTACAGAATCGAACCGAGTCACTTGCTATAGCGCTGAAGTGCCCAGTCTCGGAATTTGTTTTTGGCCTGGGCTCCCTTTCCGGGAAATCCGCCATGCTGCACCATCCAGATGATGACGATCCCCTGTTCTGGATGTACTTCCATATTCGTTGCGTGCGCACCACCGTGCCCGAACCAGTCGGGCCCCACAGATAATCCCAGTCCATAGCTCTGCTTCACTGTCCCAGGAGTCTGTCGGCTCGTCAGTTCCTGAAAGGCAGCTTTACTCAAGTAACGCCGTCCATTCAGTTCCCCTTCATCCAGGAGCATCTGACAGAATTTTGCCGTATCCTGTGCGGTAGAAAACAGTCCCCCGGCTGGCATCGGAAAGCGACCGTTATGACTGGTCAGGGGATAGGTCAGTTGCGTCAGCGGAAATTCGACCAGGTGTTGCTTCGACTCATCGGGCCGGTATGATTTCGCCAGCCGCGTAACCTGCTCCTCACTGGGCCAGAACGTGGTGTCTTTCATTCCCAGTGGATCAAACAGACGCTGCTGCATGAAATCCTCGTAAGGAGCGCCGGTAACCACTTCGATGATTCGTGCCGCAGTATTAATACCGGCATTCGAATACTGGTAATGCGTCCCCGGCTGGGTCTGCAGCGGTGTGATAGCATAACTCCGAACTGCAGTCTCCAGTGGAAGAGCATCCAACGCTGGAACTTCAACGGCAGATTTAAATGGTAAACCACTCATATGACTCAACACTTCACGAATCGTGATGGGGTGAGTCGGCTTTTTGAGTAACCTGTGATGTTCGTCCTCTTCCACCAGCACCATCTGACTCCGGAATTCAGGCAGATATTTTTCGACCGGATCATCCAGCGAAATCTTCCCTTCATCCACCAGCATCATGACCGCGGCCGCAGTCATGCCTTTCGTCTGGGAAGCGATCCAGAACATCGCATCAGGCGGCATTTTTTTCTGTTTCGCAATGTCGGCATAGCCTACGGTCTCTGTCGAAAGAATTTCATCCCGACCTGCGACCAGTGCAACCGCCCCTGCCAGTTCTTCGCGCTCAACAAAAGGCTGCAGGAGACTCGCAGCCGATCCGGGCGGTTCTGCGACCGCATTACTGACGGAGAAACAGACAATCCATAAACAGGACCAGACAGTAAATGCGGCGCGATTCAAGGCGAGTCTCCCTGGGTATGTAATCAGTGATGAGATCAGCACACAGTGGCTGACAGGAATGCGCCTTTCAGCAGAAACCTGTACAGTCACGTCGTATCGGTCATTTTAACAGACAACGAAATCACAGGATAGAAACCAGAGATGATCTATCGAAGCAGTTTTCGGGATTGTATAATTCTAGTCTGACACCAGATCGTCTGAATTGAAAACGAACGGTTCCGCAACCAGTCGCAGACGGTTTTCTGGTCAGCCAACTGGGAATCAGGGGCCTCTGAATGGAAAATACGACTCAGTCTAAAACCCGGATCATGATTGTGGACGATCATCCGATTGTCAGGGAAGGCTATTCCCGATTGATCGAACGTGAAGACAATCTGCAGGTCTGTGCTGAAGCTGACAGTAAATCCGTCGCCCTGAATCAGATCATGAACGATCCGCCCGATCTGGTAATTGTTGACATCTCTCTGAAAGATGGCAGTGGACTGGAGCTGATTAAAGACATCAAGGCCCAGTTCAAGCAGATCAAAATGCTCGCCGTCTCCATGCACGATGAAAACCTGTTTGCCGAACGCTGTATTCGAGCCGGCGCTCTGGGCTTTGTCAATAAGCAGCAAGCCCCCGAGCAACTGGTCACCGCCATCCATCGGGTACTCTCGGGAAAAGTTTTTCTCAGCTCCGAAATTACAGAACGCATGATCTGCCGTTCCATTGGATCAGTGAATTACAGCGAAGAGTCTCCCATTGAAACGCTCTCCGATCGCGAACTGGAAGTATTCGAACAGATCGGCTTGGGAGAGACGACACGCCAGATCGCCGAAAAGCTGAACCTGAGTCCCAAAACCGTTGAAACCTATCGGGAAAACATCAAACACAAGCTGAACCTCGATAATGCGACGGAATTGATCCGCAATGCGATTCAATGGGTCCTGGAAAAGAAATAGTTCTTCCGCGACAGGGAGACTTACTCTCAGGCACAGGCGTCTTTAATTTCACTTCCCCTTGTTGTCGCAGACTCCCTGAAAATCTGCCTGGGGTAATTCCTGATGGCAGCGTCGGAAGTTCCCCCCAGACCTATACCCCTGATTGCCTGATAGCAGGACATCCCGGACCTGGATTAAAATACTCACAGTCCGAAGATAACTTCGAGTCCGAGCGTTTTGCCATCTCAGCATGAACTCAACCGCCAAAAGAGTTTTCAAGAGTAAAGAATGCAGGCCATGACCACAATTGGTAGAAATGATCTTCAGCAACTACTGGCATCTTGCCCCAGCTTGCTGCTTCTGGATGTACTACCCCAAAATTCATACAAGGAATATCACATCAGAGGGGCCATCAATGCCCCGTTCGACCATCGTTTTGACAGTGAAGTATCTGCACTCTGCCCGGACAAATCACAAACCATCGTCATTTATGGAATGAACTTTGAATGTCCGATCGCCACTCAGGCTCTGCAACGACTCGGCGAACTGGGATACGAAAATCTCTTCCATTATGAACCCGGCAAAGTCGACTGGAAAGCGGCTCTGCTACCTGTTGAACAGGGGCCTGCCGTACGCAATTCACTGGAAATTGAACAGGCCGACAAAGAGCAGCGATTCCTGTTTCTACTCTCGCTCACTCAGGCACCCCTGTTTGATCTTCTGCAGCTCTGACCAGAGGCCCTGCGGAGAGATGCGCCAGGGTCTCACATGAAATGAAAACAGTCACGCTACAAATTCCAGGGTGAAGTCAGGAGCTTGCAACGTGACTGATGTCTGCCTGGCGGAGTAGACAGAGGCTCCGCTGAGATTGTTCAGGTAAAATGGTGGTACTGGCGGTCCACATTGAGTTCATTCGTCAGTCGCCTGACGCCCTCAATCGGCAGTACACGTGTCTGGGCCAGCTGTTTCATGAAATAGGTTGGGACTTCTCCTTCCAGACAGACTTTCCCTTCCTCAGCAAACACCCTGACTTTAGCCAGGGGAGCATAGCCCGAAGACTGCAGAACACGTTTCACCTGTGCCACGAGTTGATGATCCGAATTGGAAAACAATTCTGTTTTTATTTCTCCCTGCAGTTTCACGCCGCCCTCCTTAGTATGTCGATTGAGTCCTGAAAAGTATTATGGATTCGCTTCAGCGATTTGGGTTTCACCTGAATATTACGTGGCTTATTAAATTGTGATTCAGGCAACATGATCGTTTACAAGCCCTGATCGCAGGCATTGAATGATCCGCCCGCATCTTCAGCGGTATTGCGTAAGCTACACAGACCTGAACCAACAGCCGTTCCGGACTTCAAACGACCAGGTGCTCTGCCGTCATCAGGGGTTCCTCTAACAGACATTCATCCTCACCCAGCATTTCCACCTGCACTTCACTGCGGCGAATCGGAATTTTTGCAGGGCATTTAATCCCGATTCTGACTTTCCCACCTTGAATCCGCAGCACAGTCAACACGATATCATCATTGATACAAATCTCTTCATTTTTTTTGCGTGTTAAGACAAGCATGGCTTTCATTCCCTGAAAATGGAGTACGGGCGCGCTGGTTCTGGCAGCAGAAACGGGCCAGATAAACCAGACGTTTAAGAGTAGACTGATCAAAATGAGACAGCCGGTTGGGACAGCTTGTATTCAGGACCATCGAGCGTGTTGCGCTAACAACTCCCTCCAGTTCCTGATGACTCATCTTTTGAATCTGCTGATTCTCCAGTCCGGCAATCTCGCTCAGGTCGTATTCGACGCGCTCCGTTATTTCCGAATTTTCCTGAAAGCGTGACCGTTGTTTCAAATCAGCCGGCTGTGGCCAACTACCTGTCGTTCGCATAATATCTTTCCTCTCAAGAGAGTGTGACAAAGGCACGAATTTCCTTAGTTACTCACATCCCTGCCTGAGACTCTCAGAGAAAAGCGAAATCAGTCAGGTTCAGGCCCGATGGCTGACTGTTTTTCTTGTTCTCCCCACTCGCCAGGACGAAACGAGCCAGAGCATAACACATCCTGTAGAGCGTACATTACAAAACTCCGTAATCAGCGGTAATCGGAAAACTGACCTTTCTGCTCTGGGGGAAACCCCCAGGTCGTGGAATGCACCAGCAAACTTCTTCACAAATTCTTTACACACATCTGGGGAACGGTTACCGTAGAATAGTATTTGAAACCGAAAAGGAGGTCCCTTGAAACAGGAATCCAGCATGTCAGCAGGAGTTACGCTCCAGCCCCAGGGATCACCGATTCTGCTGGTCGAACCAGATCCTGAATCCCGTAACAGCCTGCTGCAGATTCTTGCAGGAGACGGTTATCCGGTTGAGACTGCAGAGACAGTGGCTCAACTTTTCGATCGTAACCGGTGGTCAGATTATTTTCTGATCATTCTGGAACACGACCTGCCTGATGGCAGTATCGAAGAGGTACTCCCCCGATTAAAACAGCTGGCGCCGTCAGCCGAATTGCTGGTCATCACTTCCCGGACCCGCATCGAAAACATGATTCTCGCCTTTCGCACCGGTGTCGCCGACTATTTCGTCAAACCCATCGATCCGGATCTGTTTCGGTCCTCGATTAAACGGATCCTGCAAAACCAAAGCGTTTCCAGCGAACTCCTGCAGACACAAGCCGAACTCAAAGCGATCGTGGAAACCGCCCTCGAGGCGGTCATTACCATCAATCGCAGTGGGCTGATTCAATCATTCAACCCGGCTGCGGAAAAAATGTTCGGTTACCGGGCACATGAAATCATTAACCAGAACGTCAGCGTGCTCACTCCCGATGCGATCCGGGCTGTGCATGACCGGTATCTCACCCGTTACCTGGAAACAGGACAGGCCTCGATCATTGGTTCGCGTCGGGAACTGATGGCACGACGACGTGATGGCAGCCTGTTCCCCATCGAGATTTCCGTTACAGACCTGCCCCAGTTCGGACTCTTCGCCGGGATCATTGGGGATATCAGTGAACGGAAACAGGCGGAACAGAAACAAGCCGATCTGACCCGGGCCGTCGCTGTCGCAGCCCAGCAGGAACGACGACAACTGGCAGACATCCTCCATGACCACCTCCAGCAGGTTCTTGTAGGAGTCCGCATCCACCTGGATATCGCTAAAAATGACACTACTGATGAATTCATCCGCCAGACTTTGACCCGCGCCGATGAACTGCTCAACCAGGGAATTGAAATCACACGTTCCCTGACCGCGGAACTCAACCCGGTCGTTCTGCACGAAGAAGGCCTGGTCACTGCGCTGGAATGGCTGTCACACAACATGCAGGAACGCTACAACCTGAACGTCACACTCGATCTCGACCGCCAGGCGGAACCACAACACGATACAATCAAAGTCGCCTTATATGAATGCATTCGCGAACTGCTGTTTAACGTCGTCAAGCATTCGGAAACCACCGAAGCGCGTGTCTGCATGAGCCTGCTACCCGAAAACAAAATTGAGATTGTCGTTTCCGATCAGGGTGTGGGTTTCGATACAGAACAACTCGATCACCAGATTTCCGATGCCAGCGGCATCGGCCTGAGCAATATTGAATTCCGACTCTCACTCATCAACGGAAAATTCCGTCTCGAGTCCACACGAGGACAGGGAACCGTTGCCCGGATTATTGCCTCGCTGACCCCGATTGAAAACGCAGCCCTGTCGGGAGAATTTTGACAAGAATGCATTGTCTTACCCGGAAACTGCAAAAGTGAACAAACACACCATAGTCTGAACGCTAATTTTGTCTATGATTGAGTGTGAGCTTGAAACGGCCAGTTCATTGCCAATACACCAGGCTGATTTCAAAACTCACTAACATCAAAGCAGCGCATCCCTCAAACCGCATTCAGCCTCAAAACATAATGAGATTTCTACATGAGTCGTCCCACCAATCTGGCGGAACTCCGCGAAAGCGGCTGGCAAAGCAAGACAGTTAAACGCGAAATTTACGACAATCTGATGCAGGTCCTGCAACAGGGGGATGAACTGTTCCCCGGCATTGTCGGCTATGATGATACAGTCATCCCCGACATCGTCCTCGCCCTGCTCTCTGAGCACGACATGCTCTTTCTGGGCGAAAAAGGACAGGCCAAAAGCCGCATCATGCGACAACTGGTCCGGTTTCTGGACCCAGAGATCCCCTATCTCGATCTGCCTGAGTCACCTGTGCACGACGATCCCTATCAACCCATCACCAGTATCGGACGCAAATTTCTGGCGAACACCCCGGACCACGATGTGCCCATTGCCTGGTGGTCACGTGAAGACCGTTACGCGGAACGTCTGGCACCGGGAACCAAGTTTGCTGACGTGATCGGCGAAATTGATCCCGCCAAACTGGCACACGGTGAAAGCATGTCAGCAGAAAGTGCGCTGCACTTCGGCCTGATCCCCCGCATGCACCGGGGCATTTTTGCCATGAACGAACTACCTGAACTCGATGAACTGGTCCAGGTCGGCCTGTTTAACATCCTCGAAGAACGGGATGTGCAGATCCGCGGCTATCCCATCCGCTTCGACCTCGACATGCTGATTCTGTTCTCCTCCAACCCCTCGACCTTCAACCGCAGTGGGAAAGTTATTCCCCAGTTGAAGGACCGTATCGGCTCAGTTGTTCATACGCATTATCCCCGGGAACGCAGCCTGGGAATCGAAATCATGGAGCAGGAAGCCAACGTCGATCTCGAAGGGGATGTCCCCGTGGTCATTCCCTACTTCATGCGTGAGATTATCGAACAGATCTCCATCGCTGCCCGCGCCTCAAAATACGTCGACCACGATTCCGGCGTGAGTGCCCGCTTCAGTATTGCCAACTATCGGATGATGGTCGCTTCAGCCCGCCGCCGGGGTGCGGTGCTCAATGAAAAACCGGCTGTCCCCCGCATCAGTGATCTGGGGCACCTCTACTCGTCCTCACTGGGGAAACTGGAGCTCGATTTGATGGGCGCCAACCAGATGTCGGAGCGACAGGTACTCGATTCCATCATCGCCCAGGCCATCCAGGATGTCTTTCAGGAATACATTGTCGAACATGGCCTCGCGGAGATCAGTGAGATCTTTTCCCAGGGAATTAAGATCGAAGTGGGTGACATGCTTCCCTCTTCCCAGTACGCCGAACGTCTGAAACGCGTTCCCCCGATCTGGGATAAAGCGTTTGAGGTTAATGCCTCGGGCGATGAAGCCGTCCGCGCGTCCTGTATTGAGTTCATTCTCGCAGGACTCTATGCCAACAGTAAAATTTCGCGTTCGCAGGATCATGGCCGCATCACTTATGAGACCTGATCATCCCCTGGCTCTCGTCAGAGAGATCGAGACACGACTATGACAGACAAACGACTGACTGGCGGTATTATTCATACTTATCAGAAGTATGATCCCAAACGTATTCCCGATCCGATGCAGCCGCCTCCGGACCTGGTCTCCCCCGCGTTGAATCACATGATGTATTATGGATCAATGCGGGAACTGACCGAGGAAGAACTGGCCCGCGCCATTCGCCTCGACCCCAGCCAGATTGCCGGCCTTGGACCGAGTCTTGATGCCCTGCTGGCCATGCTGGAGGAGCGGAAACGTAAAATCCTCGCAACCTATGAGACCGACGGCGTCCGTAAGAAAGCCCGCCGCAGTTATCACGATTACGCGAAACAGATCCAACCGCCGCGGAAGTACAAAGACTATTATCGACAGGCGGTCCGGGAAGAACAGATCTACGATCTGGAACGACTCTGGTACCGAATCAATGACGACCAGAGCCCGTTCTCCAAAGGACTGGTCCAACTGGTGGACCGCCTGGGCGACAAGTACGAAATCGATGAACTCGCCGCCAACTACCATTTCACCGGACGAACCTCGCTGACAATTCCGGAAGCCCTCGAGATCAAAGCTGAACTCGAAAAGATCGATGAATTACTGAAACAGCTGGAAGAAGCCCGCGAGACGGCCCAGATCGCGATCATCGACATGGAGGCCCTCTCCGAATTCACACAACCCGGCGATATGGAAACGCTGGAAGCCATCCAGAAACAGGTTCGCGACATGCTGCGTGAGATGGCTGATCAACAGGGACTGGAATTCTCAAAAGGCCAGTTCCGCCTGACCCCCAAAGCTTACCGCCTGTTTCAAAGCCGTATTCTGGAACGAATCTTCAGCGATCTGCAGGCCTCTCGTACCGGCCGCCATACGGGTCCTGTGGTTGGCGAAGGTGCAGTGGAAATGCCCAGCACCAAACCCTACGAATTTGGTGATTCGGTCTCAAACATGGATATCACCCAGTCCTTCACCAATGCCATTCTCAGAGACGGACCGGGGCTGCCGATCCGCCTGAAATCAGACGATCTGGTCATCCACAAGACACGCAATACACCCAAGTGCGCCACCACCGTGCTCATGGACATGAGCGGCTCTATGCGTTACGAAGGCCAGTACGTGAACGTCAAGCAGATGGGACTGGCACTCGAAGCATTGATCCATGGCGAATTCCCCGGCGACTATCTGCAATTCATCGAGATGTACACGTTTGCCAAGCCGCGCACGGTCGGTGAAATCGCTGAGATGATGCCCAAACCGGTCACGATTTTCGATCCCGTCGTCCGTCTGAAGGTCGACATGAGCGACGAGAAGATCAGCGAGTCAATCATCCCGCCGCACTTCACCAACATCCAGCACGGGCTGCAGCTCTCGCGGAACTTCCTGGCATTACAGGACACGCCCAACAAACAGATCATTCTGATCACCGACGGCCTGCCCACCGCACACTTCGAAGGGGAACAACTTTACCTGCTCTATCCACCTGATCCGCAGACCGAATCAGCCACCATGCGGGAAGCCTACCTCTGCCATCGCGAGGGAATCACAATCAACATTTTCCTGATTCCCAGCTGGTCCCAGTCCAGCGAAGACATCCAGTTCGCCCACCGCCTGGCCGAAGCCACCCAGGGCCGCGTCTTCTTCACCGCCGGCCGCGACCTCGACCGCTACGTCGTCTGGGACTACGTTTCCCACCGGAAAGATATCATTGGCTGAGGCATATCCAGAAAGAAATAAACCAGATCGATTCATTCCGAGTACGGACGCATCTCCATCCCCTCTTCCCAGGAAATGGGAACCTCAGAAAATTTATCGACAATTTTCTGCTTGTCTGCTTCAGAAACCTGATCAACAAAGATCCGGAGGCAAACTTCTCCCGCGGGATTTAAGCCGACTGCCGACTGAGTAACACCGGGAATTGAGTGTAACCAGTCTTCTTTCTTCTCAAGAATTTCAAGCAACTCCGTTTGAGAACACTTTTTCATTTTTTCACCTGCTGATAAATGACATTTTCGAAATTATATCTCTCTCTTAAACGGATCGTCAACATGTGATCCATTGACAACCACCATTGAGATAGCCTCATCTCTAAAAAAAGAGTCTGCCCAATCAGGACAGACTCTTTCTCGCTTATCAAATCATACTATTCAGTCGGTGACTTGTATCATGAAGACACAAATCGTTTGATGCCAACTTCCTGCATTACAGCCTGAATCGGATTGGCTAACGTATAAGAATTTGCCAGCGACCCGGCGAATAGCAAGGCAACCGGACGCTTCGTCATAGCACAGCAGATCAGTGATCCCGAATCCCCGGCCATACTGAAAGCATTATTACCCAGTCCCTGAATCATGATCTGCCCGGTGAAAGAGACCCGCCCCGAGCCGGGGTACATGATACTCGTCCGTAAGCCAATTGCGGTAATGACCCCCATTGTCGCTCCGGTGGTACGACCATTCTTAATCACCGTCATCCCGAGCTGTGGCATGAGCGGTTCAGGGTTGACTTCGAAATTAACATGCTTGGGTTTCACCAGATCAAAATTGGTAAACGCCACAGCGGCATCAACCTTGTGTGCGCCGCTTCCCCCCGCCGAAAAGGCAGGCCTGCCATCACGAAAATCAGTATACAGCCCGATTATCTGATTCCCCATCCCCCCGTCGAGTGAACCAGGCTGAATGACCCGATCCCCTTCTTGTGCTTTGCCGGCGGGAGACAATACATGATGATTGGAAAGCGCACACAGGCGACCATCCTCCAATTCAACCAGGCATCCCAAAGTTCCTGACGACCGCTGGTTAGCGCGACTGTCAGCGTCGAAATTGCAGATTGAGACACCGCAGGGCACCGGCCGGGGATACATTTGCTGAAATCCCGCCATCGGGACAATGTCCCCCCCGACCTCTTCCACATCAACAGGTATACCTTCCATTTCGGCAGGAACTCTCTTTGAAGTCAGGGAACTGGCGCGCATCGCTTTACGGTCGATATAAACTTTCAGCGCGACTTCCCCTGTGGGAACACCATGTCGCGTCCGGTAACCGATGGCCGTACCCAATACACGCTCTCCATAATTTCGTGGATCCAGCCCCACTATCTCTTCATCCGCATCATCTTTTAAGTAAGACCCATAAAGGTTCCCAAAAGGATCAATACCGGCACTGGCAACCCCCATAAAAGACTGTGCATTTAGATATGGATTTCCCCAAGGATCGACCCCTCCCCCCTGTGAATTCGCACTCTCGGAGTCATGGTTATTCGATTTTTCACATTCTAGTTCATTAGTTATCGGATTAATATCACAACTCAATGCATAGAGTTGATCCTGAAGTTTTTCACGAACCTTAAAATACTCGGGTTGTGCCTCGAATTCTTCTGCTTCTTGAGTTGCGAAACAGATATCCGATCCTCCCGCTTGACGATGCGCTTCTGCCTCAGAAATATCCTCCTGAGTCATTTCGATCACCCGTTCTTTTTTGTCAGACCGGGACTTTTTACTGCCGCTTTGCTTATAGTCCAGCTGTTGTAATTTCGATTTTTTCTTCGCCATCATGCACCTCTATTACTGAACAGTTTTATTCGACCCACAAACAATACGATAAACGTAAGGACACTTTCACATGTTAATATAGTAAATCCAGACTGCCTATGATACATAAATATCACTTTTACGGACATTTATTTATTCACATATAATCACATAAAATACTAAACATTTTATTACCGATATAAAATTGCGTCTGGATTTACCTCCATACCCCTGACAATATACCTGGACAATTTCAAACAGACCGGGAGCAAGATGCCCCGAATACCCAGAAGGAACTCAAGAAATGTTCAAGGAAGAACAAAAGCGATCTGGATTCGTGTGGATTTTAGTGATCCTGTTCACCAGCCAGTCTGTAACTCAGGCAGAGAATCCGTTCTACAGAAAACCCAAATCTTCCGTGGAATGTCTGGCGAAAGAAATTGATTCTCTGGAATCACATATCGACGAATACGGCAGTGTCATCGCCAAGAAGCCCGATGTCTGGGGGGAAGCCCGCCTCACCCAGCATCGCAGCCAGTTCGAACAGATTATGGCGCAGCAACTCGATGACTTCAAAGTACTCCTCAACGGAAATCTTTCGCGCAGTGATCAGGCCTTTTTAGTCAACGCGCTTACCCTGTCCGCAGCCATCAGCGGTACCCAGGCGGTCGTTACTCAACCAACCATGATTATGAGTTCAGGAGCTACTAACGATTCTACGACTGTCGTTGAAGAAACTCTTGATGAGTCTGAGAAAGTGACAAAAAGAACGACAACAAAAACAGGTCAGCCTCCCGGAACCCCCATCAATCCTCCGTCAACAGAGCCATTCACAATCCCGACTCCCAACTTTCAACAGCAAACTTTGCTATCAAATGCAATAGGTTTTGGAGGAGTAAAGACCAGTGGAATCGGGCTGGAACCGGTAGAAGAACTAAACCAGCTCAAGCGATACCTTGATCATTTAAATCAGATCCGCCGTCAGAATGAAGGGGACGACGTGAGCGACAGCCCCGGTTACTCCATCAATCTGGTCCGTATCCCCGTTTCTATCCTACCCGGCAAAAAAACACGGGAAGGCTATGGCGCCGAGATTACCATTACGGCTACTCCGGTTCTCAGCGAAGAAACGCTCCCACGTTCGTTTCGAGAATGGGTGATTAATGACCTGGTGGATGAATTGACCATTCCCACCCTGAGAAATGTGGACCTTGAAACATGGAAGGCGATGGGGCAGGTATTTCGTATCATGAAAGAGTTTTATGGGGATCAGTTTCCTCCTAAAAAAGATATCACGCAGGATGGTCTTCTTAATGATATTCTTGACTGGATTGCCGAAGAAAAATCATGTCTAGATAATAAAATGCAAGAGTTAAATCTATCGAAAGATGAAGTCCAACAAAAAGCTAATTTATATATCGAATTAAAAAATCAAATCTCAAGGCTCCAAAAGATAAAGACACCGATTGAAAACAATTTAATCAAAATCGAGATGCAACTCTCTTCGAATTCGTGTCCCAAGTGCCTTCCTAAGCTCCCCCCCTCACCATCACAACAACAGACACAACAGACACAACTACTGGCCCGTTATGATCAACTTAAATTGGATGCAGGTAAAATTACTGCTCAGATTGAGTTACTTGAAAAAAACTTAGAAACAGAAAATTGTTGCTTAAAGAATAGTTATGATATCAATCAAAGACTGTTAAAAGTTGATGAGCTATCTGACTCGAGTGGAAAACTCAGGAAGATTCTTGAATCCATGGGTATGATTTTTTCCACGAATGCACTCTCACGTGGTAGAAAAGCACGCTATTCTGTACCAGGTAGTGTTCGCGGAAAAATTTATGGACGCAGTTTTCACCATTGGAATCATGATGGAAAACCGTCTCCCAATCTTTACGAGACAAGTACACTTGTTGAACTAGGTCGAAAACTGGCTGATCTCTATCAAGGAAAACCAGGACGAATCCCCAATACGGTTGTACGAGAATTTTTACAAGAAGAGCTGAAGGCATCCTACGATTTATTACATCTTCGCATGAAAGAAAATCCCGATCTCTGGAGATCATTTGCGAATCAGCTCTACAAAGCGATTCGTAACGGACAGGATGAGCAATTACTGCAATTACAATTGGAATTTGCTGACTTGATCAGCCAGGAGATCCCTGAAATCCACCAAACCCGCATGGCACCTTACGACTACCAGATTCAGGAAAGCCTCGCCTGGTGCATTCTGATCGAAGCTTCATTACTGAATCAAAAACTCTACGATGACATGAACCGCATCGCCAAAGAGAAAAACTGCCACTGTGTCGTGGCCGATGAAGGAATGGAATTCTACCTGCCCAGCGAACTCATACCTTTCGAAACTAAACATGCCTTTAATGAATACGTCAAATGCCGCTGGCCCTTAAAGGTCTTCACGATTGACCCGATCAGTCAGGATCAGAATATTGCAGACTCTTTCTCCATGCGAAGAGAATTACAGCTGGCCGCTTCTCTCGCGTTTGCCAACGGGAAAATGAGTGCCCGTAATTTTTCGCAGTACGCTCGCAAGATCGCTCTGGATTCAGAAACCATCGCCCTCAACAAAACAGTCGTCGGATTTGCCCACGGAGACAACACATTCGGCTGGCGGTTCCGCCCCCGCTTCCAGAGTCCGGAGATCGACGGTACCGTCAAAACGTTTTTCCAGACACTGGCGGGCGGCCCCTCGCGAGACGATGTTCTGAAAGACCATCGCCTGGAACCGGGCATCCGCGAATGCGTGGCGATTATCGTCGCTCCCGGCTTTGTCCCGTATGTCACCTTCGACACGCGCTCTAACTGGTACAAACTGACCAAACCCAAAGATAAAGAATTTTCTCTACAGGATACTGTCCGCCTGAGCCGGGATATTGTGGATCTCAGAAGTGCCAAGGCTCAGTGTCTGAAAGACGAACACCTCTATCGCGAAGGGGAAGTCTATCGCCTGATGAGAGCCGTCGACCAACTAGAAGCACGGTTACCGCTCCAGACCGCTTATGTCGAAATGCCTGTCGACTTTTCCAAGGGTGGCTTCCAGGCCCTCTCCGGTTCTTTAACCAGTCTCGGTCCTGAACTGGTAGGTTTTTATGGGGAACCCGGCTATAACCCCAAAAAAGAAAATACCTCTCTGTTCCTGGTAGGTGACAACTTTAACATCATGGATACGAAAGTGATTGCCGGCAACACGACGATCAACAACATCTCCACGAATACGACCACCCCATCAGATCAGTCTCCCCTGCCGACCCGCAGAATAAATATGCTCAGCCGTCAGGTACTGGAAGTGAGTATCCCCAAAGACTTGAACACCTACAAAGTCCAATATGACGGTAAAACGGAAACCGAAGTCATTGGCATTCGCGTCGCCACACCGTATGGCGTCTCCAATGTCCTCGAAATCCCCGTTGTCAAATCTCCTGACAACGATGCTGAAATTAAGAAAGCGATTTCCGATCACGTCGATGAAAAACACATCAGCCGCTACGAATGGGAAACTTCCGAAATTTCGGCGCAATTGATCGTCAGTAACGGCGGTGTAACAGATGTGATTTTTGCCAATGCAAAAAACGATAAAAAAAAGCCGCTGCTCAATCTGAAAAATGTCTCCGACCCAAATCTTCCGAAAGTATTCTCCCCGGAGATTGCACAACTGGCAGCCTGGGTCGAAGCAACCAAAGTGGATCCGGCAGGAAACAAAACCAAACTGGATAAAGAGACCATTGGTCCTTTCGACGTCGATTTGTCATCCAAGAAAAATCTCAGTTTCTCTCTAGATGATCTTAAAAAAGCAATCATCAGTGCGGTCCCGACGGCTTCCATTCAGACTGGAGAACAAATCAGTTCCATCGCTGTTACTGGTTACCTGCGTTTTCACAACGCCGATTCCGCAGAACTCCCCATCTTTAAACTCGAAAAACCACTCACGATAAAACCGGTTCAACTGAAAGACGTAATTCGTCCAACAACCGTCCAGATCATCCCAGCAGCTACGCCAAACGCCCAAAAGCAGTCAAACTACGAATGGGGGTCTGAGGCGATCAATGCCACGCTACATCTGACGGGAGATACGAAATATCCTGTTTTGGGTGCTAATCAGGATGCTATCATCAAAGTGAAAAAACCAACCGGTGCTACGGCTGCAGATTTCAAAGGCTGGATTTTTATAAAATATAATGAATTTCAGACCTGTCGGGTCAGGCATCAGCTTGCCTTCTATAATATTCCTTATTTTGCTGCCGGTTCTGAATTTAGAATCGACAAATCGATTTTAGAAAAAACAGTGATGCTGGCCTTGGAAGCGGATCAGAACTTACCATGCCAGCTCAAAGAGATTGATGAAATCAGACTCGTCGGAGAACTGAGTGTACAACTACCTGCCTTTGAAAAAGTGAGTGGCTACCAGGCGATTAAAATTTCCATCGACGTGCAGGAGCCAAACGGGTTCAAAAACCCCTTCGCACCACAGCAATAATCTTCTGAATGCATGTGATTCCCCCGTTTAATTCACCACTGGCGGCTTCCGGATCCAGTGATCATGGAACTTAATACCGGCGGTCCATTCGACAGCCGGCATGTGACACTCAATACAATCGCCCTGGGGCTGGATCGGGCAAATGCTGGACTCTGTTGCCTGGTGACAGGACTGACATTGTTTGCGGTACAACGCCCGATCATGTGATGTCGCATCGTGTGGATCGTGACAATTTGCGCACGAAAGTCTACCGTCGGATTTCAGATAACAGGCACTCTTCTTCAGTCCGTAAGGCTGGAACCGTACCAGTTCATGCGGCTGCTCCTGCCCGGTCAGATCGCTGGCATCGCGATGACACTCCGCGCAGGCGGCGATGTACTCCTCCGCGTTGCGGTAATTGATCAGCGGTTTGATTTCATTTCCCCGTCCCTGCTGCGCCAGTTCGACATGCTTCTGCCGCGGTCCATGACAGCGTTCACACCCGACATTGGGAACAAAATATTCGGTCCGTAATGGTGCCCCGGGAGGAGGCCCCACGGTCATATGACATCCCAGGCAGGCCAGTACATCGGTCGCATTCATCGGACGTCCAAAACATTCGATGCTGTTGCGATTGAATTGATCATAAGGTTCGTGATCCGGGGTCAGCCCCGGTCCATTCTGACTGGCCAGCCAGGACCAGCGAAGTTCCACTCCCTGTCTGCGGCGTGGTTCAACGGCAATCGCAGTCTGGGCGTGCATCCCCGAACCCAACAGCCAGGTGACTGCCAGTGCGGGCATGGTGGGGTGGCTCTCATCTTTAACCAGAAATTTCCCCTGGTCCAGCTTGAAGGACCACCGCTGATCGCGACGGGAATCCTGATAGGAACCGACCTCCGCCAGACGTTTTGCCAGAGGACTTTCTGCCATCTGGATCGCAGTATGAGAATGACCGGAACGCTGATGCGCGTCATACTCTTTACGATGGCATTCCGCACACGCCTGATCCCCGGCGAAGTTGGTAGCAAGAAAACGTTGCCAGGACTCTGCTGGAGACAGACTTTTTGGTTGGTGTTGCTCTTGAGCATCTGACTGTGATGTGCGTCTGGGTGCCTGCTTCCCGGGCTGACCACTGTCAGAACAGCCCGGGAACAGCATCAGCATGGTCAGTACCCCAACCAGTGTCCCGAAAAATCGAAATGGCTTTGCCGTCGATAGTAACGTGTCACAGCGACAGCTTAACCTGGCAGGGGCGCTTCTTTGAGTTTCCACTCTTCCCCTTCACGCTGCAGTTTCCAGGTCATTTTTGTTTCCGTCTTTTCACCGGCTTTCTTTTTGGCAGCACTGTCTCCTTCCTGAGAGGAAACGATTCCTCCGATGATCTTCACCGGAACGGTGGCCTGATCGCCATCAATCTCTGCTTCACCATCAATAACGTAGGCGTATTTGCCGTAATCTTCTCGGTTCTGAGGAGCAGCACCAGAAACAAATGCGTCCTGAAACATTTTTTCATCGGCATAGGTATCCCCCAGGCCAGTCACTTCAGCGAATACATCCTGTTCGACTGTCGTCTGTGGAGCATCGCTTCCACCACAACCGCAGGTCATACAAATCAACAGACACAATACCCAGTATTTCATCCTCTTCTCTCTTATCTAAGAATACAAATAAAGTAACGCTACAGACGACACCGTCCGTAGCGTACTTTTGAAGCTCACTTTTTAGAAATCGCTGATTGGCTCACCATTTCGGATCGTGCTCAGCGGATGCCAGACAGAATTTTTATCCACATTATCACTGACAAAACGGACAGCGCCGTCTGCCATCAGGACGTTGACGCCCCCAGTATGATAACTGCGAGCTGCGGCATAAACATCTGCGGTTGAACGATCCTCGGTACAGTTCAGATAAGGATTCGTTGTACCTGAGATATTTTCATCACAGGCTGCCAGAATATCAGCCACGCGTGCATTGGGTGTGTTATACGCTGTGAAAATGGTGGCTCCCATCGCTGCAGATAACCAGACGCCTCGGATATCAGTGGTGCTGGTTGAGCTGTAGCCATCTGCGCTGACAATTTCACTCATCGCGATGGAATTGCTCATCCCATCGGTGAAGTCACTGTCCATGGATCCTTTATCATTCTGAAACAGGTCACCTGAACCACCGTGCCCGATAGCGATCTTGTCCTGCGTCGTGAAGTAGCAGCCGAAAGCTCCTTTAGTGCTCCGGCTTTCCCAGGAAAGCATATTTCCGCTTCCCCAGCAGGCCGCATAGCTGTTACCTTTGGCCAGCGCTTCCAGCCCATAACTGCCATCAGTAAATTGTGATTTATCACGAGGACTGGAGGGACAGTGATTAAATCCGGGTAATGCTTTTCTTCCGATGTGTGAGGAAACCGCAATAGCTTCACAATGATCCCAGGGATTGGTTATTGTATCGCCAGTTTTGTCATCATCGGCACAAGCGGTAATCTGGTCCCACAAGGCCGGCTGTTCCATGTAAGGAAACAGCATGACCAGCCAGTGAAAACCGAATTCATTCTGTCCGTTCTGCCAGCCGCCGGTCTGAAAGCGGTTCCCGGATTCATCATAGCAGACATATCCGGGAGGAAATGCACCAAAGGTATCCATGTGATTGTGCAATGCAATCCCTAACTGCTTCATGTTGTTTTTGCACTGTGTCCGGCGGGCTGCTTCGCGAGCCTGTTGGACGGCGGGTAGCAACAGAGCAATCAGGATGGCAATGATCGCAATCACCACCAGCAGCTCAATCAGGGTGAAACCGCGACGACAGTTCTGACTCGACTGTTTCTGCGATTGTTGAAGTTGCATTGGTAAGACTCTCCTTCTTAGTTAAACAAAGAAAAATATTTTTGAGAACAATAAGACCATACTCTCAGCACCGAATACGTTTCCAGATTCGGTAAAACATCTCAAACAATCTCAAATCAGAATGCCCTGATCCCTGATGGATCAGCAGCTTTTAGACTCTCGATTTCCATTGCCTGACCGTGGTTAAAACTCTCCATTCCGCCAGACCTGCAGACAGCCAAAGTGTTGCTGCTGCAAAGAGGTAATCAGTTTCTGCCCAGACTGCCCGTAGCGAGTCGCATCAAGTGCCATCGCCTGATGAGCGTATTCTCGTGCTTTCGCTGTCTGTTGCGTATCTTCGTAATATTGCGCGAGAAGAAAGTGCTGGTCCGCTGTGGGAGCCAGCGACAACGCCGATAGATACGCAGTTTCTGCTGCTTCATAGTTCCCTCGTTTTCGTTCAGCAAATGCAATCCCTTTCCAGGAGGCTACAACGCCTGCCTGCTGCTGTTCGGAAGCTGGTAACTTTTCCCAGGCCTGTAATGCCCGGCGATATGCCTGCTGACTTTCGGCCCAATGCTGCTGCTGTTGATAGAGGTTGCCGAGTAACTGGCTGGTCAGCGGGCTGACCGTGGATTTGTCATACCAGGGTAACAGTAGATCAATGGCTGACTGATCTTCCCCGAGGATGGCCAGCAACCGGGCACGATGGTAGGTCGACTCTTCATTGTGGGATGTCTGCTGGTTCATGTATGCCAGGCTCCGCTCTACACCAAAGCAGTCATGATCCAGATCGCGTGCTACGTCATCGGCAGGCTGTCCTCCAATCTTGCCCCAGGGAGAAAGAATACAGACCTCGCGTACAACTTGCCTGGCATCACCCAGTCGACCGCTCCCCAGATATTCGTCTACCTGTTGCGCCATTTCATCCACGCGGGACTGAATATAAAACACGGGAACCAACAATGCCGTCAAACAGACCGTGCTCCACACGAGTTTACCTGCCCGCACGGAACCTTGCGGGATTTCCGTCCGGAAGAACCTGCCTGTCAGCAGGATCAACGATAGAATCAGCCAGAATGCAATCACGGGCCTCAGAATAAATGATTCCCAGGCATCGTATTCACTAAGTGCCACGCTGGCATGGCTGCTGCTGAAGAGAAAAACGAGAATCCCGGCGGTCCCGGTCAGCGCGATCAGGTTCACAATCTTAAAGAGCCCCGGACTGTGGTATTTGAGCACGCCCTGCATCCACTCTGTTACTACAATCGCCAGTGGCAGCACACAGAGAAAGTTGACAATCGTGATGTCGGCCCGAGCATAAGGCAGGCTTAGGCCACCTGAGTTGCGGATGCTCTGTGCCCACCAGCCTGACAGACAGGCAATAAACAGCCCTGCAACAATCGGGACAGTTCTGTCGGGAACGGAGTTATATTTGATCAGGTCAGACGTGGAATTCTCATTCAGATTCTGTGACTTGGACTGACGTGCATTCATGTCGTTACCGCCTTCCGTGATTTCCAGATCAGACCATCATAGGCATAGTGCAGAAAGGCCATGATCAGGTTTGCGGTCAGCCAGAGTTCCATCAGATGGGTCTGCATCAGCCAGGCCCCCATCCCCAGAATGACTATGAAGACCGCCAGAATCATTCCCCAGCGAGGCATGAGTCGTTTAAACAGATCAGTCGTTGGTTTTCCAGACTGGTTCGTCCGGTCAACGGCCCAACTGACAATCGCCAGATATTCAATCGAATGAAACAGAGCAGAGGCCGTGGTCAGTACCAGCAGCAGCATTGGACTTCGGGCCACCACTGCCCCCAGCATTGCAAGGTAAAGCGTCATCACACTCGTAAAATACAGACAGCGGCCCACAGTCTGAGCCCGCAACTGCCAGAATTCACGCAACATCATTCCGATCGGGATTGTCGCAAACAGAGAATCAAGGATTCCCCACCCCGGTGTGGAACTGCCCCACGAAGCCCAGCTGGCGATCCGAAGCGTGACATACAGCAGAAAACTCCGCATCAGCCATTTGTCGATACGCGACCGTCGAGGAGATATCCCCCCGGTCTTCCGACCATAGATGCTGTAGATTCCATGATGCTGAGCAGCGAAGTGCCACGCGTTCCAGATATAATCAATGGTTAACAGACAGGTCAGCGCTCCGGTGGAAATTTTGACCGCCAGCGGAATGGTCAGCAGACAGACTGTGATCAGGATGTATTTGTTTCGATTTGCTTCCAGGCGATCGCGTTCCATGAACAGTAATGCCGGCGTAATCCAGCGGTGCGGCGTCGTTATGAAATAGACCTGCCAGAAGCTGATCCCACTCTGAATTTCCAGCCCGCCCCACCACTGCAGCAGTACGAGCAAAGGCCAGCCCAGGTTCACCAGAAACAACAGATCATATTTAGGATCGACCAGCCAGGCGGATCGCAACGATTCACGGAACTGGCCCGTCACAGCTGCAGAAGGTTCTGAAACCGCCTCTGGCAAAAAAGTTGTTGAGGAAACTTGTGACATATTGAAAATTACACCAAAGCCATTTCAGTGCACCGAAACAGTTTTGTGAGGAAGGAGAAAGCGACTTGCAGTCCACTCGACCAAAGTCAGCTTTCCGCGGAAAACTAAACCTGACGCGTTTGAAATCACATCAGATTTGGAAGGCATCTTAGAGCTGATTTATTAAGAATCTGTGAGCAAATGAAGAAAATACACTCACAGAAATTCGCAAAAAAAAAGCCCCGACGAGCGAGGGGTAAAGCACACAAATAATTTTTCAGATTAATGTTTCGTGAATTCGAAATGTGAGTTACATCAAGAAAACTAATTTTCAGAAAGGCTCTGAATCGAGGGAATTCCTGTGAATCGGCGCAGCAGTGAACCTGTCCGCCCGTATTTCAGGGAGCAGAATGTTCTATAAGAAAGCATTGTGGCAGGGAGGCATGACACCAATGCCCCCTGCCTTTTCAGGCGGATCTTAGCCGGCGGGCTGTTCTGGATTGAAGCCTTTGATATTCCGCCCGTGCGGTTTCACTGCAGAGTTGTCATCGCTCACCCGGAAAAAGGTAGAGGTGCTCTTTCCCGAAGCCAGTTCTTTGACGCGGACACACCAGATTCCAGCTTTGTCATTGGGAGCAATCTGAATCTGGAAATCCTGTTTCCCATCGACCAAAGCCCGATAACCGGAAAACTCGGCCAGGCGTCCCTCGGCATCTTCGATCGAAACCTCGACCGGGATCACTGCCGACACCGGCTGCCCCTGCGGATCGACGACACTGAGGGATACAGTGCCACTCTCACCCCGTTTGAGTTTTTCAGGCACCTTCACGGTCACACCAGAAACAGGCTGATCGGTTACCAGGTAAATTCCTCCGGCTCCCGGTGCCAGTTGAACCCCTGCCGCCTGCTTGCCTGCTACCTGTTTCACAGACACAGGCTGGTGACGTACCAGGTCATACATGTGACCTGCAGGACGATTCAGTGTCAGAGTTGTATCAGCAGGCAAACCGTTTTCCATAACGCGTCCATGCTGGCCCACGTAGTCGCCAAATTCACGTCGATCATTGACCACGAACAGGTAGTCCGCAGCCTTACCTCGACGACAGTAAGGAATCACGTCTGGATTCGACGAATCCAGGTACCGTTCATACTTGCCCGCCAGCGACTGACGCAGTTCCAATGCCTTCTTCTGCAGCTCCTGTTTGTCCTGCTCCGCATTTCCGGTCCTTCTGTATGAAGTGATGACCAGGTCCGGCTTCACTCCCGGAGCGACATGCTCGTCGGCGACCACAATGCCTCCCCGCTGCTGGAAGGCTTTGATTTCTTTTAATATAGATTCGGTCACCACATCACAATCCATCATGAACAGTACTTTATATTGATCCAGTCCATGCTGTTGAATTGATTCGTCGAAGACCACATCGGTCTGTAATCCAGCCCACTGCAGCATTTGATGGGCATCACCCAGCCAGTAACCGTTCCAGCCATACGTTCCCCGTCGCGCAAAGACCTGGGCTGCAAAACTTTCATAGTAGGCAATGTCATTACGGGGAGCGGGAATCTGCTTCAGTGCAGGTCCCAGTGGCTGTACCACATCATGAATCAACCGTTTGAGTTCATGCTGCGTCTGGGGATTGGTATAACGATAACCGCTGGTCGATTCCGTGGGTACCAGCGACTGCCAGCCATGATACATGATGCCTTTAATCGGGCGCGAAATCTTGGCCCAGAACGCCTCGCGTAACTGCATGGGGGCGATTGTAATAAAAGGCGCGTCTGGTTGCTCCCGTTCCCAGCTTGCCAGGGGAGGAGTGTCTTTGTCGGTCTTCTTCGGCTGTGGCGCAGTCTGTGAACGATACCAGATGATCTGTGTCATCTTCATCACATCCTGATGCTTGCTGGAACCGCGAGCCATGGCGAACAATTCATCCAGTACCACGTTAATTCGAATCGGATCGGGGTAGGTATAAGTCCAGTGTGAAAGATAATCGACATCCCCCCCTGAACCAAACACACTCGCTACCCGCATTGCGGGGTCGTACCAGGTCCAGATCTTGTCGTCGGTCGAGTTCAGTCCCCGCTCCAGATCGCTGTTCAGATCGTTCCAGCCATCGCCGGTCTTCCAGTGCCACTTGTAATAGACATACAGCGGATTGTCATCTTTGATGACCCGGTCCGACGGGAAGTCCTTCAGTTTTTTATAATCCACGCCCCGTGGCGGTCCTGCTTCTGCGGGAATATCAATCCCGGCAAATTTACGGAACGCGGCCCGGTCATGCTCGTGAAAACAGGGACGCGAATGCCCGCGAACTTCGGTATGCAGCAGTGCAGAATCGTAGGCAGGATAATCTCCATACGTTTCGGCAACCGAAACACCCACGTTGTAACAAAACTCTTTGATCTCTGGAAACAGCGGGCAGATATCTTCCCGGCTCTCATGGTGTGTTCCATCCCGGCTGACTCGCTGTAATTTCTCCTGGCTCCGCAACCAGGCTCCGGGAGAAAGTCCTGCATAAAAGGAAACCCCGTTTGCCAACCCTCGATCCAGCCCCTCACGCAGGGCCTGGACCTGTTCTTTGTCATCGGCGAGTGTCGGCTTGCCAGCCTGCCAGATCTTGGAATAATTCGCCCGCACACCTGCGGCATGCGTGAAACCAATTTCTTTCAGGCGATCGATTTCATTGATCCCGGCTCCCCACATCACGACCGGGAACCGGTCCGGCAGAGGGCGGGAGACGATCTGGATCGGAAACGAAGCCTCGGCTGTTGTCCCTGTCTCCTTATCCGTTTCCAGTTCTGCTTTCAGTTCATACTTGTCGGGGCGTAAAGCGGTATTTAAGGGAAAGGAAACCTTGCGGGGTTGCCCCGGTTCCAGGTTTTTCAGCGTCGATGTCCCCTGCACCAGTCCGTTGAGAGACCAGGTAACCGTCGCTTCCGGTAGAAGCTTTCGCTGCAAATTCGTGACCTCAAAATCGAGCGTCCGTTCGGGTTCCATGCGGACAAAACAGGATCGCTCTGAAATCCGTTCGAAACGGACGGGGCGAAATTCGAGTTCCCCTTCACTGATCCGCACCTGATCGATCAGTCCCGGAAAGCCGCCGTAATTACTTCCGGTTCGATCTCCGATTGTGAGATAACGGGAACCGGCTGCGACCGCGCCCACATCGTTAACGGTCTTTTCCCCCCAGGGAATTCCGTTAATCAGAAATCGACCGCGTCCCGCGCCATTGTACAGAAACACAACGTGATACCAGGTCTCGGGCTCGAGCTGCATTGGGTTCGAAAACCAGGTCTCAGATTTGTTACCAAACCCCAGGACTGCCTTTAAAGTCCGCGAGCCGGTACGCCCTGCGGGAGTAAACACCAGCTGGTAATCAGTGTCGCTGACATATTTTTTATCCAGCAAATAAGGAGTCGCAGCTTTTACGATATCTTTTTCCGGCTTGATCCACATCTCCAGGGTGAAAGCACCGCGGGGTGAGAGGTGTGGCGAGTCGGACACCATTGCCCAGTGACGCTTATCAATCACCGGAAAACCGGGAAAGGAACGCATCGCGGCTCCGAAACGGCCCTTGGGTTCAATCTCAGCCCCATCAAAAGTGGCGTCCAGCTTATGTCCTGAAAAATCTGCACCGGGCTTCTCTCCATCAAAGGTCCATAACCCCAGCACATGCTTGCCGGTCGCGTTCTCCTTTGTGTACTGCGACTGCCAGGGTTCCTGCAGATCTTGACTGGCCGGTTCAGCGGCCTCTGCAGTGAAGGGAGATGAAAGGAAAACCAATACGAGTCCGAACGTTATTAACGACCTCAGCATGAGCGATCACCACTAGAAAGATTAGTCTGCGAATTTGTGAACTTATTAAAGTAATTACTGATTTCAGTGTAGCAACTCCGATTCAGTCTGAAAACTCAGCAGAGAGGATGTCTGCTTTTGTACGAACTTCCTGCAAATTCAGCCAGTTTGTTTGACTGTCGTGATCCTGCTATGATCGTGCACAATCACGTTTCGTGATCCATGCGCTCCCTTCTGAACTCTGTACCTGTCTCTTTGAATCATTCACTGCTCATGAACGCCCAAACTCCCCATCAGCCGACTACAACACCGCCACTCGTGATCATGACTGACCTGGATGGCACTCTGCTGGATCATGATACCTATTCCTATGCCCCCGCGATCCCTGTGATGGAACGTCTCAAGAAAGCCGGAATTCCTCTGATGCTCAATACGAGCAAAACGGCAGCGGAGCTGATGAGTTTGCGCAATGAACTGGAAAATTCAGATCCCTATGTTGTAGAAAATGGATCAGCACTTTATCTGCCTGCCGACTTCCTGGCGGAGAACTCTGCTCAAAATTCAGGAGACCACGTGCACATTCTGGGGGCAGTCCGCTCCGAAATTCTGACTTTGATTCAAAAAATCCGGGTGGAGGAAAAATTCCTGTTTACCGGATTTGCAGATATGGAAGTCGCTGAAGTCATTGAATATACGGGACTATCGGAAAGTGCAGCCCGACGGGCTATGACCCGTGAATTCTCCGAACCCCTGATTTGGCAGGACTCGGCACATCAATTGCGTAAGTTTGAAGCACTGATTGCCAATCATGGTCTACGGCTGCTGCGTGGCGGCCGGTTTGTGCATGTGATTGGTGCGTGTGACAAAGGAAAATGTCTGCAATGGTTTCGCAACTGGTTTGCATCGGCTGATCAACGTGTGCCCCGATTTGTAGCGCTGGGTGACAGCCAGAATGATGTGGCCATGCTGAAAACAGCAGACATCGCGGTCATTGTGCGCTCTTCCCATCATGAACCTCCTGATCTTGAACAGCAGTCTGCGGTCATAATCACTGACGAAACCGGTCCACAAGGCTGGGCCACTGCGTTGACCCAAATACTGGATGACGAACAAATCTGATCATCCCGTGTTGTTGCGCTCAAACATTGATCATGGAGATCTGGTATGGGAGACTTCTACCAAAACGGAATTATTACGACCCTGCATAATCTCTCTTCCCGATCGCTGGAAGAGATGGAAGCGGAGCTACTCCAGTTTTCCAAAATCCGCCCCATGAGCCTGGTGCTTCCCTGTCTCTACAGCGAACTGGAAGGCCCGGCCCTCGATAAAATTGTCACCGAACTCGCACAGGTCAATTACCTGCAGGAAATTGTGATTGGACTCGATCGGGCCGACGAAAATCAATACAAGCATGCGATCCAGTTCTTCAGTCGCCTGCCTCAGAAACATCGTATTCTCTGGAATGACGGCCCCCGCCTGCAGGAAGTCAACACGCTGCTGCAGAACCAGGGACTGGCGCCCAACGAACTCGGAAAAGGCTGCAACGTCTGGTTCTGTCTCGGGTATGTCCTCGCACAGGGGACCGCGTCATCCGTCGCACTGCACGACTGCGATATTCTGACTTACGATCGCAGCATGCTCGCACGCCTGATCTACCCGGTCGCCAACCCCAGCTTCAACTACCAGTTCTGCAAAGGCTATTATGCCCGCGTGGCGGATAATAAGATGAACGGTCGCGTCACCCGACTGCTGGTGACTCCCCTGCTCCGCGCTTTGAAGAAAATTCTGGGCTCGCTGGATTATCTTGAATATCTCGACAGTTACCGCTACCCGCTGGCCGGGGAGTTCTCGTTCCGTACCGATGTGATCAACGACATTCGCATTCCCAGTGACTGGGGGCTGGAAATCGGTGTACTCTCCGAAGTCAAACGTAACTACTCGACAAACCGCTTGTGCCAGGTTGATATTGCTGACCGTTATGATCACAAACATCAACAGCTCTCCGTCGATGATGCCCAGGCAGGGCTTTCGAAAATGTCGATTGATATCTCGAAAGGCATCTTCCGCAAACTCGCCACCAATGGCGTTGTCTTTTCCACGGAAACCTTCCGCTCCATCAAGGCGACCTACTACCGGATAGCACTGGACTTTATTGAGACCTACCGCAACGATGCCATCATCAATGGTCTCGCACTGGATGTTCATAACGAAGAAAAAGCCGTTGAGCTGTTTGCAGAAAATGTGTTAAAAGCGGGGATTCACTTCCTGGATAACCCCATGGAAACGCCGTTTATCCCCAGTTGGAACCGCGTTCAAAGTGCGGTCCCCGACATTTTTACCCGTTTGTGTACCGCCGTTGACGATGATTACCGGGAGTTTGCCTGAACCGATGACCGAACCTGTCGCGCACTCTGCCATCAGTGAATACCGTTTCATGGTCGAGAACCATCTCAAGATCATTTATCCCGAGCTGGACCATGCAGCGTTTGCCCAGGATCTAATTGACATCATGTGCCCGGACGGGCAGTGTCAGACGCCGGAAACGCATCAGAATCACTGGGACCAGCGGAACGTCGTCATGATCACTTATGGCGACAGTCTGCTGGCAGAAAACGAGACTCCCCTGCAGACCCTGCTCCATTTCTCGGAAAAATATCTCAGCAATACAATCAACGGCATTCATATTCTTCCCTTCTTCCCGTATAGCTCGGACGATGGTTTTTCCGTCATCGATTACCATCAGGTGAATCCCACCCTCGGTGACTGGGAAGACATCAATGCCATCGCGGAAAAATTCCAGTTAATGTCGGATCTGGTCATCAATCATTGTTCAAGTCAGAGCGAATGGTTTCAACAGTTTAAACGTGGCGAATTTCCCGGCCGGGACTTTTTCTTCTGTGCCAGCCCGGACGATGACCTGGCCGATGTTGTTCGCCCCCGTACCAATGAACTGCTGCAGCGCATCGATACACCAGAAGGACCGCGATACGTCTGGTGCACCTTCAGTCATGATCAGATCGACCTGAACTTCGCAGAGCCGCTGCTACTTAAAGAAGTGGTGAAGATTGTTAAACTTTACCTGGATCATGGCGTACAGATCTTTCGCCTCGATGCGATCGCGTTCATCTGGAAAGTCGCAGGAACCACCTGTCTCAGCCTGCCGGAAACCCATGAAATCGTCCGCCTGCTGAGAACCCTGATCCAGTTTGTCTCCCCCCAGGCCATGATTCTCACCGAAACCAATATTCCCAATCGCGAAAATCTGGCTTATTTCGGAAACTCGAACGAAGCCCATGCCATCTATAATTTCTCACTGCCCCCACTGCTGGTCAACGCCATGCTCTGCGGCAGTTGTCAGCATCTGAAGACCTGGATGATGAGTATGCCCCCTGCATTGCACGGTACGACTTATCTGAACTTCATCGCTTCTCATGATGGGATCGGTTTGCGACCAGCAGAAGGTCTGATGGACGACGAAGAAATCAACCGGATGGTCACTATGATGGAACAGTTCGGCGGCCGCATCTCAATGCGCTCCCTTCCGGGAGGAGGCATGCGACCTTACGAGATCAACATCTCTCTGTTTGACGCCATGAAAGGCACAATCGACGGAGAAGATGAATGGCAAATCCCCCGCTTCCTCTGTGCGCATGCCATCATGATTGCACTGGAAGGCATTCCTGCCCTTTACATTCACAGCTTTCTGGGGACCCATAACGACCAGGAAGGCGTCGAACGCACGGGGCACAACCGCTCCATCAACCGGCACCGCTGGGACTATGAACAATTACAGGCGGTTCTCGCCGATGAAAATTTCTCACACGCCCATGTCTTCCAGGGACTCTGCCATCTACTTCAGGTTCGCAGACGTCAGCCCGCGTTCCATCCCAACGCGACCCAGTTCACTTTACATCTGGGGGATGCCGTCTTTGCTTTCTGGCGACAGAGCATGGATCGACAGCAGAGTATTTTCGCGCTGAACAATGTGTCAAATACCGAACAGATCCTGCCACTCTCAGAGATCAACCTGATCGGCACCGATTCCTGGATCGACTTGATCAGCGGTGAAATTTATTCCAACCTCAGAGCAGAACTGACTCTCAAACCTTACCAGGTGGTCTGGCTGACGAATCTGTTTGAGCGTGAGTAACTACTCCTGATTTCACACGGTGTTCGATTTATTCTGCCATTCTTTCAGGAACCGGATTCTGAAAACAGAGCTCATAACCATCGGGATCTTTCAGAAACAGCTGGTTCATTCCGTAGAAAGCCACTTTCGGCGGTTCCAGTTCCAGCCCCTTGCCACGCAGTTCCTCGTACATGGCATGTGCATCCTCACATAGAAAAAAGAAACCGATGCCTTTGCTCCGTTCCTCAGTCGTCCCGTCTTCATCCGGACAAGCCAATTGCAGCATCAGAGCCACGCCGTCCCGCTCCAGCCGGCACCAGGACAGTTTCCCCTCCGGTTCCCAGTTCAGCGTCATCTCGAAACCGAGTTGATCCCGGTAAAAGGAGACAGAATGCGTGACATTTTCTACAAATAGAAGCGGTACCAGTTCCTGGATACTATTCGGACCTGACTGCATCAGCGTATCTCCTGCTTCACTCTAAAAGTTTCAGGATGCCTCGTCGCGATGGACGGTATCAGGCGAAAAGGCGGGCGTACAAACCGCGATATATTCGGCTCCCTCCGCGCCAGGTGTACTGTAACGAACCCACTCGCCGGGCTCCAGTATTATCCCCTGTCCCGCCTGGACTTCAAACATTCCCTCATGCGTCTCAACCTGCAGCGTGCCTTTCATAACCACGGTCATTTCTCGAAAATCAGGTGTCTGAGCCGGTTCCACCCAGCCACCGGGAGAAACCATACGGGCGATGCTGATCGCGTCGTCTCCCGTATTCACTCGCCCCACGAACTCTTCAATCTGCTTGGGTTTGTTACCGGCGGCTTCTACAACGACTGGGCGTTCAATGAATTGAGGCATGTGGATCCTTTCCGATCATCTTGGCTAATGTGACTATGAATCTTCGTGAGGTACTAGGAATGCCGGTCCTGAATTTTTATCATGAGACCGAATCAATCCAGCATCTCTTTTCCTGTAACATTCGGGAGTTGAACACATGGTAGCAAGTCTGCTGATACCTGTCCTGTTATCTGCCGTTGCACTGTTTTTTGCCAGCTTTCTGTCCTGGATGGTCTTCCAGTTGCATCGATCAGACTGGATTAAGATCGAACAGGAAGACGAGTTCCTTGATGCGTTGCGAGGTCTGAACCTGCCCCGGGGCAGCTACATGTTCCCTGGCTGCAAAACCCCCGAAGAGATGAAAAGCGAATCCTACCAGCAGAAGTGGGAACAGGGGCCCCGTGGAATTATCACCCTGTTTGACAAAGTCAATATGGGTCGAAACCTGGGGCTGACGTTTCTTTACTTCTTGGTAATCAGCTTTGCGCTGGCCTGCCTCGCGTCGCTGGTACTCTCGCCGGGTGCAGAATTCGCAGTCGTGTTTCGCTTTTTCGCCCTGGCCTCGTTACTGACGTTTCTCTCTGCTATCGTGCAGCATGCGATCTGGTTCCACAATCGTATCACTGGACATATAATCGAATCGATTCTGTATGCGGTTATCGTCGGACTCATATTCGGATTCTTCTGGCCGACTGCATGAGATAGCCGGCTTCACTTATAAAATTAACCTCAAAACCTTAAAGGATATCCTATGACTGACTCACTCCCCCTCGCCGGACAGAAGTTTCTACTGTTCGTAGGAGCGGACTACGAAGACCTCGAACTCTGGTACCCAAAGCTCCGTCTCGAAGAAGCGGGCGCAGAGACAACCATGGCGGGACTGGAGTCCAATCAGACCTACCTGGGTAAGCATGGCTATCCGGCAGAATCGGAAGCCACCATTGAGAGCATTTCATCCAGCGATTTCCAGGGGGTGATCTGCGCCGGCGGTTGGATGCCCGATAAGCTCCGCCGCTATGAAAAGGTACTTTCACTCCTGCAGGAATTCCATGAAAGCGAAAAACTGATCGCAGCCATCTGCCACGGTGGCTGGATGCCGATCTCTGCCGGCATCTACCAGGGTGTCAAAGTCACCGGTTCTCCCGGAATCAAAGACGACCTCGTCAATGCCGGCGCTATCTGGGAAGACGCACCGGTTGTCGTGGACCGACACTTTGTCTGCAGTCGTCGTCCCAGTGACCTCCCCGACTTCTGTCGTGGTATTCTCAACGTCTTACTGTCGAAGTAAAGAGCCCCTTTCACAGACCGTCAGGGAAAGACGGTCTGTGCCCGTTTCTTAATCTCGGCATTCTCTGACATTTTCAGTTGCTGCTGAACTGCGGCATCCACCAGTTCAGCAGTCAGCTCTTTTTTCTCCAGCGCCTGCAGCAGCATCTGCGTACGAGCCTCTGTTCTGACGAGAGCCTCGACCGCAATCTTCTGATTCCGCGGAGTCAATTTCGGCAGCGCGGTGATCAGATCCTGGGTCGCTTCCGGGGTATTGATGTCGCCCAGTCCACTGACGGCTCCCATCTGCAATTCGGCCTGTGTCGCATCCATCAGGTAACGTTTCAACTGCTGTTGACATTTCTCGTAGTCGAGCATGGCCACCATGCGCAGTGCATCATAGCGGGTACCGGATTTTATTTTGGGATCATCGGCCATCTTGACCGCAGCATGCAGCGACTGCTTCCAGCGAACTTCCAGCGGAGGAGTGGCTTTAAGAATGTTTTCGATTTTCGTTCGTGGCCAGTCGCCGGCGATGGTGATCCCGTTGATTACACCGCCGCCTATCACCACGGCCTGCCAGCACTCCAGCGACTGCCCGAAGTCCGGCAGTGAAGCAGCCAGCAAGCGATGAAGTTCATCCGCCTGATTTCGTTTTCCGGCAGCAATCGCCTGTCTCCAGATATCGGGAATGTTGCGATATTCATCGGGAGTACCGACTTTAACATCTGCCACCAGAGACTTGATTCGGGCCACTGGATCGACTCCAGGAGCAGCCTGTTCTGCAGCACCGGATGTAACGGACACCGCCTGATACTGATCGCTGGTAGCGGTACTGGCCAGCGAGATTTCCGAAAGAAACAGCCAGCGACCGGCACTTTGAAAATCGATGCGTACGAACCGTCCCCGTTGTTCCGGGAACGTGATTTCAATCATGCGTCGATCAATTTCATACAGCCCCAGTCCATCCGGGTGGTTATCGAATTCAGAAAACTGTACCGGATTACCAAACTCACGCCCATTATTGCTGAAGGAAACCCGCACTGATCGCGGAGCATGAATTGATCCCGGTTCATGATTGACGCCATACACGATCCGCAACGACTGCAGAGGCATCTTTTTCCCCAGATCCAGTTCAATGCGCGGCTGGGGGTGCTCGCCAGTGAAGCGGAACCCGACCCATTGGCCGTCATTGAATTTGGGAGTTCCGTTCATCCGATCGACCAGCTTCGGCTTCTGTGCATCATCGGGATAACTGGCATCCGGAGTCACCGCTCCCGCGTACTTGTAGCTCACAGGGGCACTGTGTTCCTGGAGATAGACAATCAGATCCGCCATTGCTGCGGGAGGAATTTCCCGTTCCAGTCCCTCGGGCATGAGTGACTTGCCTGAATTGATCAACTCGTCAATCTGGGCTCTCAGAATCGTCAGCACTTTTCCCTGCTGCGCTTTCAGCGTGATACTGTTGCTCTGTTCGGAAACCAGAATCCCCGTATTAAGTTTTCCATCTTCTGTTACCGCCAGATAGGAAGCATAACGACCATCGACGGCTTTATTTGGATCCAGAATCGAGGTCAGCAAAAATGACTTGGATTGATCCGTCAGTGCTGCCAGGTCAGGACCGACCACATGTCCTTTACCATCCAGGCGATGACAGCTGGCACACTGCTTCTCAAAGACCTGCCGCCCCCGTTCCAGGTTCCCCTGTTTCAGATCAACCGACTGATACTGCTTCAGCACCTGTTCCCGACTGGCACTGCTGGCCGCGGAAAACAGTTTCTGGGCATGCTTTTTAATCTTGGAATTCTTATGTTCGAGCAGTCGTTGTTGATTCGTCAGATCAATCTGGGCCGGTTGCACCTGCTTCTGTTCAACCTGTTTCAGCAGTTCCTGAGTCGTCGATTCCCGCAGGAGTAACTGATTCAGAACTTCTGCCTGAATAGAAGGCGTAAACTGCTTCCAGTTTTCAAACACCAGCTCCAGTGCCTCTGGATTCTGGGTGGCGATCAGGTTTCTCAATGCAGCAATCTGCAGCTTCAGTGGTGTCTGCGGAGAGAGTAGATCGGCAACAAAATCGAGGTCCTTCTGATTCTGTTTCAGGCTTAATACAAACTCCAGGGAGTTTACCCGTTCTTCCGGGGACTGATCGACATCAGATACCAGCTCACGGGCCCGCAGACTCAAAGCCGAGATCTGTTCCTGAAATGCATCCGAATGGCCCTGCTGTTTCACCTGAGGCGACTGCAGCAACTGAGCAAGCAGGTTCCATTCCCAACTCGGAATCTGCTGACTTTCGGCAGCATGCGCAGTCAGATGGACAGCCAGGTCATTCAACACCTTGGGCTGCTTCGAAGCGATTGCCATATCGGTCAGTGCATTAAGTACCGGCAGCATCTTCGGATTGGCTGTCACCTGAGGCAAAAGTGATGCGATTGCGGATGCCAGTCGGCTCGGCTCAAAACTCGTCAGTACTGCAGAGCGAATATAAACACTGTCGGCATGCTGCTGGATCAATTTCAATAACGCGGTCGTCGCGGCATCACCTTTTAAATCACCAAGAGAGTAAGCCAGTTGCAGAATCACAGACGGATCCTGTTCCTCCTTCGCCTGTGCGAGAACCGCTTCAGCCAGCGGAGATGATTCATTCAGAAATGGTTCCGACAGTCGAATCGCTTCGCGGCGGACTCCCGGATGAGCATCGTTAATCCGCGGTTGTAACAGATCCGGATTAAGTCCCTGTAACGCATCCAGTGTGCACAATGCCTGCAGGCGTGAGGCGGGGAACTCGGCCTTTGCTGCGATCTGTTTCAAGACAGGAACAGCACTCTGATCTCCGCGTAAGCGAAGTTCCTGCTGCACGATATCACGCAGAGTACCATTCTTGCTTTCCATTAACCCTGCGACTTTCGCAGCACTGAGCTGTTTCAGATCCGGAATGGATTTGAGCTGTTGCCCTTTGCGTGTCACACGATAGATCCGCCCCCGCGTCTCGCCCGCGCGGACATTCAGTTTCTGTACGGACTCCGGGGAGAGAAATTTGGGATGCTCAATCAGATAACGGTACATGTCGACGATGTATAGCGAGCCATCGGGAGCCGTTCGCATCTGAACGGGACGAAACCAGTTATCGGTTGATGTCAGAAATTCACGTCCCTGCTCTTCTTTCGCCCGGTAGCCGGCGAATGTCACTCCCTCTGGTTTCAAGACGCGGCGATGTACCAGTTGATTCACTGGTTCACAGACAAACGCATTTTCATAAAAGGGCTCGCCCAATGCGACATCGCGATAGAGCCCCAGTCCACAGGCAGACGTCGGTCGGCCGCGTTGTCCACTGAGGTGGAATTGAACCAGTTCCCCGACAGGATATAACTGACTGGCGTCATCACCGCGAGGCACGGCCACTTCAGCCGGCGGTGAAACCACATACGGATTTTTACGATAGTAAGCTTCATCCACGGGATAGTGCACACACAGACTGCCATTCCGACAACCAAACCAGTCTCCCCAGTCATCGCGGACACGCCCCTGCTGGGTTCGCCCACTGACCGGCTCCAGTTCTCCCGTCTCAGGATGAAAGCGAAAATCCCGATTGGTAACATTGACGGTCTGGCCGTTGAACGATTTGATGATCCCGCCAAAAAGCCCCCCGGAAGCATAAACCCAGTTATCCAGGCCCGGTGCCAGACTGTTGACTCGTGCCTGATAGTTATGGGTTGCAAAACCGGTGAGCACCTTGCGGTTGATGTCTGCTTTCCCGTCGCCGTCGGTGTCTTCTGCATAAATCACATCGGGGGCAGTACAGACCAGCAACCCGTTTTTCCAGACCATCAGCCCGGTGGGAAACGGCAGCCCCTCCAGAAACACAGTTGATTTATCGTAGTTCCCGTCCTGATCGAGGTCTTCCAGGAATTTGACCACGCCCCCTGGTTTGAGATTGCCGTCCATGCCCTGCGGATAGTCTCGCATTTCCACAACCCACAGTTTTCCATCCGGACCGAACTCCACTGCCACCGGATCGACTACCAGCGGCTCGGCTGCGACCACATCAATCTGCAGGTCATCTGCATAATTCATCCGGGAAATCGATTCTTCCGGAGTCAGAGGTCGTTTCCCGCCTGTTCGGCTGACATCTTCCGCAGGCTTAAAGTCAACGGGAATCTGAGCGGCTACTGTCTTGAGTATTTTTTCCTCCAGTCCCGGTGCAAACGGACCCGGCTTGTCATACCAGACCATCGCATTCCGCCCTTCGTAGCCTCCTTCTTTCAGGACGCGTTCGGACGGAATGTAACAGGGAACATCATTCGCATAAGAAGAAACCCAGACTTTCTCACCGTATTTACTCTTGATCGCCAGTGAGTAATCAACGACCACCTCTCCGCCAAGAAACACCATTGCCAGGTCGTCGCCGAAGACCCAGGATTTCACTGGATAGTCGATCTCATCGATTAAAGCCTCACCCTGTGCCAGTCGTTTCAGATTTTTCTGAGCATGGTAGCCCGTGATGCCAGGCTTCTTTGCCAGCATTTTCCACTCTTCTTCTGTTGGCAGAGTCGCCAAGGGGAGCTTCACTTCCTGGCTGTGTGTGGTCAGGCTGCCGGTAATCGGTGTCAGACTCGTCTTCAACCGCTGCTTGACACCATCGGCGAGTCCCCGCCCATTCACCCGGGCAGCTCCCTGATCGTCACCACGGACTTTGGGATTCTGATCGGCTCCACAACCAATGGCCACCATTGCCATGCATCCTGGGAAATCGGTTTCGATCCCTTCGACTGCACACCCGGCCCAGTCCCCTGACATAAATGGGACCGGTCCTAATGTAGTACAGTGACAGGCATAGCTCACCAGAATCGCGCGACGCTTCCCCTCCGGACTTTTCACGACCAGAATCGGTACCTCGTAATCGACGGGCCCGGTAATCTGTCTGCGGTTTTTGGCAAAGGTGGCTGTTCCAGTTCCCCATTCCAGGTGTGCGGGACGGGAATCCTGAATCGCCTGCTTTGCGACCTCTGTCAGTTTCTCAGCCAACTCCTGAGTATAGCGGGCAATCACCGCCTGCTCCTCTTTGGTCAGATCTTTCGTGAACAGGTTCGGCAACACATCAGTCAGCATGGGAGCCGAATGGGTGTGTGTCGAACAGATCACAACGCCGGATGGCGTCATTTCGTATTTATCTTTCAGATTCGCGACAACCTGTTTCGTCACCTCAGCGGGAACGCCACAGTTATCAACAGTGATCAGCACACGTGGCTTACCCTGTTGATCCTCAACAGCAACGGCACGTGCCCATAAATGCTGTTCCACCTGATTGATCGGCTTCGATCCTCGAGCGGCATACCCACTTAAGGGGACCGGATACTCGGGAGTGATATCGACTTTGGCGATCCCCACTGAAAATGTTTTCGTTTTTTCAGCGTGAGAGATCGAAAAAGAAATACTGAAGACCACTGCCGTCGTGAAGAGGCGAAAGGCGTGCATGAGCTGGGGTCCTGTTCTGGAAAACAGTCTGGATGACAAGCGCAGGTATTGATTTTGATTGAATCAATTCCAGTGATTCCAGGCTGTTCTCATTTTTTAAAAATCTTTATTATCGAATAATCACTTCAGTGTAACCTCGGCAGAGAGGCGTAATCAATCCAGTGATGCGTCATTCACTTTCAATTTTGCGACACCGGAATTCAGCAATGCAGAACCGTACCGCCCCCCAGGTGGCGATATTCATAGAAACATCAAAAACATTCGGCAGAGAAATTCTGCAGGGAATCTCGAGCTATTCACGCACCCATGGCCCCTGGTCAGTCTACATAGATGAATGGGGACCGGAGACGTCTTTACCCGACTGGCTGAATGGTTGGGAGGGAGACGGTATCATTGCCCGCGTCCGCTCACGGCAGATGGCAGAACGACTGTCAGCAGCCAATGTTCCCGTAGTCGACACATTGCAGCAGATCTCCGACCTGGGGCTGCCAGGAGTTTACTCTGATGATACAGCACTGGCCCGGATTGCATTCGAACATTTACAGGATCGGCATCTCAGAAATTTTGCCTATGTGGGTGTGGAACGGGCCAGCTGGTCTCTTCGTCGACAACAGGCATTTGCTGAACAGGCAGCGCAACTCGGTGCCAGTTGTGAAATTTACTCCCCGCTTTCACGGAGGAGATTCGTGGAGAGCTGGAACGGAGGACAAGAGGATCTGGGGGACTGGCTGGAATCGCTTCCTAAGCCGGTCGGACTGATGGCAGCTCATGATCTGCGGGCGCTCTGTGTCCTGGATGCCTGCCGCCGGCGTAATATCGCGGTACCGGAACAGGTGGCTGTCGTGGGAGTGGACGATGACGATGTCTTCTGTGAGGCAGTTGACCCACCTCTGACCAGCATCGCCCATCAGGCGAAAGCCGTTGGTTACCAGGCTGCAGCGCTGCTTGATCGCCTGATGAAAGGAGAACAGACCGCAGATTCAACGATCCTGGTCCCGCCCCGCCTGCTGATTCCCCGCCGTTCTACTGATACCATCGCCGTCGATGATCCCGCGATCGCAGCGGCCCTCGAATTTATCAGGCACAATGCATGTGCGAAAATCAGCGTCTCACTGATTGCCCGCCATGTCAATCTGGCACGGCGCTCCCTGGAACGTCGCTTCACCAGACTGGTGGGAAAAACGCCGCACCAGATCATCGCGGAAGAACGTCTTCGCCGCGCCAGACAATTGCTGATCGACACCGATTTTACGCTCGAACAGATAGCAGCCATGTCTGGATTCTCCAGTGCAGCCTACCTGAGTGTGATCATCAAGCAGCATGAGAACTGTACTCCGACCGAGTTTCGACTGAAGTCGCAACACTAGAGGGAATCTGCTTCATTTCATCATTGCTTCAGAAGAATCAGGAATTTGATTAGAGAAATTCTAACTGGAATAAGATCAATGATAGTCGATAAGAGGCTATTGACGCCTCAAATACTTACCCATAAAATAGCCGGATTCCATCTCATACATCAGGGCTAAAAATGGCGCAAAGCAATCTGCAAGAAGAGCTAAAAAAGAAGCAACCTTTCGATTCCCTGGAACAGGCAGCCATTTTAAATATCCTGCGAACCAGCGATATTTTTCATAACCAGTTCGGTAAACTGTTCCGGGAATTTGGCTTAACCCCTTCTCAGTATAATGTTTTACGCATTCTACGCGGAGAAGGTAAACCCATGCCTTCACTGGAAATTGCCAGTCGAATGGTACAGGTCGTTCCCGCCATCACCGGATTACTGGATCGCCTGCAGGCTCAGGATCTGGTCAAGCGCAAACGCTGCACAGAAGACCGGCGTGTGGTTTACATTGAAATCACACCGAAAGCACTCAAACTGCTCAAACAGATTGACGAGCCGGATCTCGAATTGCACCGTAAACTGATTGGTCATTTGAGTAAAAATGAACTGAATGAACTTTCTCGGCTTCTCGAAAAGGCACGGACCTCGCTGGTTCCCGCCAATTAGAATTCAATTGACCTGCTTTGCGGTTCGTAATGTAAAGCTGCCGTCACTTTCCAGGCAATGTCAAATCTCCTGACTTAACATTCGGGCCTGGTCAGATTTGTTCTCACATCTCGAAACGGTCCTCCCCCTCTAAACAATGTGGGAGTCAGGAGTTCCGTACTTGCTTAGCAAGCTATGCATAGCCGATGCCTGCACAAGTTTTGACTTTTTTGCCAATAATCTGAATTCTCTGAATCAGATCTCTTTTTTAAAGGTAGTTATATTATCACGGGGAAGGTATGCGCCAGTTCTGACGATCATATTCAGAGATTTTTATGAACTCCAGATAATACTGGATTGTCTGATTACTACTGGATAATTTTATTCCATTCCTTAAGCAGTTTGAGTACAGTGAATAATGTATCTCTGATACATCTGCCTTCCTGAACTTAGTTGACTCCCTGCAATAACCAATCGATTGCAATCAGCGTTTGACCACTGTTATTGTTGAGGTTGTAAGGTGATCGGTAAGGAACGCCATCAAATGAACTACGGCACTGAATGGCCTTCGACACATATCACGCTCCTGAACCGTGTCCGCCTGCATACGGATGCGGAAGCGTGGCGGGAGTTTGTAAAAATCTACGGGCCTCTGATCTATAATTACTGCCGAAAAAAGCGGCTGAATGATACCGACGCCGAGGATGTCTGCCAGGAAGTCTTTCGCCAGATCAGCACATCCCTGAACTCATTCGAGTACAACAGAAAGCTGGGCCGTTTTCGTTCCTGGCTGGGCACGGTCACCTACCACGAAATCTGCCGGTTCTGGAAAAAGAACCAGCGGGTTCAACACCAGACGGGAAAAAGCGAACTGGAAGAGTTCATTAATAAGCACCCCGGCGAAATTGATGGTGTCTGGTCTGATGAATTCTGCAGCCATATTTATGAAACCGCATTGGAGACAATCCGCCCGCAATTTGACGAAAAAACCTGGCGCGCGTTTGAACTCACCTGGATTCAGGATTCCCCTACCAAAGCAGTGGCGATAGAATTGGACGTTGATCCGAACTGGATTTACAAAGCCAAGTTCCTGGTTCAACAGAAACTGAAAGAGGAAATCAAACGTCTTTCCTTTGATAGCGTCGTATTCCAGAAGTAAGCAGATCTTGAGTTCTTCATGGAAAATTGCCTCTCGGATAATCAAATTCACCAATACCTCGTGCATGACCTGAATGGCGAAGATTTACAGCGCTATTCTGAGCACCTCAACGAGTGCGGCAGTTGCCAGAAACGAATTGAGATCCAGTCAGAAGACGATGAACTCAAAGTCTGGCATAACTGCCATCGACAACAGGCCCAGGAAGAGCCCGCAGAGAAACACGCATTTACCGACGAACGGATCGATAAACTTTTTCGCTCCACATTTTCCTCCATTCATCAATCCGGGAGTCGCAGCAACAAGGCATCAGACCAGCCGGCTGCCAATGCGACATCGACATTGCCCCTGCCGGATGAAGCCCCCATCAGAACCATTGGGAATTACCATCTCATTGAACAGATTGGGAAAGGCGGCATGGGAGCCGTCTACCGTGCCACACACTCACATCTCAAAAAACAGGTCGTTGTGAAACTGATCCTGAATAATCGCGTCGATGACGAGACCCAGGTTCAACGGTTTTACCGCGAAATGGAAGTGATCGGCAGCCTGGATCATGCCAACATTGTCAAAGCTACAGACGCAGGAGAGATCGACGGGACCTGCTTTCTGGTGATGGAGTACCTGGACGGCCACGATGTCAAATCCATCCTGAATGCGGAAAAAACAATCCCTCTCTCATCCGCCTGTTACATCCTGAGGCAGGTCGCAAATGGTCTGCAGTACATCCATAACCATCAACTGATCCACAGAGATATCAAACCCTCCAATCTGTTTCTGACCTCCGACGGTCAGGTCAAGATTCTTGACCTCGGACTGGCCGGACTGAAGCAGGGGGAATGCAGCGATCTGACCGACAGCAACTGCATCATGGGCAGTGTCTATTACATGGCCCCGGAGCAGGCACAAAACGTCAAAAATATCGACCACCGTGCAGACATTTACAGTCTGGGCTGCGCTTTCTATCAGATGCTTACTGGCCGGCCTCCGTTCAAGAAGACATCACAACTCGAAACGATTATTGCTCATCGCGAGACCCCACCGCCACATCTGCGAGTTCCCATTCCGAACATACCTCCTGAAATTGAAGATCTCTTTCAGTCCATGATGAAAAAAGATCCGGAAGAGCGGATTCAGACAATGGCAGAAGTTGTGGAGATTCTCGATCACTTTCTGTATCAGCGATCGGAGCTACCACTCAGCGAATCCTCGGAAACCCGGTTCACGGAGTCTCAGGAACTGAAACAATTATGCACGAACGCAAGGCTCTCCCCTGCAATCGAAGCACTGCAACAAACGGCGACCACTCAATACAGACAGCTGGGAGAATCCGCACCTCTCCGAAAGAGAATGGTCAGTTCATCTATTTTCATCGCCTGTGCACTGGGAGTGGCTGGTGCACTGATCTGGCTTAACAAGCCCGATGTGCCCTCCACAACGGCGGACAACAAGACCACCCAAACAGCCGGTATTGCTCCAGTGATTCTACCTGCTATCAATGCGGAACTGGAAAGAAAAGCTGCAGTCTGGTTCCTGAATCATCGCTGCGTGCTTTGGGTCTCTGGTGAGAACAAATCCATCAATCAGATTGAGTCGCTCCCCAATCACGATTTCTCCATCACACGAATTGATTTCAAACCCCAGCCCATCACTCCCGAACTGCTGGCTCCCCTCAAAGGTCTCTCTAGACTGGAAGAGCTTAACTTGTTCAATTGCCGGATCACTGCCGGATCGCTGCAGCCATTGGAGGGTATGCTCTCTCTAATGAAACTGGACCTGCATAGCACGGGAATAACTGATGCTGAACTGGCAGTTGTCAGCAGCCTGAAAAATCTTACCAATCTCTCAATTCACAAAAACCCCAAATTGACGGACCAGGGTATGCAGCATCTCGCTGATCTCCAAAATCTGGTATCAGTCAACCTGGCTCGCCTGAACGTCTCTGATAAAGGCCTGCAGTTTCTGCAGACCAATCCTGCTCTGAACTGGTTGAACCTGGAAGACACCAACACCTCCGACGCCTCAATACCTGCACTCAAACAACTGCACAGTATGGATAAGCTTCACCTCAAAGAATCCAAGGTGACTGAAGCTGGTTTTCAGGAAATTAAAAACAGTTTGCATAATGCGACTGTACTTTCATATTAAATTTCCCTCTCTGAGACCACCTTGTTCAGCTGAAAAATCCTTGCAGCACCACCTCATATATGGTCACCATCTGGCCTTTTAAACCGGCATCTTAATCTTGACCCTCCGGTCCCCTTCTGAATACTTCAATCTGGTTTGTGTTTTCAGATTCTAATTCAAAAGGGCTAAATCGATGGTAGGTAATGCAGTCTGGCCAAAATCTGCGCGCGTAGAACAATTGGAAAATCAGACAAAGTTCCAGGCAGATCCGGAACAGAGTCTGGTCAGCATCGTAATCGCGGCGCGGAACAATGGACCATTTCTGGCAGAAGCAATTGAGTCTGCATTAAATCAAAGTGTGGAATGTGAAGTCGTCTATGTTGACGACTGCAGTTTTGACAACTCCCTCAAAATTGCCGGTCGATACCAGGATCAGGGGCTACAGGTGATTCGCTCGCAGTTTCACCGGGGGGTTTGTGAAGCACGGAATCGCGGTGCCTCATTTGCAAAAGGAGATTATCTGTTATTCCTGGACGGTGATGACGTTCTGCAGGCAGACTATGTCCAGAAGCATCTGGACGCCATTACTCCCGAGACTCCCTTCGTATATGGTTCTGCCGAAGCATTTGGGGCCTTTTCAACATTCTGGGATGCTCCCGAATGGGACGACGGACGCCTGTGGTTACGAAATTTCGTGAACACCTCTGCTTTATGGAATCGCCACGCATTCGAAACCGCAGGCGGGTGGCGTAACAAAATCAACACCATGTGGGACTGGGACCTGGCCCTCCGCGGTGCTCGCCTGGGTACACCAGCGAAAAGTCAGGCTGTGCTGCTCTACCGCCAACACCCCGGATCCTGGTCTGCCAACATTCAAACCAAAAAAGAGGAACGCCAGGAATCGATGCTCCCCCGCATGAGACAGATCTGCACCCGACTCAGCGTAGGATCGATCATCAGCGGCCGCCTGGTCGACTACTTTCCCCAGTGGATGTCAGCGGTTGCTCAGGCGGTCAAACTGATCAACTCACAGGAACCGGTTGAACTGGTTCTACTGGACAACTCCAACAACCCACGTACACTCGAACAAATCAGAAGAGAAGCCTACCGCTATCTCAATATTTTTGAGTCAATCAGAGTCGTGCCACATCCGGTTAAATATCACCACACGACTGAGCGTGACAGAAGAAACAAGGTGGCCCAGTTCATGGCCCATGCCTGCAATCGACTCAAAGCAGAAATGAAAGGTGAGATCCACTGGATCATTGAAGATGATATTCTGATCCCCCTCGAAGCAGGAAAAGAGCTAACTGAAAACCTGACGACAGGCTGGGTCCCGCCGAATGCAGTCTCAGGCTGTTACCGCAGTCGGCATGTCGAGTCACAGTTTGTAGGCGGTTATTTTGATGAAGAACATATCGTCAAAGCTTTTAAAGAACTGGGCGACAAAATCACGTCGGTCGACTATTGTGGTACAGGTTGCCTCATGTACTGGAAAGATCGCACGCCAAAATACTGGCGTAGCCACTATCGAGATTCGCCTGCCCATGACTGGGCCTGGTGCGCGCAGCTCAAGCGTGAAAATGGTGAAATACTGATGCTCCCCTCAGTGCACTGCGGACACGTTCAGACGCCGGAGAACATTCTCTATTGAGCATCTCTAGTACGGCCGGAGAAATAAGAGTCACGAAATAGAAAAACACGAGCTCACAACACAAAATAGGAAGCAGGCACTAGTCCCCTACGATGTGTGCTTAGTAAGCAAGTGAGCCCGTGTCTTTCGTGATTAGTTCATTTTGTTTTCACAAAAATGAATAACACCCTCTACTGTCATATAGGAATGTAACCGGACAATCTTCCGGAAAATGATCAGAAAATTGGAAGGTTTTTCTGAAATAAGCAGAAAACTGTTCTTACGAACCCTATAGGTTTATTTGAACACAAACCGCTCCTGTCTGTCAATAACGAATCAAATACTGTCTGGGATCAATAATTCCCCCAACGTAAATACAATAATATAAACACTTTTCTCAACTTCCGTGACAGTGTCTAAATTTATAGACATCGACTCTCGCCTGGGTTGCGATTCTCTAATCCGATCGGATTTGTCATTCACGCACGAAAAAAATATACATATTGCCATATATATTTTTATTTACACTTTTCAACATTGAATTCTTTGAAAGTGAATTACGTACCAGCTTTTTATTTGACAATATATTGTTAACAATTTACAAAAGACAACCTGTGATGCGGTGCATTTTAGATGCAGATCACTGCCAACAAGCTCTGCTCTCAAGAGTCATAGCCCAGACTAGAACCTCTGTTTCGGTTAGCAGGTATAATATATGAATGATTTACAGTTAGTCAGAGGCCTCGGCGAGCAGATCGTTGAGCGACTCAGAGAAGACATCTTTTCTGGTAGAATCGCGGAGGGGGAACGACTGCGGGAAACCGAACTCGCCAGACGGTTTTCAGTCAGTCGCGGTCCGATTCGTGAAGCCATTCAACAGTTAACCTGGGAAGGTGTTCTGGAAACCGACCGCAACAGGGGAGCGATGGTGGCAACGTCTGCCCCTGATGAAATTACCGAACTCATTATTCCACTCCGCTGTACGATCGAAAAATATGCCGTCCGACTGTTCTTTGATCAACTCACAGCGGAAGATTTTCAGGTCTGGGAAAACATCCTGCTGAAGATGAAGCAGGCATGCGAAGCCCGCGATTTCGCCCTGATTTCTGAGCATGACATTGCCTTTCATCGCTCCCTGGTAACACGTTCCCACTCACCAGACCTGTTGGCAATCTGGTCTGCCATCGTTTCACGCGTCAGACGACATTTTCGCGAAGCACATTTGAACTACAAGAATCCATTACAGATCTACGAGGAACATCTGCCGATCATCGAAGCGTTCAAAAACCAGAGCCTGACTGAGGCGCTGCAAATCATCGAAAATCATATTGAGTAGATCAAATGAATTACATGATGAAACAATCTCCGAAATTGCCGCACTTCATACTGTTGATCTGCCTGTCTCTGCTCAGTGTCTTTGCGAACGAAAGTCGTGCAGAATCGGAGAAACCGCAACAGGTGGAGCGGATGCGTTTTTTTGAAGAACACGTGCGGCCCCTGCTCCTCAAACATTGCATCGATTGCCACGGCCCCAAAAAACAGTTTGCAGAACTCCGCCTCGATTCGCGTGAGCATCTGCTCAAAGGCGGGGAAAGTGGTCCCGCAATCGTCGTAAATCAACCTGAAGACAGTCTGCTGATTTCCGCCGTCAAACGGGAATCACTGGAGATGCCCCCCGATCGGACACTCTCTCCTGATGAAATCAAAGTTCTCACAACGTGGATTGAACAGGGAGCAGTCTGGCCTGATTCCGCCAGGTTGGCTGACACGAAATCAGTCGATTTCTCCCGGCACTGGTCCTTTCAACCCATTCAGAACCCGCCACGACCTGCCGTCAAGAATACCAGTTGGCCTCAAAACGATATCGATTATTTCATCCTTGCCCGACTCGAAGCCGAACAGCTCTCCCCCTCTCCTCCGGCCTATCCCGCTACACTTTTGAAACGCATGCACTGGGATCTGACTGGTCTGCTCCCCAGTTTTGAAGAAACCAGCCAATTTTCCAGTTCCTTCAGCCCCACGGCATCGCAAGCCACAGTCGACAAATTACTGGACTCTCCCCATTACGGCGAGCGCTGGGGCAGGCACTGGCTCGACCTCGCCCGCTATGCAGACACCAAAGGTTACGTCTTTTTTGAAAAGCCCACCTTTCATAATGCATTCACCTACCGTGATTATGTTATTGACAGCTTCAATCAGGATAAGCCATTCAACCAGTTTGTTCTCGAACAACTGGCAGCAGACTATCTGACAGATGAACTGCCCCACAAAACATTAGCGGCCCTCGGTTTCATCACTGTCGGTCCCCGCTTCAAAAATGATACCCACGATATTATTTCGGACCGCATCGACGTCGTCACCCGCGGATTTCTCGGACTGACCGTCGGCTGTGCCCGCTGTCACGACCATAAATATGATCCGATCAGCATTGAAGACTACTACTCGCTGTATGGCGTCTTTCGGAATTCACTGCAGCCCATTGATCTCCCCTTCCGCGATCAGGATTCTCTCTCTCCTCAACTGGCCGAACAGGCGCAGAAGATTCAGCAGACAGCTCAGGAACTGAATCAGCTCTATCAGCAGAAACATCAGAAAGTTCTCGAGGACACGCACCTGCGACTCGCAGAGTATCTGACCGTAGCCCAGTCCCAGCGAAACGGACCGGACACTGTCAAGTTTGATGTGATTGTCGACGGCGATGACCTCAACCCCGAAGTCCTGCTGCTCTGGCAGGAATTCCTGGACCTTTCCGAGAAAAGTGAGGATCCCGTATTCTCGCTCTGGCATAAACTCGCAAAACTTCCTGCCGCTGACTTTCAGCCTCAAGCCCTCAAGTTGCTGCAGCACTCAGTCCAGAATCAGAAAACCAGTCCAACGGAACGCCTGATCGCAGACCATTTGCTGAAACAGAGTCCGCAGACATTTGAAGATGTCATTCGCGGCTATGCAAGTCTGTTCAAACAGATTGATCAGGCATGGGACACGCGAATCGTGACGGCTGCCAGACCGGGGCAACAGAAAACCTCCCAGCCATTTCCTGAAGCCAGTACAGATGTTTTGAACGCCTTTTACAGTCCGCACTCCCCGCTGGTCATGCCGCTGCACGGATACACGGTGCTGCGTCTCTTCCCGGATCGAAAACAACAGCAGAAAGTCAAAGAACTGAACGACGCGCTCGATCAGGCCCGCGCGGCAGCGCCCGCGGAACTGGCTCAGATGCTGGCACTCCAGGATGCAAAACAGATCATCGAACCCCGCGTCTTCAAACGCGGCAACCCCGGCATGCCGGCCCAGGCAATTCCCCGCCGTTATCTGCACTTTTTTGATCAGGTTTCAGCAGAGCCATTTTCCCAAGGCAGCGGGAGACTCGAACTGGCACAGGCCATTATTTCGCCTGAGAATCCACTGACTGCCCGCGTGATCGTCAATCGCGTCTGGCAGCATCATTTCGGACAGGGGCTCGTCTCCACTCCCAGTGATTTCGGCATCCAGGGTGCTAAACCCAGCCACCCCGAACTGCTCGATCACCTGGCCCGCTGGTTCATGCAGCACGACTGGTCCATCAAACAACTTCACCGCTATATCATGTCCTCCGCCACGTATCAGCAGCAGAGCCGCTCCAACGTTGCCGGCGAGAAACGAGATCCCGCCAACAAACTTCTCTGGCGCATGAATCGCAGACGGCAGGATTTCGAAACGATGCGCGATACCCTGCTGCAGGTCAGCCACCAGCTCAATCTGACTGTGGGAGGCAAATCCGTCCGAGGCATCGCAGCCACTGCCAACAAACGCAGAACCTTATATACGTTCATCGATCGTCAGAACGTTCCCGGGCTGCTTCGTACCTTTGATTTCCCTTCACCGGATGTCAGCAGCGGTGCGCGGAATTCCACCTCGGTTCCCGGGCAGTCTCTGTTCCTCATGAACCATCCCCTCGTATTGAATGCCGCCCGCATTCTGGGAGAACAGGCACACAAGTCACCAGATTCCCAGGCAGGCATCCGGCAATTATTTCAGTCAATTCTGCAACGCGAACCGACTTCCGATGAATTACAGGCAATGCAGCAATTCCTGGAATCAGACCAGGTCGAATCTCCGCCAGCACCTGTAATCGCAGAATGGGAATACGGCTACGGAGCCTACGACGAAAAAACAGAGACCCTGTCCAATTTCAAATCACTTCCCTTTTGGAACGGAAAACAGTATCAGGGCGGAAACAAGCTCCCCGACCCTAAAATCGGTTGGGTCTTTTTAGACAACACGGGTGGCCATCCCGGGAATGACATGCAGCATGTCGCCGTCATCCGCTGGCGGGCCCCCGAGACGATGACCGTCTCCCTGCACGGCAAACTGTCCCATGAACTCCCCCAGGGTAATGGTGTCCGGGGTCGCGTGCTCATCGCGGGTAAGAAAGTCCTCGGTCCCTGGACACTCCACCAGAAATCGGTCGACACCAACCTTGAGAAGATCCAGCTCAAACAAGGTCAGACTATCGATTTCGTGGTCGACATCGCTGGACAGCTCGGCTTCGACTCCTTTGCCTGGTCTCCCGAAATCAAAACACAATCGCTGGCGCTCACGGCTACCTCCGGTAAAAAAACAGAGCAGACACCAGCACGCCAGTGGAACTACTCCCGGGATTTCAGAAAACCGGAACCGGTCCGGATTACCCCCTGGCAAAGCCTGGCACAGATTCTTCTGTTATCCAACGAATTTCAGTTTATAGATTAGAGCGGTACGATCATGCATCAGTTCAGCCATAACCCGTTCCTGACACGACGCGAAATGCTGACCCGCTCCGGCATGGGGATGGGGATGCTCGCTCTCGCTGGTCTGACCTCTCAGGAAAGCCTGCAGGCAGCAAAACAGACCGCTTCCGTCACCCGCCACCATCCTGCCCGGGCCAAACAGGTCGTGCATCTGTTTATGAATGGCGGCCCCTCCCACGTCGATACTTTCGACCCCAAGCCGCTGCTGAAGAAATTTCATGGCAAACCACTGCCCAACCCTAATCTACCCACGGAACGCAAAACCGCCGGCGCACTGGGTTCTCCCTTCCAGTTTCATAAATTTGGTGAATCCGGTATCGAAGTCAGCGAACTGTTCCAGAAAACAGCCGCCCATATCGACGACATGTGTGTCATCCGCTCCATGCACTCTGATATTCCCAATCATGAGCCTTCACTCTTACTCATGAACTGTGGCGATAACGCCCTGCCCCGCCCCAGTTTTGGATCCTGGGTCAATTATGGTCTGGGAACGCTCAATGAAAATCTGCCCGGCTTCGTCGTGCTTTGCCCCAACGGTTTTCCTGTCGTCGGCCCCAAAAACTGGCGATCCGCATTTCTGCCAGGCTCATTTCAGGGAACTCATCTGGACACGAAAGAGACCGACGTCACACGTCTGATTGAAAACATCAACAACCCACAGAAACCGGAACGTCAGCGACGTCAGCTCGATCTGCTGCAGCAGTTCAACCAGCGGCACCTCGCACAACGCGGACACGATCCCCTGCTCGAAGCCCGCATCCAATCTTTCGAACTCGCTTATCGCATGCAGTTCGCTGCTTCGGATGTGCTTGACCTCTCCAAAGAACCGAAACACATTCACGAAATGTACGGCGACGGTCTCCAGGGCCGCCAGTTACTGATGACACGCCGCCTGCTCGAACAGGGAGTCCGTTTCATCCAGGTCTGGCACAGTGGCGGACAAGAATGGGATCATCACAGTGGAATTGAAAAGAATCTGAAACGCCTCTGCGGGCAGTGGGACCAGCCCATCGCCGCATTTCTAAGGGACCTCAAACAGCGGGGCATGCTCGATTCCACACTCGTACTCTGGGGAGGCGAATTCGGCCGTACTCCGGTCGCGGAACTTCCCGCGATGAATGGACGCGATCACAATCATTACGGTTTCAGCATGTGGATGGCCGGTGGAGGCGTCCGAGGAGGACACGTACATGGCGCCACCGATGAAACCGGCTTCGCGGCCTCTGAAAATAAGGTTCATGTGCACGACCTGCATGCCACCATGCTGCACCTGCTCGGTATCGATCACGAACGGCTCACTTACCGTTACGCAGGTCGCGACTTCCGTCTGACCGACGTGCACGGACGCGTCGTCAAAGAAATTATCTCATAACACAATCATCCATTTAGAGAATCATTCTCCTTTCAGTTAAGGCATCTCATCTCCATGAAAATTGAACAAATCGTCTGCCAGATCCTCCGCTCAGGTTCCGTCACCAATAAAACCGCCAGTTGCCAGGATTCGGTTCTCGTCCGCATTAAAACTGACAACGGCCTGGAAGGGATTGGCGAAGCCGACTCCTCTCCCGAAGTGGTCAAAGCCATCATCGACGCCCCTTACAGCCACAACGTGGCCTGCGGATTAAGAGAGCTCCTGATCGGCGAAAACCCGCTGGAAACTGAACGCCTCTGGCAGAAAATGTATCGCCACACCATGTACTTCGGCCGCACCGGTGTCACCATCACCGCGATGGCCGCGATCGACATGGCCCTCTGGGACCTCAAAGGCAAACACTTCGGCGAACCGATTCATCGCCTGCTCGGCGGCGCCCATCACAGTGAATTCCGTGCCTACGCTTCAATTCTGTTCGGCAAAGATGGCCAGGAAACCTGCGACATCGCCCAGCGCTGGATCGAAAACGGTTACACCGCCGTCAAGTTCGGCTGGGAACCGATGGGAGAGTCGGAGGCACTCGACATCGAACTGGTAGCGGGAGCCCGTGAAGGCATGGGAGACGGCACTCTGCTCATCGACGCTGGCTGTGTCTGGGATGCCAGAACCGCCCTGCAGCGGGCCAACGCCTTCGCCGATTACAATATCGGCTGGCTCGAAGAACCACTCTTCCCTCATGATGTCGCCGGCTATGCCTGGCTCAAAGATCGCTCCCCCGTCCCCATCGCTGCTGGCGAAGAAGAATGCGGGCGCGAATCCTTCGGCCCCTACATTGAACAGCGAGCCCTTGATGTCTACCAGATCGACCTCGCCCGTAACGGCTTCACCGAAGCCTCCTATCTGAAACAGCGGATTTCCGACATTGGTGCCCGTCCCTGCAATCACTGTTACACCAGCCCCATCACCGTCGCTGCCTCGCTGCACTGGCTGGCTACCTGCAAAGATGCCTTTATCTTTGAAGACTGCGTCGAAGACGAACCAATCCGCAACGAGCTGACCTACGAAAAAGTCCAGGCCGAAAACGGCATTATTCAGGTTCCCGATCAACCGGGGCTTGGCGTCACGCTCAATGAAGAATTCGTTGCCGCTCATATTGTTTCAGAATCGAAATAGTGTCCCCCCTCACTCTTCCCCAGACCAGACTGAGACCACAACATGACACAAACCCCCATTCGTACGCAGATCGACTTTGAACAGCCCGGTACTCAATGGAGTACGCTCAATATCCCTTTCTCTTACAACTTGAGCGGCTGGTCACAACTGCAGATTCCCATCGCCACCATGGCCAACGGCGATGGCCCCACCGTACTCCTCATGGCCGGTAATCACGGAGACGAATACCCCGGCCCCATCGCCATTATGAAACTGATGAAAACCCTGCAGCTGGAACAGATTTCCGGCCGCATCATCTTCATCCCCGCGATCAACATCCCCGCCGCCAAAGCAGCCACGCGACTCTCCCCCCTGGATGGCAAAAACCTCAACCGCTGTTTTCCCGGAAACGCGGAAGGCACCATCACCGAAATCATGGCCCACTACCTCACCACGGAAATCTTTCCGCGGGTTGATGTCGTCATCGACCTGCACACCGGCGGACGCGGCGTTTACTTTTATCCCTGTGCCCACCTGCACCTGGTCGATGATCTCGAACAGCGCCGCCGTATGGCTCAGGCCACACTCGCTTACAACACCGATTTCGCATTCCTTTACGCCGACATCGCCGGCAAAGGGCTCCTGCCCGTCGAAGCCGAAAACATGGGCAAAACCGTCGTCACCACCGAAATGGGTGGCGGCGAAGTGACTCCGGCCAGCGTGCACCGCACGACTCAGTCCGGTTTGCACAATGTCCTGATCCACCTCAAGGTCCTGCAGGGAGAGGAACAAAGCCGCGCCGACCTCGGCCTGGCTCCCACCCGCTGGATTCAGGCTCTCGACGCCGACGACTATATCTTCGCTCCTGAGTCCGGCCTGTTTGAAAGTTTCGTCGATGTCGGAGCCGATGTCTCTGCGGGACAGCCTCTGGGAGGGCTCTATTTCCTCGAACGCCCGGACCGCGAACCGACAATCATCGAAGCCCCCTCAGATGGCATCGCGATCGCCCACCGCGGTCCCACCTTAACCAGCCAGGGGGACATCCTCTTCTGTCTTGCCCATGATGTGGATCCTGCTGTACTGAAAACGTTCGAATAACCTCCTGTTTCTCCACCACGGGAAGACATGCATGACAGGTCTGGACTGGTTCATCGTCTTTTTACTGAATGGCGCGGTGATCGCCTTTGGCTTTTACCTCGCCCGCAGTACGAAATCCAGCAGCGACTGGTTCCTAGGCGGACGCTCGCTCCCCTGGTGGGGGCTGGGGCTCTCGATCTTTGCCACCAGTGTCGACAATGCCGATGCTGTCTCCCTCACCGGTTACGCCTTTAACCATGGCATGCACATCATCACCGCTTTCACCCTCGCCAGTGTCTGCGGTGCGGTCCTGGCCTCGTTCGTCGTGGTCCCGGTTCTCTATCGTGGCGGCTTCTACACCAACGCCGAATACCTGGAAACCCGCTTTGGTAAATCCATTCGCGTCTTCAGCGCCCTGATTCAGATTCAGTACCGCACCAGTATGCTCGGCCTGATGATCTGGTCTATTTATCTCATGCTGCAGGGACTCCTCGACTTCACTCCCACGCAATGCTGGACGCTCATCGCCCTGCTGGTCATCTTCACCGCCGCCTATACCACCTGGGGCGGACTCACTTCCGTCGTCTGGACCGATGCCCTGCAGAGCCTGATCATGATGGCCGGCGGCATCACCATATTCTACGCCGTTTGGTCCGCCACCGGAGGCTGGTCGACGATAGTCGACAACCTCTCGCAGTCCACCGATGCCAGCGGGCAACCTTTGATCAACTGGCTCCACATCGGTCAGTTTCAGGATGAGAATTCCACTTCCCCCTATCTGATCGTCATGGGCTGGACCATCATCGGCATGGGCTACTACACCGTCAATCACACGCAGACCATGCGGCTCATGGGAGCCCGCTCACTCTGGGACATGAAAATGGCGACCCTCTTCGGCTGCCTGTTGATCATGCCCATCATGATCGGCACCACCCTGATGGGAGTCATGGGCCGCGTCCTGGTTCCCGAATTCACAACTCACTCCGAAGCCGATCAGTTATTACCGCATTTCGCTAATCAGTATCTCGCTTCCGGCTTCAAAGGTCTCGTTGTCGCCGGCATTCTCTCGGCCGCTATCAGCACTTTCGATTCCATTGGATCCGCCCTTTCGGCCCTGTTCACCCGCGACATATACGCCCGCTGGATCAAAACCGACGCCACCGAAGCCCATTACCTGAAAGCCACCCGCTGGGCGACCATCGGAATTCTGCTGATGGGCTTCCTCTATATTCCTTTCATCGCCCGTTATGACAACATGATTCAGGCCTTCCGCACATTGATTCCTGTTTTTGTGACGCCATTATTTACCGTTTATATTGTAGGCGTTCTGACTCGCGTCCCGCGTCAAAGTGGGCTGGTTGGCCTCTGTGCCGGCTCCCTGTTCGGCCTGATTGGCTTCATCGACCGCGTGCTGGTCGACGAACCGCTGTTCAGCCCCTGGTTGACGGAAGTCTGGTACGCGTTCCCCTGCTCAATGATCATCACCACACTCGCCATGCTCGCCGCCACCCTTAAATGGGGTTGGCTCAAGCCGGAACAGCAACTGGAACTGCAGACACCCGCCTCACCAGAAAAACATGACTGGCTCTCCGAAAGCCGCCAGGAACTGCTGGCCGTCAAAGAGTCACCCTTTTATAAGCCGGTTCCCCAATACCTCAACCCCAACTGGTACGCGATTCTATTAATCGCCTTCTCCTGCTGGATCATATTTGGACTCTTCTGGTAAGCCGCCACTACAGGAAAATACTCGGGACTCCCCCATGCAACTCTTCTACAGATTATCGTTCATCCCCCTGCTGATCGCCTTGTTCGTCTACCCGGGGCATGCCGCTGATCCGTCCCCGCAGAAACCAGTGCCCCTCGACATCGAATTCACCGCCCGCTGTGATCAGACGACACAGCGTTACGTCCTGCTGCTCCCGGAACAGTTCTCAACTGAAAAGCCCCACTCGCTGCTCATCGCCCTGCACGGACACGGTTCCGACCGCTGGCAGTTCGTCAAAGATCCCCGGGGCGAATGCCGGGCGTCTCGCGACATCGCCCGCCAGTATAATCTGATCTACGTCTCCCCCGATTACCGTGCCCGCACATCCTGGATGGGTCCGAAGGCAGAAGCCGATCTCCAGCAGATCATCGAGGAATTAAAGTCGAAATATCAGATCGACCAGGTCTTCCTCTGTGGCGGCTCGATGGGAGGCTCATCCAGCCTGACCTTCGCAGCTCTGCATCCGGAACTTATCGCCGGCGTCGCCGCGATGAACCCCACCGCCAACCATCTGGAGTACAATAATTTTCAGCCCGCCATCCAGGCCTCCTTCGGGGGCACCAAGCAGCAGATCCCCGCAGAATTTAAAAAGCGGAGCTCCGAATACTGGCCCGAAAAACTGACGATGCCCCTCAGCATCTCAGTCGGCGGAAAAGACACCAGCGTCCCCCCGGACAGTGCCCGCCGACTGATCAATATCTTGAAACAACTCAACCGAGAGGTCCTGCTGATCGACCGTCCAAACGAAGGCCACAAGACCAGCTATGAGGACAGCCGCGCAATCCTGGAATTCGTCATCCAGCGGGCCATTAGCAAGAAAGACAAACCGGCGCAATAACCCCGGTCACTGACCGATCTGGGTTTCGCTGCGCAACATATTACCGCGGTTCAACAACTCTTCCGTCGGCACCACCACTTTGGGCTGCAGCTGATAAGTGAACTCGTGCCGGTTCGTGACTTCAAAGGGCAGCAGGTTATCCGTCACCGCGTCCAGGGGCATCCACTGATACCAGGGCGTCCGCACCTTCTGCATCACTGACTGCGTTTCATAACCATCTTTGGTCAGTGTGATCTCGCGGGTCCCGTAATAGGTAAAATCCATCGAGACCGGCGTATAACCGATTTCTTCCCCGTCCACTTTGACCAGCGCCCCGGACGGAACCGAACGAATTGTCATCCGGCGATGCACGCACCCGGTCTGCACCGCTGCCAGCAGCAGTAACAGCGCAAACAGCGATCCACGCTTCACATCAACCGATGCAAATCTGAATCGCGGCACAGCGGCTCTCGCACGGAGTGTATTGACAGGGTCGGACATGGACCTTGAGACGAAACTTTCGACAGGACAACATTTGCAGACAGATTCAGGGTAGATTCCTGAATGAAGAGCGGGATTCTACTTTTCTTCCCCAATCCTGCCAAGACAAATTTTAACAGTTCCTGACAAAGGCATTCCCCGTAAACCATTATTTTAATGACACTTACAGAAACACAGTTTCGATAGTAAAATAATCGAAATCCACGAACCTCGCCCCTCGACTCTGTTTCTAAACAGTCAGCAGGCCCGTTGAATCGCACTTTTAGCGAATATCGGCAATTTTTTTTGAGACAAAGCCGGGGAAGTGCCCCGGTTATCTTGAATTTCTCGCGCGGTCGTGCGATAAAGTGCTCATCACTATTAAGTTATCGATTGTCGAGCCCTATGCCGACCGTCGAAAACAACATCGGGACGTAGCGCAGCCTGGTAGCGCGCTACACTGGGGGTGTAGAGGTCGCAGGTTCAAATCCTGTCGTCCCGACTTCGTTTCATAAAAAGCTCAACGTCGTTCTGGCGCTGAGCTTTTTTTACGTATTCATCCGATCTGATCTTGATTCCCTCTGATTTGAAAAGTGCCTTTGATTCCTGGCATTGAATTTATAACAACCGATATCTGAATTAAGCTTCATTTTTTTCAAAATAGTACCCCGCTGCTAAAGCTTGAGAGAACGATTTGGCAGAATAGGATAATTCCTTTGTCAGAAGAACGCGAAACCCTCACAATGAACAGTGACAGACGCAGGTATGTATGACTCCGAAACGTATCGGAGTGAGTGCCTCACGACTGCTATTCACGATCCTCCGTCCAATGCTCGTGAAAGGTAAAAATATGAATCCATTTCGTCTGTTAGTCATGTCCATCTCCTGCTCAGTTTTTCTTTCGGCTTGTAACACCCGAGAGAGGCAGAATACACAGCAAATCACACTGAGCAATATCAAGTTCCTGGTACCTGCCAATTTAACCGTAAGCAAAGCTGAGGAGTTGGAAAATGGAGCGGTATTCGAAATTGAAGGCATATGGGGTGAATTGAGGAATCATCAACTGGTTGTCATGGGCAAGAGCTATGGCGAAGTCAATGCTGGCGACGAGGTACTGTTTAAACCAGATGGAACTTTTCTGGTCAATGGCTCTCCATCAGAGTCAACTGGCCTCGCCGATAGTGCAGTTATGAAAAACGGGGTGCTGTATTTTTTCCCTGGTCGAGCTATAAAGGAGTCAACAAACGACGGTGGAACTCATTTTGTTGAACTGCCTGGAGGCGCAACCTATGAATTAACGAATAGTGGTATCATTATTGAAGGACATGAGTACGGTCCTTTTTCATCCAAGACCGTTGTAAAAATTGATCCAGATGGTTCAGTTGCTTTCAATCCCTGAACCTGCCAATCCATCGAACAATGAATTGATCTGGGCAACGAAGACAGGCTTTCGCCGCCGCTCTATCGCGATTGACAACTCACACAACAGCCGGCTGCGGTCAATTCCGCCCGGCTGTTGTTCTTTATAGGCAGGCGCACCACCGCGTCAACAGGAACAATGCCCTACCTCAATCAGCCTGCTGTGCTTTCAACCACTGCACACTCAGATCAGGAAAGTCCGTGCAGACATCGTCCACGTCGGCCTGGTTGAATAACGCCTCATGCAGCGCCGCCACCGAGGGACAGTTTTTCGGCAGATCATCGCTTCTGACAACCCCCGTCACCACACGCAGCCCCGCAGCGTGAGCTTCCTTTGTGAAATCGCTACACTTTGCCTCCCCACTCTTGTCCCAGGTCACCACCCTTGGCAGATTCGGAAAAACGCCATCTACTGTTTCCGACAATTGTTTGAGACCTGCCGCCGTGGCCAGTGCATCGTAATCAGAACCATCCGGCCCGGGCTTGCCGCCGGAATAGATCATCATCAGGTGCCCCTTCCAGCCGAACTCCTTACGGAACCGTTTCAGGGTCCCCAGTTCAAAACACTGAACCCAGCAGGCAGATTTTTCATCCGTCCCATAGCCGTAGCGGGTCAGTACATCAAACACCGCTTTCGCGATATCACGCCCCTCTTGCTGATGAAAGCTCGGCTTCTTGACTTCGGTGAACAGCCCCACATTCCTGCCCGTACTCAAATTCAGACCCTGGATGAAACGAATCTCTTCCTCCAGCGTATGCAGTTGATAAGTATACCCGTCCAAGGGAAACCGCTCTGCATAGACAGGCTTGCCGGTCTTGCGTTTGAAACGCTGGGTGGCGTTGAGCTGCTTAATCTCGGCCAGCGTGAAATCGATGGCATAGTAACGTCCGTCTTCTCGCTTCCGTTCCGGAAACTTATCGGCCACATTCGTAATCCCATCCAGATGAGTATCGTGCAACACCAGCGGCACATTATCCTTCGTGAGCACAACATCCTGCTCCAGGAAATCCGCTCCCTGGGCATAAGCCATCGCTTTCGCAGGCAGGCTGTGCTCCGGTAGATAACCGCTCGCACCGCGGTGGGCAAACACGTGATGTTCATCGGCCCACAGCGAACCGGGAATCATTAACAGAGCAAGACAGAAACAGACAGCTTTCATAGAGACAGACCTGAAAAGAGAACTTCGTTGAAACGGCAATCGCAGGCATCCGACCGCGCCTGCCGCGCGATCGTAACAGTGACGAATCAGCCAATCAAGCTGCTGTATCTTCTTCTCTCGAACAGCCCCAATCTTCATCATCCCCTCACGAAATCCTCACCAAACGCACATGTTATTTCTAACAGACCATCCCGGGCCACTCTATTCGCGTGTACTTTGAGAGCTCTCATCTGCCACCATTGTCTGAACAGACTGAACTTGATCCGCACTTTCCGAATCGTATTGTTGTGTAATTGTGCTTCGCGCGCGAGGCGGATGATGCGTGCACCGAAACACCGCGCACAAGTCACTCAGCATCACCTGAATCGCCGTCGATTTTTCCAGTTGTTCAGCGGAACATTCTGGACCGGTTCGTTTTATCTCGTACATTTTCAAATCATTTCGGAGCATATTCAGAGCACATTCAAACAAACTCGTAGGAACCTCAGAGGCATTCACAGAAAACACAAAGCAAAATCCCACTTGACCTCCCCGCGCCCTTCCTCAAAATCTTCTTCAGCAAGGAGCACCAGTCTCAGCCACTCGCGACTCACTGGCTTACGGTTGACTGCGGATTTTATCCAATGGCCTCCGTCGCTCCGAGATGAACCTGTCGCACTGAATTCATCTGCAGCGGGAACCCTCAAGATCTGAAAACCAGACTGCATTTACGAATCGACTCTGGCGTTCGTTTGTCCACAGAAGTAGAATTAAATCATAATAGCTTTGCATGCGCTGCCCCTCATGGAGAGATTGAATAAAGCATCTGTCATGACTGAATTCACAGAGATTCTACAGGCCATAGACTCGGGGGATTCCCAGGCAGCCGATCGTCTGCTGCCAATCGTCTATGATGAACTTCGCAAGCTCGCAGCAAACCACCTGGCCCACGAACAGCCCGGGCAGACTCTCCAACCCACGGCGCTCGTCCATGAGGCTTATTTACGACTTCTAGGCGGATCGAGTCCCGAGCAATGGAACAGCCGGGGGCATTTCTTCGGTGCAGCGGCTATCGCGATTCGCCGCATACTGATTGAGAATGCACGTCGCAAACGCAGTCTGAAACGTGGTGGCGAATTTCAGCGACAGGAATTTCATGAACAGCTGCCGCCTGAACTGCCCGAGCCGCTGGAAGATTTACTGGCCCTCGATGAAGCCCTGCAGAAACTCTCCCACGAGTACCCCGATATAGCCGAACTGGTACAACTCACTTATTTCGCAGGACTTACAACTACTGAAGCTGCAGAGGTCCTGGGAATTTCACCCAGTACCGCAGGGCGTCACTGGGCGTTTGCTCGAGCCTGGTTGCGACGGGAAATCGAGGGCGGACTCGCAAACAGCAAAAAGTTTTAAAAAAACCTGACGATACCCGACCTCCGTTTACGCACTGTTAACCGGAGGTCTTTTCAAGGACCTATACCTGTACCGAATTTGAATAGGCAGAGCATCACAGAATCCAAGGATGTGCGCTGTATCCTTATCTGAAACCAGGGTATCAGTCTGAGCAAAGCAACATGAATGAGCGATCAATCTTTCTGGCAGCACTGGAGATCACCGATCCCGCAAAGCGTAAGGAGTACATTCGGGATGCTTGCGCCAGTAATAAATCGTTACGCAAGCAGGTGGAGGAACTGCTCGCAGCTTATGAAAAGCCAGGCGAGTTTCTGGAAACTCCCATCCTGAAACAGCTGGCTGACGAACAAACCAGCGATATGCCCCACAACGCCCCTGACGAAATTGATCTCTCATTTCTGGAAAATTCAACTGTCACTGACTCACTCGGTCGCCTTGGCCAGTATGAAATTCGAGAGGTGATCGGGCGAGGGGGATGCGGCATTGTACTTAAAGCCTTCGATCCCAAATTGGAACGGATCGTCGCCATCAAAGTCATGGCCCCGGAACTCGCCACAACATCTCCGGCCCGCAAACGCTTCCTCCGCGAAGCCCGTGCCACAGCAGCACTCAATCATGAAAATGTAGTCCGGATTCACGCCATCGAATCCAGACCACTCCCCTTCCTGGTCATGGAATTCATCGATGGCGAAACCTTACAGCAGAAGATTAACCGCACGGGACCGCTCGACATCCCCGAGGTCTTTCGCATCGCTCTTCAGATGTCCGATGGTCTGATGGCAGCCCACCAGAAAGGCCTCATTCATCGCGACATCAAACCAGCCAACATCCTGATCGACAAAGGAACCAGTCTGCTCAAACTCACGGATTTCGGGCTGGCCCGTACGGCCGATGATGCCAGCATGACACAAAGCGGCGTCATTGCCGGAACACCGCTCTACATGTCTCCGGAACAGGCCCAGGGACAACGTATCGACCATCGCTCCGATCTGTTCAGTTTCGGCAGCGTACTCTACTACATCTGCTGTGGTCGGCCGCCTTTTCGCGCCAGGTCGACACTGGCAGTCTTGAAGCGAGTCGTGGAAGATGAACCACGGCCGATCAGCGAGATCATCCCCGAAGTCCCCGACGGCCTCATCTCTCTCATCAACAGACTGCATGCGAAAGATCCCTCACAGCGTTTTGCCTCAGCACAGGAAATCCATGATCTACTCGAACGTTGCCTGGAAGACTACCAGCGCGGGGGAACGGGGATTACCATCATCGAGCCGACTCAATCAATGGTCCGTCCCCCCGCTAAACGGAGTTGGATCACAGCTGTCGCCGTGATACTCGTCCTGCTGACCGGCCTGGGACTCAGCGAATCATCTGGCATCACCAGTTTCAGCAGTACCGTGATTCATCTGTTTTATCCCCAGGGCACACTGGTTGTGGAAGTGGATGACCCGAGTGTGAACATCACCTTGAATGGCACAGAAATGGTCATCACAGGCGCTGGTGCCAATGAAATCCGACTGACTCCCGGCCAGTACGAACTACGCGCTCACAAAGCGGGAAAACTGGTCCGTCAGGAACTGGTCAATGTAACGAAAAATGGTAGACAGGTAGTGCGTGTCAGTCAGGAAACGACTGCGGTAAAACCATCACAGCCGGAGGAGCCACACACACCGATTGCACCGCAGCAGGAGCAGCCCTCTCCTGCTGCTCCGGTCCTCACACAACTGAAACGAGACAGCATCCCCTGGGAGATACTCACCCTCGCCGGTAACGGCAATCCAGAGTCAGCGCCAGCAACATTAGTCGCAGCTCTGGGCAGGCCCGGCCCGATTCACGAGGTAAACATTTACTGGCTGTCCTACAGTCCGGATGGAAAATGGCTTGCCTCAGCCGAACAGAATGGAACTATTTTTTTACGCGACGCCAGCACAGGCGCCGTCCAGCGCATCTTGAAAACAGATGATGTCTGGCCCACATCCCTGAGTTTTACACCTGACAGTAAAACACTGGCTGTTTCCGAACGTCTGGGCAAAGTCACTCTCTGGCCCCTCGATGAACAACAAAAACCGCAAGTATTGAAGCTGGGCCTGATGTGGATGCATGTCGCAATCAGTCCGGATGGCCGCTTTCTGGCTGCGGTCGGCATGCACGGGAAGGTTCGCCTCTTTAAATGGGGGCAATGGGACAAATTCGAGGAACTCCCCAGCGAAGAACATCGCAAGCCGTGGCAGATCAAATTCAGCCCGAATGGAAAATTGCTGGCAGTCAGCTGGCTTGATTACTCGGAAGATAATCTGGTCAGTGTCTACGATACAGAACAGAAAACACGTCTTCACCAGTTCAAGGCTCACAGGCCGGCTACGACGGGTCTGGCATTCAGCGCCGATAACAAATACCTGGCAACATCCGGGGCCGCGGAAATAAGACTCTGGAACCTGGCTACAGGCAAGTATGATAAGTTTGGCCCTCACGCTTACAGCCTGGACTTTGACCCTTCAGGTAAATGGCTGGCCGCCGGATCTCCTCACAGGGGCATCGAAATATTTAGTGTACCGGATGGCAAATCGACGGGGCCCCTCATACGAGACAACACGGATATCGCCTTTGTCGGAAGACAGTTTGCCACATTCAGTCCCGATGGAAAAACTCTGGCCGTCGGTTTCCGATCCGGAGCGGTCTGCCTCTACGATACGGAGAGCTGGCAACAAAAGACGGAAACACAAATACCGGGACATCACGCCGCGGTTCAGGGGCTCGCTCTGGCTCAGGACAGCAGGACCCTGCTCTCCCTGGGCGCCGATCGCAGACTCCTGCGCTGGGACCTGAAGCATCCGGAACAGCCACAGCTGCTTGATCAGAGTCACTCGCCGTGGAAGCATCTGGCAATCAATCCGGACGGAAACAGCTTCGCCGTCGCGGGTACCACTCTCTCAGTCAGAAATATCAATGACGATCAGGAGTTGTTCAGCCTGCCCAATGAGCTAACCTGTCTCGTCTATTCTCCCCGGGGAGACTCGCTCTTTGGTCAGATCAAAGGTCAGCAGGATATCTGTCAGTGGGACGCACACACTGGGGAAGTCATTTACCGTTTCAGTTCTCTGCAAGCCTACGCCCTGGCAGTGAGCAACGATGGCAGTCTGCTGGCAGCAGTCGGAGCCGACCAGAAGGCAATCCTCTGGCACATTCCTTCAGGCAGAAAGCGTACATCATGGAAGACCAGTAACAAAGCACGCAGCATCACTTTTTCGCCTGATGGAAAGACTCTCGCCATCGGTGACGAAAAGGGGATCATCAGTTACACAGACACTGAAACGGGTGAGTCACTGCGAGACTTCAAGGCTCACTCCGGTACCGTCACCTCACTGAAATATACGCCCGATGGTCAGACTCTGGTCTCCGCCGGAACAGACGGGATGATCCAGATCCGCAACCCTGACTGGAATCGTCCCCGTGCTGAAATTCAAGTTGCCCTATCAGCCAAACATGCCCCCATCATCTTCGACATCGATCCTTCAGGAAGATACCTGTTTGTCTCTGGGCCCACTCAGTTGATTTACGTCCACAAACTGCCTCTGGATGATCTACCAAACGAATAAGTGACGACTCAGACATCCCGCATCATCAGTTATCCAATAGATCCCACTTCCTGTAACAACAGTGACAGAAATTCCAGCCGATCAGTTCCGTTCCCTTAGACTGACATTGCAAAGCTGTTAGAATGAGTGACTGAGTAACAGACATCATCCTGTAGTGAAACTCACAACGCGCCCCAAAATCAAACGAATTCAATTATCGAAAGTTTATACAATGCAGAAACGCACACTCGGCAGTAATCTTGAAGTCTCCGCCCTGGGACTGGGCTGCATGGGCCTCAGCTTTGGCTACGGTCCCGCCGTCGAAGACCAGGACGGCATCGACCTGCTGCGAGCCGCCGTCGATAAAGGCGTCACCTTCTTCGACACCGCCGAAGTCTACGGCGCCTTCACCAACGAGGAACTCCTCGGCAAGGCCCTTTCCCCCGTCCGCGAACAGGTCGTCATCGCCACCAAGTTCGGCTTCGCCATTGATGACCAGGGCGTACAGACCGGCCTCGACAGCCGCCCCGCACACATTCGAGACGTCGTCGAAGCCTCCCTCAAACGGCTGCAGACCGACTACATCGACCTGCTCTATCAGCACCGCGTCGATCCGGAAGTCCCCATCGAAGACGTCGCCGGCACCGTCAGGGAACTCATCGCTGAAGGCAAAGTCAAACACTTCGGTCTCTCGGAAGCAGGCGTCGATGTCATCCGTCGCGCCCACGCCGTCCAGCCGGTCGCCGCCCTGCAGAGCGAATACTCCCTCTGGTGGCGCGAACCCGAAGAAGCCATCCTCCCCACTCTCGAAGAACTGGGCATCGGCTTCGTCCCCTTCAGCCCCCTGGGCAAAGGCTTCCTCACCGGCAAGATCGACGAATCGACCACCTTCGACAGCGGTGACTTCCGCAACAAGGTCCCCCGCTTCGCCGAAGAAAACCGCAAAGTGAATCTGGCGCTCGTCGACCTGCTGGGCCAGATCGCCCAGCGGAAACAGGCCACGCCGGCTCAAATCGCCCTGGCCTGGATCCTGGTTCAAAAACCGTGGATCGTCCCCATCCCGGGCACAACTAAATTGCACCGCCTTGAGGAGAACATCGCTGCTGCAGACATCGAACTTACAGCCGGCGATCTCGCCGAAATCGACAGCGCCCTCGCTGAGATCGATGTCTTAGGCGAACGCTACCCCGAAGCGGCCATGAAAATGATCAATCGTTGAGGGACCAGACCATGCAAATAACCAGATCACTGCTGCTCATCCAGACCGTTATCTGCCTCATTGGTCTGGATCTGCAGGCAGAACCTGCTCCCCCACTCCGTAAACCCGATCTGGTTGTCCCCCTCTGGCAGGACGAACCGCCTCAGTTTCAATCAGGTGCCCCCGCCGAGATTTTCGATCCGCGAGGCAAATTCACCAATGTCACGCGTCCCGAAATTGCAGTCTTTTCGCCGGATCCTGACAGGAATACAGGGATGGCTATCATCGTCTGTGCCGGCGGAGGCTACGGTTCACTGGACTGGAAAACGCACGTCATCTACGCGGCTGACGTCTTCAATCCGAAAGGCGTCACCATCATCGGTCTGAAATACCGGACCCGTCCCCCTTTCAAGGGGACGAACTCCGAAATTCAGGCTCTGACTCTGCTCGATGCGAAGCGGGCCGTCCGCCTGGTGCGGCACCGTGCCAAAGCATGGAACATCAACCCGCAGCAGATCGGTATCGCCGGTTACTCTGCAGGCGGTAACCTGGCGATGAACCTGGCAGCGAACTTCGATGCCGGCACTCCCGACGCCACCGATCCCATCGACCGCGAAAGCAGTCGCCCCGACTTCGCCATCGGCCTGGCCACCTGGCACTGGCGCCAGAAAAAATCACCCTTTCAATTTTCCAGGAATACGCCGCCGGTCTTCCTCGTCCATGCCACCAATGACGGCATCAAGGGAGGCGCCCCGATCGAACTACCCCGTGAAATCGCAGCCGACCTCCAGAAGTTAAACGTCCCCGTCAAACTGGCGGTCTTCGACGTCGGCGCCCACGGCGTCGGCAATCTGATCCCCCAGCGCGTCAAACACGGCTTCCCCCCCGCCAAATGGCCCGACCTCTTCCTCGACTGGTATCAGCAGATTTCCAGGCACTGATATTGTTATCAACTGACCGCGCACGGTTCAGGGACTCGTGGCCCACCCCAGAAACTGCTGGAGATCGGCTTGGGCTTTCTCCGACAGATCGTGATTGAGTTCACGATACACGGACTGTCTCTTTCTCAGCAGCCAGTCCTTCCAGGGGACATTGGGCTCGATTTCTTCGAGTGATTCCGCAATCTGTTTCGTCCCCATGATCTCAGCGACCAGGAACCGCACCAGTTTCCTTTTATCTTCGAGTCGATACATGGCAAATGGTTCGCTGATATTTTCAAAAATCGGTCCCGCCAGGCGATTGTCTGAGGTTGCGAGTGCCAGGGCGTGTCGCAGCAGAGAATCATAAATCCGCTCCAGGCCCCACGGATTCGACTTCATTAACGTAAATGCCTGCAGCAACGTGGTACTCCCCTCTGCTCGATCCCCCTGCTTCAAGAACGCGATGGCCTGGACAGCGGCCTGCTCTGCAGCATTGCCGGTCTTCAGCTTGTCTGAGAGGTCTGCCGAAATCGGGACTCCCGCCTCAGCACAGGCATGGGCATAAACCACTCTTTCGACAGGACAGTTCTCGTCAACCCCCACCTCCCCGAACAACTCCGCTGCCTGCCTGTAATTCTGATCGAGGTAAAACTGGTATGCCAAACCAATGCCCTGTTCGATACGAGAGGCCTGGGCCAGTTCCGGCATGGCCCCTCCCAGGTGAAAGTGCATTGCCAGGCGACGTCTGGCGATCGCCTCAGGAGTGGTGGAGGATGCCTCCCGGGGACGCGTATCCCCTGATTGAACGGCCAGTTCCTGCAGACGTTGCGTAGAGAATCGCGATACGCGTCCTACGGAACTCGCGAACGCGTATTCGAGCAGGTTACGATCATCGGTATTGATCAGCGACGGGTTCTGATCCAGAAACAGTTGGATCGTCTGATTGTCACAAACATAATGTGCCAGAATCCCCGACACATCCTTGGCCCGCCAGGCGAGCTTCAGCCCCTCCCTGATCACCGGGTTATTCAAACTCTGCTGGAGCGAGTCTACATCATAATCCAGCGGACGAGGCGCTGGACTGCAAACGAGAACCATATCTCGGGCGCGGGTTCTCCAGATCTCAACCGTCGGAAATACGGATCGCATCGTTTTGAGAACCGTCGCCACCGTCTGATCATCAACCTCATATCCCTGCAGCCACTGCAGGAATAATCCCTCCTCCGCAAGCCTGTCAGCCGCCGAGGCGTAAAATTCCCTGGTATAAAGATTGGCAATGCCTGCCCGATAAGGATTCGAGGGTTCCGAAATGATAATGTCGTATTCCGCCGCAGAAGTCAGCAGGAATTCCCGCGCATCATTATGATAGATGTGCACATCCGGTTGGGACAGCACCCGACGATTCATCGATTCACAGCGCCGCGCCATGTCGAGCACACCGGGCTCCAGTTCCACAACATCAACCGGTCCGGAAATCGCATCAGCCAACCAGCCCACGGTTTCGCCCGTGCCCAGCCCGATCACCAGACCGGTTTTCAAGTCTGATTTTAAAACGGGTCCCAGCAGCCCCAGCCCCATCTGTGTACCGGCGTCCGTGTAAGCATTTCCGTCACTCTTTCCATTAACGATAAAGGACAGGCTGTCGGTCGCAGTGATCCCGATACTGGACTCCACCCCCTCGGTCTCCCATAACAGTTGCCTGCGTTTGGTGTTGATAAAATTCTGCTCGGCATTCCGGCTCCCGTCTTCCAGTTCTGCGCGTCCCGCTCCGATCCCGGAATGTCGCCAGGCGGCCGTCGGCCCCTGTTGCACTACTCCCAGGAGCGCCAGCAGAGCCAGGCTGGATGCCAGCGAGATACCGAAGCGCGAAACCTGCCACAAGCGGGAGACACAGACGATGGTCAGCCCCAGTACAAGCAGCATCAGCACAGACAGGCGCCAAACACCGATGGCGTTCAATGCCGGCAGTAAAAAGAAGCCACCTGCGATGGCACCACATATCGCACCGCAGGTATTGGCCGCGAAGGTCCAGCCGACATGCTTGCCCACATCCTGTTGTCCGCTCCCTGCCAGCGCGATCAGCACAGGAAACTGAAAACCGGAAACAAGCGCCACAGGCAGCACCACCAGGGAGCCGACCTCAAACCAGCTCCAGACCTGTTCTGCAAACGAAGAGAAGGCAGACTGTTGCTGCTGTAATACCCACATCGCGATGCGATCGCCTAACCAGAACGGAACCGCAATGCAGATCGCTTCCAGGGTGCAGGTCGTCACCAGGAGCTGATACGAGGGAGTGATCCAGCGACCAATCAGATGATACAGCAGCCCGCCGATGCCGATCCCCAGCAGCACAATACAGAGAATCAGCCCGAAGGTATAAGTCGTCCCGCCCAGCAAAGGCCCCAGCATGCGATACCAGACAATCTCCATCTGGAAAAATACAAACCCGACGACCGCAGCGGTGAAATACAATAGAACCGCATGGGGCCTGGTTCGTTGCACTGCAGCTTCAGACTCTGTCATGATCTGGGGAGAGACTGACGTATCCGCTGCCTGTTGTTGATTGCCTGCTACCAGCTGCCAGGAATACCAGAAGGAGATCGCCGCCAGCAGCAGATTGACCAGGCACGCCAACCAGAGCAAAACGCGATTGCCCAACAATTCCAGGAGCATAAAATTGGCCAGTCCTGCCCCAAGCACAGCCCCCAGAGTGTTGATCCCGTAAATGCAAGCCAGGTTTCTGCGCTTGGCATCCAGTTGACTGGTCACGGCGCGGGCAGCAGCCGGCAGGGTCCCCCCCATGAAAATGGTCGGCAGGATCAGAATGGCTGTCGCCGCCAGCAGCCGGACGATCGTGGCCACCTCAACTCCCATCGTCGATTGCCCGCCAGCACGCACATAGGCATACCGGGTCAGGTCAATCAGAAAAGGACTGAGTGCCACGCTGACAGCGATCGCCAGTTCGAGCAGGGCATAAAAGCGAACCGGCCGAGTGAACTGGTCAGACCGTTTTCCCAACAGGGCGTTCCCCAGTCCCAGGCCTCCCATAAAAATAGCCAGCACAGCGGAAGAGGCTAACGTGGTCGCGCCGAAAATCAGACGCAACTCCCGGATCCAGATCACCTGATAAATCAACGCGCACGCGCCGGAAAAGAACAACAGGGTTGCCAGTTTCAATGTAGACGCAGACCGTTCTGATGGAGTGCCACTCACAGATTTTCTCGCGCGATAATGAGTCCTGCTTTTGATATGTCCGGGCAGTCACTCTATCGCATCAATTATCAAAGATCCAGAGAGTCGTCACGTTCCCTTCCCTGTTAGTTTTTTCCTGCATATCTCATAAATTCATGGTTCCATCACATACAGATTCAGTGAAATTCGAACCACTTTCGTTGTCAATCCAGCATCAACTGCAGATAAGTTACGTCCAGCCATTGGTCGAATTTATAGCCCACTTCGCGGAACGTGCCGACCTCTTCAAAGCCGAAGCTTTTATTCAGATGCAGGCTGATTTCATTCCCCTGTGACACGCCTGCGATCAACGTGTGAAAATTCAGTCGCCGCGCTTCATCGATAACCGCCTGCTTCAACTGTCGCCCGATCCCTTTCCCGCGCTGCGTCCCCTTCACGTAGAAAGAGGTTTCCGCAGTCCGCTCATATGCCTTGCGGGTCCGCCAGCGGGACAGACAGGCCCAGCCCGCGATTTCTCCGTCGCACTCCGCCACCAGAATCGGAAAGCGTTCATCATGCGACTCAAACCAGGGCAACCGCTCCTCGCGTGTTTGCGGCTCCAGATCAAAGGTCGCCGTCGATGTCAGAATCGCTTCATTATAAATCTCGGTCATCGCCTCCAGATCCGCTAATTCCGCCCGCCGGATTTTCATCGCCACTCTCCCTTCCGAAACTGTTGATCTGGAAACATGCCGGGCTTCTGACTACCGTTACCTGCACAGAAAGCCCACTTGAATAAGACAGCTCAGGCGGGACTGCGGTTCGGCGCTCAAGTCCCCTCAGATCCCTGCAGACGGGACAGCGGGACTTTGAGAAAATGCACGCCGTCCCGGTTCATAAACACCGTTCCCACATGCCTGTCATCCAGTTGAATGGTCCGCGCAGAATAATAGCGGGCCGTTACCGGCGTCTCCGGCAGCAGCACGACCGTCCGCTTCGCGTCCCACGTCTGCCCGTCATCCAGCGACAGGTTATAAGACAGCCCCCGATTGTTGTGCCCCCGGCCCCAGGTCACCAGCACTCTCCCGTCAGTCAGCACCGTCAGGAAACGCCCCTCCGCATTATCCCGCTGATCGGGAACCGCGGGAAAGCCAGCGATCTGTTTCCACTGCTTTCCCTGATCATTCGAATGTAGCAACACCGGTCCCATTGCCAGCAGACCACCGTCCTGCAAACGTACGATCTGCTGAAACTCATGCTGTTTGCCGTCGGGGCCCACCAGCGGAAACGCTGTGAGCTTCCCCGTCTGCGGATCAAAGACGCGCGGCACCCCGGTCCGCAAAGGCAGTAACCACTGGCCCTCGCTCCAGGGGAGCACATTATGTCGCACCGCCCCCAGATGCATCCCGTCCACCGGGCCGATCAACCGCTGATCACTCCACGTCTTCCCCTGATCGGCGCTGATCACATACAGCAGGGCCCGCTCGTAATAACCATCGCGGGCTTTATCGTCGGCGATGTAATTCCAGGTCACCAGAATCCGGCCATCGGGCAATGTGTCTGCCGTGCCGGGATAGACTTCGAACTTCTGAACCGCACGAATGACTTCGGGCCGTTTCGCAGACGCCGGGATCGGTTCCGGCTTGGACCACGTCGCGCCCTCATCCGTAGAACGCGAGCAGAGCAGCACATTCTCCCCCTTGAACACCACGATCAGCGTTCCATCATCGGCCTGGCAGATCGAAGGATGAATGTGCCCACTAATGCGTTGTGCCAGAATCGAAACCGGCTGGTCCGCCGCCCGGACTCTCAGAGATCCAGACGTCACTACCAGCAGCATGAGCGCAGCACACAGGAAAAAACGTTTCATCGCTCCAACCTCGCCCTTGAATTGAATTCCACGAACCGAACTCAGTCCGCCCGTTTCTCAGTCGCCGCCTGACGTAACAGCCGCAGTGACGCCTCCACCAGCATCTCACCACTACCGGGCAGCAGATTGGAGTTCGTCACTTCATAACTCCCCCCGGCATACGCAGCCCGGTGCGGAATGTAAATCGTCTCCACCGCGTTCGACAGTTCGACGATAATCGTTGTCTTAAATGGAGAGGCCTGCTTGATCGCCAGCCCCAGCTCCACGAACACCTCGCCCGGCAGACAGACGATCGCCACATCCTCGCCGATGGTCATCACGGTGACATCCACGGGCAGTGTTTCACCAATGCCCGCCAGCGATCGGCTCAAGCCCCAAGTAATATGCTGATCAGTTTCCGCATAAGGTTTTTTGTGCCGCATCTGGTCCAGAATCATCTTCTTATACGCGGTCACATGCTCGAAGAAATCCACCTTCCCCCCGGCACGCGCCACCTTCAACAGTTCAATCGAACGTTTCACTTCCGGCTGCGAGGCATCCTGCAAAGGCAGATCCACCACCTGCGACTGTACCGTCAGACCAGTCCCTTTCACTGGCTCCAGTTTCGTCAGCTCCGCTGTGATCGTTTCCCCCAGCGAAGTCCCGATAAAGTCCACCTTGTTCCGTACCGGTGACGCTGGATTGGAATGATTGATATCACCGCAGCAGCCGGTTCCAAAAATCGAAATCACATCTTTACCGAGCGTCTCCCGCAATGTCTCCTGAATAAAGAACGGATAGTCGGCACTCCAGCGGGTCCCGCCCACCGTATCCAGGTGCAAGGCGAAGTTACTCAGCACTCCTTCGTAAGAACCATCTTTCGCATTCTTGATCGCCAGCAGCTCAATCCGTGGATCAATCGGACCAGCGGCCCGGATCACATTCGGATTCTTCAACGACTGCCAGGTCTTCACACTCCCGTCCTTCATCACGAAGCGTCTGTTGAAAGCCACCGGCGTCTTCTGCACAGCCGCCCCCGTTTCCAGCTGCGCCGGTTTCGCAGCCTGATTGGCCGCCACGATCGCCTCCACCGGACCGTTGATCAGTTTTTGAATGTACTCGGCCCGCAACGGCTGCTGCTTCTCTTTCCCCAGGTAGAGATAGAGTTCCTTCATGTAATCGGGGGCCGTGTGCGAATGAGTCGCCGCCAGCACGATATTCTCAGCCGGGATCCCCGTTTTTTCAGCAGCCAGCCGACGCACCTCTTTCGAAAGATCCGTGGCCACGCCGATCAGATCACACACCACCAGCGCACCGGCTGTGTCCCCTTCCCGAAACACTATCGCTTTTGCCTGCAGCGGATCGATCTTCCCTTCCGCCAGTCGCTCATGATAATAGCCGGCCATCGGGAAACCGACGGGAGGCGTGATGTCCGTCTCCGCCACGCCGACCTGCAGACCATCGCCCGCATGAGCAGCAGAAACCAGCGACAGCAGACACAGACAACATAACATCAGGCAGCGGGAAACAAACAACATGGAGGGAAACCTTTAACAGGGGTAAGTCATATTCAGGAGGGAGGGCAGCACGGCCCGGTTCAGTTGGCAGCCTTGCCGTCGCGGAGTTGCTTGAACTTCTGATAGCCTTTCCAGGCCACCTTCTGTAATTCGGCACGGTCTTTATCAGAAAACGTTTTCGTGATCGGGTTGCCGTCACGGTCTTTGTCCCGATCTTTGTTGTTCCAGAACCGGATATCGGTAATCGAATCGACGGGCAGCCCTTCCGGACTCTTATCGAACAGGGCTGCATAAATCGCACACGCCGTCAGATAGGCCATCGTCTGATTCAGATGCGCATCATTCAGGAACCGCAGTGTCAGATCCGGACGTTCTGTCTGACAATACAGCCCCACCAGCGACATCGGGGCAGCACTCGCATCGAGCTGTTTCGCCAGCGCCGCAATCGCTTTTGCTTTTTTCATTACCGGCTCTGTTTCCGGAGCCGTCCGCAGGGGATTTTTATTCTGTGTCGCGGGCGTCGTCTCATACAGAATCACACGAGCTCCCTGCTCCTTCGCCAGGGCCGCGAACTTTGGTGCATACTGAGCATATAATGAAGGGTCGCCGCTGACATCATCCCGATAAGACTGTAACACCACCACATCCCATTTCGGATGAGGTTGATCCAGTTCTTTGATCAGACCCTGATGTCGTTTCAAAGCGGCACGCGCGTATCGGTTCTCTTTATCTGCGGCTGCCTTTTTCAGGTCAGCAATTGTCTGCTCTTCTTCCGCTTTGGTCAGGGAATGCAGCTTCACAAAATTCTGTGAACCCAGGTTCCAGTGATCCCTCAGCCGCCGACCACCATAAATCACCGTCGTCGGTTTGAAGGTCAGTCCCGGATTCCCCGCTTCCGCCATCTGCTTCACCACCTGGGCCAGGTTGTGCCGGGCTGTGTAGCTGTTGCCGATAAACAGCACGTTCAACGTCTGCTTCTCTTCCGCGACCACCGGTCGGCCTGCTCCACTCGAGAGAATTAACAGACAGATCAGACTCCAGGTTATCAATCGCAGATGTAACAGCATCGCCAGCCCTCTCAAAAGCAGAAATAAAAAACCGGGACAGAACCAATCCCCATTATGAAGTGAGCGCGAGCAGCAGTCAAAGGATTCGTTTCCAGTCCCGGTTTGGCATGAGTCAATGCAGGTTAATCCACGGTCTGCACATCCAGCGTAATCGTGGCATTGAACAGTTTGGAAACCGGACAACCGGCTTTCGCCTTCCCAGCCAGCTCTTCCACGGTCGCGGCATCTGCACCGGGAACTTTCGCTTTCAGTATCAGATGGATGGATTCAATCGCAAAGCCCCCTTCCACCTGGTTCAGCGAAACCTCCGCTGTCGTCTCCAGCCGCTCCGCCTTCAGATCCGAGTCACCCAGAATCTTGGAGAGCGCCATCGAGAAACAGCCGGCATGGGCTGCACCAATCAGTTCCTCAGGGTTCGTTCCCTGTTCTCCTTCAAATCGCGTGGAAAAACTGTAGGGTAATTCCTGCAGCGCACCACTGGCGGTCGACACGGTCCCTTTTCCATCTTTGATTCCCCCCTGCCAGACGGCAGAGCCGGTACGTTTAATCGACATCTTATCTCCTCCTTGGTTTGAGGTTGCATTCAGTAAAACACAGATCCCACCTTAGAAAATCCCACTGCAAATGTCACGAGACTTTTCAGAATCAGCTCATCCATGCCCCTCGCTTCACCATGTTCCGGAAAACAGACTGTTGTCAGTGCTACCCGCAGACGCTACAATCTAACATTCTGACGTTAATGCGAATTTTGCATAGATCTCTTTTCCAGGAGCCCTGACAGGATGACTCAGAACCAGAATCGCCTCAAGATTGCGACTTACTTCCTGCTGGCATTACTGACCATTTCTCTGCATGCACAGGCCGAGAAACCGGAATCGAAGTCTCTTCGAGCGGACCTCCCTTACCAGGTAAAAAAGAGTGATCCCGTTAACCACGAGGTCGAATTCTCAGTCATCGTCACGCCTCCTTACCACTGCAAAGTCCTCAAGGTCTGGGTTCCCGTCCCGCAGACCGATGCGGCCCAGGAAATCGAGGCCAGCGAATTCACGACCTTTCCCCAGCAGGTTTCTCCCCAAATCAGTAACGAACCCGTCTATGGCAACCGCTTCGCTTACTTTGAATTTCACGATCCCCACGGCGCCCAGATCATCACCCATCGCTTCAAAGCCCGCGCGTGGAACCTGCATTGGAACATGGATCCCGCTCAGGTCACCCGGGTCGAACAGTGGCCCTCCTCATTTGAACCCTATCTGAAGCCGCAGACCGTGGCCCAGCCGGAACAGTTTCAGCAGGTGATTCAGAACATCAACGCCGGCTTTCAGAACAAAGGCCCTGGCCTGATTGGCGCGATGAACTGGATTGACCGGAATCTGACCTACGATCACATCCATGCCTCCCTCCAGGCCGATGCGAACCACGCTTTCGAACAACGCCGCGGGCACTGCAGTGATTATCACGGCCTCTGTGCCACCATGGGACGCGCCTTAGGCTACCCGACCCGCGTGACCTACGGACTGGCCCTCTATCCCAAAAACTCCCCTTCGCACTGTAAGATGGAAGCCTATCTCCCCCCGTATGGCTGGATCAGCTTCGATCTCTCGGAGACCCAGAAACTGGCGAAACAGATTCAGTCCGATAAAGAGTTGACCGCGGAGCAGAAAACAGCGCTCACACAAGCCGCCCGCGAGCGGACCCTCTCCGGTTTTCGCGAAAACAGCTGGCTGCTCTTAACACGCGGGACCGACTATCAACTCGCGCCCCCCGCGCTCAAACCGGTCCGCGTTGTGCGAACCGCGTATGTGGAAGCCGATGGCGAAATCCTCCCCGAACCCGACCCGGCAAATATCAAAAAACGCGAGTTCTCCTGGATGACCTCACACCGCTACACCGCCGACAAGCCATTCAAAAAACCGTTCAAGGATCTCTCCACCCTGAACACCGATTGAATCAGCTTATGCCACGTGGTCCGTGTTTTGCGGGAGGCACTTATCCCGCAAGTCCACGAAACGGAATCAACTGCCAGAGGCGACGATCACGCAAGTACACGCTGAGCCAGAGCACGACCCCCAGACCGGCCTGGACCACAAACGGATCCCCCACCCGCCAGTGTGTGCAGATCGCACCTCCCAGGTAGCCGGTCAACAGAATCGCTCCCAGCACCGCAGTCCAGGGAACCAGGTACAGCACCAGGCAGACCAGTTCCAGAATCGCCAACGGTAAAATCATCGATTCCGGCAGCCCCAGTTTGGCCATCCCGTCAGTCATTTCCGGCCCCCCTTTGAATTTCATCACGGTGCTCATTCCAAACAGGAACACCACCGGGAGCGCCAGCAGGCGACCGATCCAGACCAGAGCGCGAGGTGTTTTTACCAGCGGTGAAGTTGCTTCATTCATGTCGATTTCCCATCTGAAAAATGAAAGGGCCAGGAGGATCTTTACTGCTGCGTACTCACTGCCGCGATTCAAGTCGACTCAACGGCTGCAGGATCCATATAAAAGACTTCCCAGATATGTCCATCCGGATCCTGGTATCCATGTCCGTACATAAAGCCATGGTCCTGAGGTTCATTATAAGTATTCCCCCCCGCGGCAACAGCCTTGCGCACCAGTTCATCCACCTCGTCCCGACTCTCGCAGCCAAGCGCGAGCAGCACTTCGGTCTGTTGCTTCGCATTACAGATTTCATTCGGCGTGAAATCACTGAAACGGGCATGCGTCAACAGCATAGCATGGATATCCTCACTGATCACGACACAAGCCGCTGTCTCATCGGTCCATTTTTCGTTGATCGAGTAGCCCACGGCCTGATAAAAGGCGATCGATCTGGCCAGATCGCTGACGGGCAGATTCACATAGATTTTTTTTGACATGATATCTTCATTCTATCTGAGCAGAGTCTCTTTAACCCTGCTGATCCAGTTTCTCGGCTGCTTCCGCGATGCGCTGTTCCTGCTCTTTCAGTTCCGGCGTCATCGCATCACCAAAATCTTCCATCTCAAAGAAGGGGCGGATTTCCAGATCCGATTCTTCCGGCATCGGATTCGGACAGCGTTTCGCCCACTCAATCGCTTCTTCCATCGACTTCACCTTCCAGACCCAGTAGCCCGCAACCAGTTCTTTCGTCTCCGCAAACGGCCCGTCAATCACCGTTCGTTCCGCACCCGAAAAACGGATCCGGACTCCTGCCGAACTGGGACGCAGCCCATCCCCCGACAACATGATCCCGGCCTTCACCAGTTCTTCGTTAAAATTACCCATCGCGGTCAGCAGTTCCTCGCTGGGCATTTCGCCCGCTTCTGAACTCTTTGACGCTTTGACCATCACCATCACTTTCATTGTCCCACTCCTCTGCTGATGTCTTATTTGAGTATTCTGTATTTCAGACTCTGTTATCGTTTCACTTCAATTTCCGGCAGCTCAAAAATCGGTCGAATCTCAACCGTCCCCTTCTTGGCCGGGGGCAAACGCTCCGCGATCGCAATCGCCTCATCCAGATTGTCGACATCAATCACATAGTACCCCCCCAGTTGCTCTACCGTCTCGGCGAACGGGCCGTCAGTTACCATCTTCCGGTCTTCGCGTACCCGCACACAGGTCGCAGTCGACACCGGATGCAAAGGCGACGATGCCAGGTATTTACCCTGCTCGTTCAATTCGTGGCAGATCTCCATCGATTCCTGCATGCAGGCTGACCGTTCTGCTTCGGTCCAGCAGCTTTCCGTACCGTAAATCAGCAACATGTATTTCATAACGATTCCTTTTCACTCCCCGTTGATCTCAGATTGAACGGCTTCAGATAATACACTATTTTCCCGCAGGCAGGTTGGGAACCTCAACGAGAGGACGCACCTCTACAGTTCCCCGTCGGGCGCCGGGGATCTGTTTGGCGATCTCGACCGCCGCGTCCATCGAATCCACATCAACCAGGAAGTAGCCTCCCAGGTGTTCGGTGGTTTCCGCAAATGGACCATCGGTCACCAGTGCCTCTCCCTCACGCACCCGCACACTGACGGCCGTCTCGACCGGTTCCAGCGGCGCTGCGGAACAGTACTGGTTCCGGCTGTGCAACGTATGACACAAGTCGACAGACTCTCCCAAAGCCACCTTACGTTCATCCGGCTCCCAGGCATCGGGAGTCGCATAGACCAGCAACAGATATTTCATCTTCACTCACTCCCGTACTAGTTTTTCCGTCGATGTTCCGACTTCATGATCTGCAGCCACTCTCCCTCTTCGGTCAGCATTTCACTGGTCAGAATCCACCTGGATTCATCAATCACTTCGATCGCATCTTTATAAGACGTGGTTCCTTCGCTTCCGCACTTCGGCCCCACTGTGTCCAGCGTCAGTTTACGTCCTGTCGCATCCAGACCTCCCTGGTAGGACCAGAGACAAGACATCATCGACCCCGCAAAACTACCGACATACTGACCGAGTTTGATATCGTATCCCAGCGTCATCAGCGTCGACCAGGAACCGGATTCCTCATCACCTCCGCCCCCTTCAATCAGGAACCACATCCCCTCCAGAGAGCGGCAGTTCACATCACCGACCGAATTATAGGTCGGCTCTCCCGGCCCCATCTGGCATTCGGTCTCTGCAATCCAGTTGCCAGTCAACTGCTTCAGCCATTCGTGTTCTGCCTGTGGCTTCTCAAACATCTTTCCTCTCCCCTGATTGAACGATCAAAACCTTGACACTAATGCTTTACGAGGCACGGTTACCTGTTACTGAATTGCCGCGTCCCGTTCCTTGATCAGCGCACTGATCTCTTCATTCACTGGACGGATCTCAAACGGTCCCATGCCGATGCCCGGATGTCGCGAAATCAGAGCGATCGCATGGTTCAGATCCCGGGCTTCCAGAAACAACAATCCGCCGATCTGTTCCTTAGTCTCTGCAAAAGGGCCATCGGTCACATCCACCTGTCCGTTCACGGTCCGCAGTGTCACCGCCTGGCTGGCATGCTGTAGCGCCTGCCCTCCGAGAAAATGGCCTCCCCGCCGGAGTTCGTCATCGTAGGCAAAACATTCTTCCATCGCAGCTGAAAGTTCTGCTTCCGATTTTCCCTCCATCCATGCTTCATCGTAATATCCCAGACAGACAAATCTCATGGTCGTCCCTCATTGAAAATGGTTGTATTGTAAATCGTAATGACTCGATTTGAGTAATCTCGATCAGGCCCCATCAAAGGCCCGTTGCAACCCATCGATCTCCAGCTTCGTCATCTGCATCAATGCCGCCATCACCCGACCGGTTTTCTCCGCATCTCCCGTCTGCATCAACTCGGGCAGGATTGTCGGCACGATCTGCCAGGAAAGGCCGAACCGGTCTTTGAGCCAGCCACACTGGCCCGGTTCGCCTCCCGCTGACAGTTTTTCCCAGTATTCGTCGATCTCGTCCTGACTGTCGCAGTTCACCACGAACGAAACGGCTTCGTTGAACTTGAACAGGGGACCGCCGTTCAACGCGGTAAACCGCTGGCCTTCCAGTTCAAAAGCAGCGACCATCACCGACCCCGCGGGCCCCGGTCCCCCTTCGCCGTAACGCGACACATCGAAGCGTTTCGAGTTCTTGAAAATCGAAGTGTAATAATCGATGGCCTCTTCTGCGTTGTTGTCGAACCAGAGGAAGGGGGAGATTTTCGGAATATCTGACATCGTGCTGCTCTTCTCTTTTGATTGTCAACGAGATGGAAAACGGCCCTGGTATCAGCCGTTCTGATTCTGTTCGAACATCGCCAGCATGCCTGCCTGAATCTCTTCATAACTCAGATCACGCACATGCGTCGCCACAGACCAGCGATGACCAAAGGGATCGTCCACCTGGCCGTAGCGGTCGCCCCAGAACATCTCCATGACCGGCATAATCAAAGTCGCACCGGCTTCAATTGCCTGATTGAAGACCGCATCCACATCCTCGACCTGCAAATGAATGGAAACCGGCGTTCCTCCCAGCGCATCCGGTCCTTTCATCCCACATTCTTCGCGTACGTCGGCCAGCATGATCTGGGAATCACCGATCTTCAGACAGGCATGGACCAGTTTGCCATCCGGTCCGGGCAGCCGCATCAGTTCCTCGGCGCCAAAAGCCTTTTTATAAAACTCAATGGCCTCGGCTGCATTCGAACAAGCCAGATGGGGAGTGATACTGTGCATGCCTGCGGGAATTGGTTTAACGCTGGAACTGTTCATCATATTCTCCTGTGACTGAAGGTCGTTTCGATAAGGGACGAGAGCCTCAGACTGTCTGCCAGCCCCCGTTTATGAAGTAGTCGAACGACCGTCCCCCCCAATCGACAACCAGCTGTTATTTTTTTGAAAAACGGGTCAAACACCGTTGTCCCGCAAGACATCCACAGCCCTAAGCCACTACCTGAATGCACTTTACAACCAGTTCCACAGTAAGCATTCTCTAACCATCATTCAGGAGCGATGCGGCTCTCGTCCAGTTCCTGCAGCCGTTTTACCAGGAACCTCCGCTCCGAAGCCTGATTCACTAAAGACAGGGCCTGTTCGTAAGCGGTCCGCGCTTCAGCATCCCGTCCCGACCGACGACAGAGATCGGCGCGTGCCGCATAGACCAGGTGATATTCACTCAGTTCCCCCCGCGCCAGGATCGCGTCGATCAGTTCCACTCCCGCATCAGGCCCCTGTTGCATCGCGACCGCGACCGCCCGGTTCAATTCGACAATCGGGGAAGGTGTCGCCTGCAACAACAGATCGTACCATTCCACAATCCGCGTCCAGTCTGTCGCAGCAGCACTCGGCGCTCCCGCGTGTACGGCTGAGATCGCTGCCTGAATCGTGTAGCTCCCCACCTCCCCCGAGGCGATTGCGCGTTCGACCAGTGCGATTCCCTCACGTATTTTCTCCCGATCCCAGAGACTTCGATCCTGATCTTCCAGCAGAATCAAATCTCCCTCTGCCGTTGTCCGGGACTCCCGCCGTGATTCGTGCAGCAGCATCAGAGCCAGGAGACCCATCACCTCGGTATCATCCAGCAGTTCCGCGAGCAGTCGGCCCAGCCGGATCGCCTCTTCTGACAGATCCCGCCTGGTCAGTGTATCCCCGGAGGAAGCTGCATAGCCTTCGTTAAACACCAGGTAGACCACCGTCAGCACAGCATCCAGTCGTTCGGGCAACTCGGATCGTTCCGGAATCACATACGGAATATTTGCGTCCCGGATCTTCGCTTTACCGCGGACGATCCGCTGCGCCATCGTGGAGGGAGATGTCAGAAATGCACTCGCAATCTCTTCCGTCGTCAGACCACAGACCTCGCGGAGTGTCAGCGGCACCTGCATCTGGGGGGCAATCGCCGGGTGACAGCAGGTGAAGATCAGCCGCAGTCGGTCGTCTTCCACATCCTGCTCAGAGCGGTCGGCATTCTGTGCGGCAACGCCTTCCAGTCGTTGTACGACTTCCTGTTGTGCTTCATCGAAACGAGCCCGACGGCGAAGACTGTCGATGGCTTTGAAACGCCCCGTGGAAACCAGCCAGGCCCGAGGTTGATCGGGAATACCCGTCTCCTCCCATTGCACCACCGCCGCGGTAAAGGCATCGTGCATGGCTTCTTCTGCCAGATCAAAGTCCCCCAGCAGTCGGATCAGTGTCGCGAACACCCGCCGCGATTCGCGCTGATAGATCGCATCGACCTGCTGTCGAATTGACTGGGAAGAAATCTCACTCATCTGACTCTGACCTGAAAGGACCCGCGTCGTGTTTCACTCTGAAAGCATACTGTAAGGATAGTCAGTCCCTCAGGCAATACAACCGGAGACGCCGCCGAACGCTCAAAAAGAGTTCAGAATTAAGACTGCTTCACAATCTTACTCAGAATCGGATGATTATCTTTGATGTGATACGACAACGCTTTGCGGGCGGTCTTCCAGTCCTCTGCAATCAGTGCCTGCAGAATGGCCTGATGCTGCCGCACCGTTTCGATGGCCGTCTCCCGGTCCTGGTCTTCCCAGTCAAACAGGATGTCATAGTACTTCCCCTGCCGCTGAAAAAAGTCCTGGATGTAATGATTGCCCGCTTTCTCAATGATGTAGGCGTGCAGACTATTATCGATCAACGCTTCAGCATCTTTTGATTCCGGAATCACATTTCCGTCCAGGATCTGCTGCAGTTCCTCTTTGATCAGTCGTGGTTTCGCCAGTTCGAGCGCCTTGAGCTCCAGCAGTTCGCGCACTTCCAGAAACGCCTGCATGTCTTCCTGACGAAACGGTCTCAGCCGCCAGCCCCTGCGGGGAATATGATCCAGAATCCCGGCTCCCGCCAGGCGGTTCAGGATAATCCGCAGTGAGGATCGGCTGATCTTGTACTGTTTCGCAGTCGCTTCTTCCCGGATATCAACCGGCTCGCCCTGCAGACTCAGTTTCACGAAATCATTCGTGATCAGTTCGAACATATCCGTCGGGGGTTTGGGCAGCGCAGCAGACTGTCCCTTTTTCAACGGTTTGATCTTTCCCTCGTTGATCTCCAGACGACGGTTGGCTCCCTTCTGCAACAGCCCCGCGTCAACCAGTTCCGCGAGTGCCAGCCGTACCGGAGAAAAGCTGACCTGGTAATGATCCGACAGCGCTTCCAGCGTCAGCGGAGCCGGCAGTTCCTGACCGCTGCGCAAGCGAACTTCGAGATCATTCTTGATGTAATTTTTCAGTGACATTGCTTGGGACGGGCGTTCAGTTTCCAGGTCTGATTTCGTTTTCGGAGCTTGAGCCGCATTAGACTATCTTTCTGTCCGATTTGGCTGCAACTTCAGTGTACTGCTCTCTGCAGAGAGAACAAAGTCACCCGAGAGACAATTCCCGAAATGCCGCTGGTAAGCATAAAAAAATCCCCTTGTGCCACGACCGGTACAAGGGGATAGACAAATTTGGGGACTAACAGCTGCCTGCGTGTATCAGACTCCCAGTTCATGCCAGGGGCCGGTGATCGCGAAGGTTACCCCCGGATCCTGAATATTCACGAACAGCCATTCGCCGTCGGGACTGAAAGTGGCTCCCGCCCATTCGCCGCCGGTAAAATCGCCGATCAGTCGGGGATGCTCACCCTTGTGCAGATGAATATTATTGATCGCCAGGGTCTGCAGCAGCCCTTTCCGGCTCAGTGTGTGCAGCCGCAACGGTTTCAGGTCGGCATCTTCACACAGCACCAGACCGCCACGCGGACTGACAGTCAGGTTGTCGGGACTGTCCAGAATGTCATGCGAAGGCGACTGGAACACGAGGCTCAATGTCTGCTCTTCGGGAGAGAAGGCCCAGATCTGTCCCAGTTTGGCTTCGCCTCCGTCCGTGCAGTTGAAGTAGACCAGTCCGTCGCCGTACCAGCAACCTTCCAGACGACCGAAAGTTGTCGCCCCCTGGGCTTTGCCCTGAGAGTAGACGCCGAGACCGTCATTTTTGCCCGGTGTGTTGCGGCGGATCGGATCTGCAATGTCAACCCACTCAGCCTGATAGCGGACGCCTCGCTGTGCCCCGGTGCGGAGATCATCCTGCCCCTTGATTTTCAGCATCTGCAGCGTCCCCCCTTTGGAGAGGACTTCCCTTTCGTTGGGCAGGAAACGATAGAAGCCCGCTGTATCGCGGTCTTCGGTCTCATAGATGATTCCGTTTTTGGGATCGATGGCCAGTGCTTCATGCACAAACCGCCCCAGGGCCTGCAAAGGCTCCAACGACGCTGTTCCTTCCGCGGGAACTTCAAATACCCAGCCGTGATGTTTCTCGTGTTCGTACTGCACGTCACGGAAACTTTCGTGAGGACCGATCACGGTCTCTTCACATGACAGCCAGCTGCCCCACGGTGTCGGACCGCCGGCACAGTTCTGGACGGTTCCCGCCAGGCTCGTCCAGCTCTTCAGCCATTCACCGGTCTTGACGTTAAACTGCAGATTCGCACAGCCACCACCGGCTTTGGGGTCGAAGGTCAGCTCGGGAGGACCAAAGGTGCGCGACCCTTTAATTTCGTGATTCCGGCAGATGGTGACGATATCTCCGTTCTGGGCAATCACGCCCATCCCGTCATGACCTTCCGGAGTGACCACACCATCCGACATGACGTCGCCGGTCCAGCCAAATGAACGATATCGAAATCCGTCCTGTAACCGTAACAGGGGCAGACCGGTAGTCTCATCCGCCACCGGCTTGAGATCGGAGTGATCCTTAACGATCCCCTTGGCGGAGGCAGTTGAGAGAAAACGGGAGAAGACAGTTCCCGCTGCGGGAGCGGTAATAGCTGCCTGTAAGAAGCGGCGGCGTGAGCAGGATTGCGACAATTTTGCCTCGAAAATAATTCACGGGACATCGATGAATATCCGGCTGAAAATGTCGATCCACTTCGACCACCGGATGAATTCATCAGATTTTAACGCGAATTATTAAGTTTTGATGAACAACACATTAAGTTATCTAAATCATAACTTCTCATGAGCTGTCATCGCTGCCACTTTGATCAGTTAAGCTCACATTCCCGGTCTAAAGCACGCTCAAAACGCTGAGGCGAGACCACCGGAAAGTCGCTATGACTGGCCAGCCACTTTCGGGAATTCAGCAGAATCAGGGCTGCTTCGTAGCAGGGAACGAATACCCCGACTGCCGGACCCGCGAGGGTTGTTCGCCGGATTCCTTGATGCCCGAACTCCCCTTCATCGCCCCGCTCACTCCCAGAATTTCCGGGTGGCGGGCAATCCGGTCGCTGAAGATGCGGATGTCCCGCGCGATCGGTTCCAGGTTGTTCAACAGCACCGTCAGCGAACTGGCCGACCGGTTCATATTCCGATACAGGTCCGGATCGGAGATGAATTTCTTGAGCGATCCGTCTCCCTGGTTCAAGGCCCGCGTAAATGAATTCAGCTCGGCCATCATGGCATCCAGACGTGACAGGCTCCGGTCAAGCTTAACCACCATCGACTGGCTGTGCTTGGCCAGCGGATCGGTGACCCGCGACAGGTTATCCAGGTTCTGTCCTGCTTTCTGGACTGCGACTTCGACGGACGAGATAGTCCGCTGAGTACTCTCGATCATCGCCGGCATCGCAGCCAGCGAACGTTTCAGATTCTCCTGCTGCTGGGGATCGGCGACGAGCATATTCACATTCTTCATCATCGCGTTCATCTGCCGCATCGCCTGTGAGAATTCCTCCAGCGATGTCGCCGCCCGTTCGACCACGACATCAATATTGCCCTCTTTGGTTTCCAGCAGTCGGTTCATGTTCCCTGCCAGCTTGCCCCACTCCTGGCTGGTTTCGGTGAAGGCAGACAACGTCTTGCTCACCTGCTGTTCCATGCGATAGACAACTTCCATCGGGTCCGTCGAAGACTGGCCAATCAGCCGCTCGCCTGGTTCCAGGAACTTCTTATCGACACCGGGGGAGATCACGATCTTCGAATCCCCCATGATGCTCGTCACGATCTGCGGGCTGGCATCTTTTCGCAGGTGCTGTGTTTCATCGATCTTGACCAGCAGCACCACACCCGGCTTGCTGTCGCTGGTAATGATCTTATCGACTTCACCAATGCGGATGCCGTGCCGCACGACGGGCGTTCCGCGATGCACGCCGGAAATTGACTCGAACCGCATCGCGATGGTGTATTTCTTCTTCCAGAGGTTCTCCAACTGACCGAACTGAAAGATCATCCCCGCACCGGTCAGCAGTGCAGAAATCACGAACAGTCCTACTCGAAATTGTATCTGGCGATCCGTCATTTTAACCTCAATCCGATCTCATCCTTGAGATCATACTCGTAACTCATGAAAACCTGTTTTGTACGTTCTGCTGAGCTTTGTTAACCCGCTTCTGCCATCTCCCGCAGTCGATCCCCGGCTTCGCCGTGGACGAACTGATGCACGCGGGGATTGGATGACTGAAAGGCTTCCTCCGCGGTCCCTTCGAATACGATCTGCGGTTCATCGGGCTGCAGTCGAGACAGTGGATACAGCATGATGATCCGATCCGCGACCTTCCTGACCGTACTCATATCGTGCGTGACCACAATACTCGTCACTGGCCGCCGGGCCCGTGTTTGCAGAATCAACTCGTTAATCACGTCAGTCATGACCGGATCCAGTCCGGTTGTGGGCTCATCATACAGCATGACTTCCGGAGTCATGGCCAGCGCCCGCGCCAGCCCGACCCGCTTTTTCATCCCACCGGATAACTGGGCCGGCTTCTTCTGACAGATGGTTTCCGACAGGCCGACTTCCCGCAGCCGCTCGACGACAATCTGGTCGATTTCCGCTTTCTTCAGCTTGGTATTCTGCTTCAGTCCAAAGGCGACATTCTCATAGACCGAAAGACTGTCGAACAAAGCCGCGCCCTGAAACAGGTAGCCGATCCGCAGTCGGTCGCGGTGCAGTTCTCGCGTGCTGCGATCTTTGATCGAACGCCCGTGCCAGAGCACGTCACCGGTCGTGGGCTCCAGCAGGCTCATGATCATTTTCATGGTCACGCTTTTACCGCAACCACTCTCGCCGATCACGACCAGTGTCTCACCGCGTCGGACACCGAACGTAATATCGCGCAACACGTCATGCACCCCGAAACGCCGCGAGACGTTCCGCAGTTCGACAACATAATCCGGATCTGATTTCCGTTCATTCATAACTAAACGTACTCTGATTCCCGTTCACGCGTTTCAGGCTACCTGAGCACACCCGGATACACGGTCTGCATGAAGTGGTAGAAGTTGACAATCGAAACCCCCAGCAGGAAGTCGAGAATCATGATCACAATAAAGGAATACACAAACGCTTCGGTTGCCGCTTTACCAACCCCTTCCGCACCAGCCCCGCAATGGAAGCCCCGGTGACAGGAGATCAAAGAAATAGCAGCACCAAAAAAGAAGCTCTTGAAAATTCCGCCCATGACATCATAGGCGAACACAAAATTCTTCGAATAATACCAGTAGTAAAAAGAATCGACTCCCAGGATCTGGGTACTGAAAAACCAGCCCCCCAGAATGCCGATCGCATCTGCGATGATAGTCAGCAGCGGAATCAGCAGGCAGCAGGCCAGGAACCGGGGCACTACCAGATAGTGAATCGGATCCGCCCCGAGTGCACGTAAGGCGTCGATCTGTTCTGTGACCCGCATCGTTCCCAGTTCCGCAGACATGGAAGTTCCAACACGACCGGCCAGCATGATGGCTGCCAGCACGGGGCCGAGTTCTTCAACCAGCGAAATCGCAATCACGGCGCCAATCTGGTTCTCCAGATGCATCAGCTTGAACTGATCGTAAGACTGCACCGCGAGCACCATGCCGATAAAGCCGCCCGTAATCAGAATCACGGGGATACTCTGAATCCCGATGTGATACATGCACGACCAGAGATTACTCCGGGGAGGCAGCCGGGTGATGATCCAGCCCAGCATTTCCCAGGCAAACAGGAACAGGTCGCCCAGCAGACAGACAAGATTGATCACTCCGCGTCCCAGGCCATGAATAATGGTGTCTCGCGGGACCGAAGGTGAAGCCGATGACATTAACTGTTTCCAATTCAGACTTTAGTTGACAAGAGGCAGCAAAACTGAGGGCGGAAGGTTAATCAATTTTCCGATTTGGATCGAGACCATTTCTACCCCACCAGCTGGAAATCCACTGCAAACTGATTTTCCAGCCGGAAATTGACATTTTGGAAGTTGAGTCTTTTCGAAACCGACCGTTTCCTGATAAGATAGATCAAAATCAACTGAAGTGATAAACTGTTATCTATCTTCAATGCACGTATTGATTTAATGCACGTTCCCCGCCCTGGATTTCCAGCGGAAACGCGAATCTGCAGAACGTGTTTTCACCTGTGACACCCAATCCGAAGACCAACCACAAAAGTAAGGATAGGTAAGATGAGATTTTTTTCTGTCGCGCTGCTGACTGCTCTTTCCCTCACCCAGATTCCGGCCCTCTCCGCCGCAGACCAGAAAAAAGACCCTGCCGTCGAGCAGGCAAAATCCAAAGTGCGTGCCGCTGGCGGCTCGGTACTGGAACTGGCTCAAAACGATGACCGCCTCGAAGTTGCCTTTCACCTGTCAGATCAGAAAGTCACCGACGACACGCTCAAAACGCTGGCAGGACTCACCAAAGTCTCTTCCCTGAACCTGCGGGGCACCGAAGTCACCTCTGCCGGTCTCGCACACCTGAAGAACCTCAAAGACCTGACGCACCTCCACCTGGAAAAGACCAAGGTCGACGACGCCGGGCTGAAACACCTGCAGGCACTTCCGAATCTCGAATACCTGAACCTGTATGGCACCGCCGTCACCGATGCTGGAATCTCTCAGCTCAGTCCGCTGAAAAAACTGAAACGCCTCTACGTCTGGCAGACCAAAGTCACCCGCCCCGCCGGACTGGCGCTGCAGGAGCAGATCACCGGTCTGGAAGTCATCGGCATTCCTGAACCACCAAAACCAGTAGCCGCCGAAAAGCCGGAAGTTCCCAAACCTGCTGAGAAAAAACCGGAACCCAAGAAACCAGAACCCAAAAAAGAAGCGAAGCCTGCAGAAAAGAAAGCCGCGAAAAAAGAAGACAAGAAACCGGCTGAAAAGAAAGCAGACGAGAAAAAGCCCGCAGAGAAGAAAGAGGCTGCGAAAAAACACGAGAAGAAGGAATAAACGCGTCTTACAACCAGGTATCACCTTACGCAGGGCTGTCTTCAGTCCTGCGTTTTTTAAGGAGTGAGTTTCTTTGGAGATCACCTACCATGAGGAAATCCTCGCTCCCATCGAAATCGTCTTCGACTTTCTGAATGACGATGAAAAGATGAAACTCTGGATGGAAGGGCTCGAGTCGACCGAGTATCCCGAAGGTAAAAACGATGACGATCCCGTGGGCACGATCTTTGTGCAAACCATCCGGGAAGGCGGACACTCACAGCAGTATGCGGGCATCGTCACCGAATACGATCCTCCCGAACTGATCGGCGTGCAGCTACAGAGCAATGCCTTTCGCGTCGACGTCACCTATGAACTGACTGATCGGGGACGCAAAACCGATCTGGATTACACCTGCGAGCTCGTCTTCGCGTCGCTGTTCTATCGCATCATCGGTGTACTCTTCAAAGGTCTGACCAATCGGATCCTGAAAAACCAGATGAAATTACTGAAGCAGCTGTCAGAACAGGCAGCCGTCCGTCGCTCTCCTCCACCGGAAGCGTAGGGCTACTTCTTCTTTTTCTTCTGCTCGCTGGCCAGTTCCTCGGGGGTTTTCGGCCCCATGTTATACAGCCGTGCCGTCTTGTCGTAACAGGCCACGCACATCCGCAGACCATCCGGATGAAAGTCCAGATCGTAAGGCACACTCTTGACCTTCTGAGAAACGAATGGCTTATCTTCTCCCAGTTTCCAGAACCAGATCATCCCGGAAGAATTCCCCCCGGCCGCGGCGATGAAATCGTTCTCCGGATGAAACCGCACGCCCCAGCAGGTTCCTTTGAAGTTATCACTGGGAGTCATCACCGCTAACCGCTTGCCGGTCTCCCAGTCAAACAGAATCACGGTGGGCACACCGATGCCTGCGAACGCATTGGAAACTTCGCCGATCCCGCTGATGGCAAAATACTTTCCATCGTGGCTGATATCCATCCCGCGTACGCCACCGATATGACCATGAAAAGTAGTGTCGTATTTGTAGATCGCACTTCCGTCGAAGTCCCGGACCAACTGGCCACTTTCCACATCCCACTGTTTCACATTCCCGCGCAGGTCTCCAGAAATCAGGTAACGTCCACTCGGATGAAATTTGACGTTGTAAACCTGATGTTCGTGGCCTTCCAGCGTGCGGATCAGCTTCGCTGTGTCGACCGACCAGATCTTCACCAGGCGATCATTGCCCGCCGTCGCCACCAGCTTTCCGTCCGGACTGACGGAAACGCCCCGGACAAATCCCTTGTGAGCATCCACCAGGTGCTGAGGCTTGGGTGACTTGGATTCCAGGTTCCACCAGGCAACTTTGCCTTCGTAGGCACCCGTAATCAGCAGGGGACTGGAACGATCCACGTCAAACCGTCTAACCCAGCTGTTATGACCGAGCAGCTCCGTATTTTCTGCACTGACCAGATCCCAGCGATGAAAGGCCGATCCCTGTGCCCCTGCCAAAATGTAGTTTCCACTCGCATCAATCTTGCACGAATAAAGGGGGCGTGAATTCTGGTAAGCAGCCATCTCGCGAAACAGACTCGGATCAGCAGCCGGCTGCTTGCCCTCATACAGTTTCACAATCTCCTGGAATTCTTTTTCTTTCGCCTGGAGCAGACTGTGCTGCTTCTTGGCTTCCGCAACTTCTTTCTTGAGCTCCCCCAGTTGCTTCTGTTTTTCTTTCATAGACGCATCCCAGGTTTTGATCTGCGCTTCCCGGGCTGCAATCTGCTGAACCAGCGCTGTGCTGTCGGCGAGCGGCTTAGGAGCGACCAGGGGATCAGCGTTTTTCAGCTGTTGCTGCTTCGCTTCCGCCTGTTTCACCTGCGTCAATGCTGCCTGATCCACCTTGATCTGGGCTGCCGTTGTTTTGATCTGCTCCTGCAGTTGCTTTATCTCTCGATCAACGACCCCATATTTATCTGAGACCGCTTCAACCACCTGAAACTGCGCTGCGGTCTGCGCCGCGGACTTACGGGCATCGAGTCTGGCGAACTTCAGCGCCTCAGGTAATGGGGTCGGTCCCTGCTCTGGAATCGGTTTGACAGCCATGATTGGCGCTGTGTCTGCAACGGGCTTTTCCGGCTGCTTGTCGGCGGCATCCACCGTCAGCGGCACTGAGGTCATCGCCAGCAGCAGGCAACTGTTCCAGATTCGTTTCGCGTTGCGGGCACTCACGCCAGAATCTCCTTGATCGGTTCTGTTTTGGGATCCGCCTTGGCAATCGGTTGACCGTTGGGGTAGAACTCTTCCGTCGAATCCAGTCCCACAGCCTGGTAATACGTATGGAACAGGTGACCGCCGTTGACTTCGCGGTCGATGACTTTGGTTCCCGTTTCATTTGTCTTACCGGAAACCGCGCCCCCTTTAATGCCTGCACCGCCCAGAGCAATCGACCAGGCCGTTCCCCAGTGATCGCGGCCAATCCGTGAGTTGATTCGCGGTGTTCTGCCGAACTCGCACATGCAGATAATCAGCGTGTGCTCCAGCAGGCCCCGGTCGTAGAGGTCTGAAATAAATGTGGCAAAGGGTCGATCAAATTCGCCCAGCTGCTCAATATGGAAATTGAAGTTTTCCGAGTGCGTGTCGTAGTTGGTATGCCCGACTTTCACAAACGTCACACCTTTTTCGACCAACTGGCGTGCCATCAGGCAGTGACGACCAAAGTCATGCTTGCCATAACGCTCCAGGTCTTTGTCGGAGAACTTGCTGAAATCAAAAATATCACTGCGTGACATCAGCGCTGCCGCCTGATCGAACGACTCGTTATAGACTTCCGTGTGAGCGGTCTTCCGTTTCTGTTCGAAACGCTGACTGACCTGACTCCGCAATTTACGACGCAGCAGGTCACGCTCTTCACTCAATGCGTCGTGACGTCCCAGGTTATTGGGAGCCCGTCCGCCGGAAAGTACCAGGGGCGCATGTCGCGGCCCCAGGAAGGTCGATTCGGCCGATGAGCCTCCGGCTCCTACCGAGATGTAGCCCGGCAGTGGACTGTTCGGCGGTGCCAGGTGGTGCGAGAAGGTTGAGCCCAGATAGGGAAACGCGAAACCAGGCTGTTCCTTCCGCCCGGTCTGCATGATGTAGGCCCCTTTGCCGTGGTCGTTCTCTTTAGTATTGATCCCCCGCACCAGGGCCAGATGATGCATCTGCTGCGCCGTATAAGGCAGCAACTCACTGATATGCACGCCCGGTGCCGATGTCGGAATCGACAGGAATGGACCGCCGGTTTCGGCCCCTGGTTTGGGATCCCAGGTCTCCAACTGGCTTACGCCTCCCGAGAGCCAGAATACGACAACCTGCTTCTGTTGCGCAGCCAGCTGTCTGGCTGCAGTCGCCTGAGTCATTCCCTGAAAACCCAGCATGCTCAAGGCACCGGCGGCCGTGCCTCCTAAAAAGGATCGCCGGCTGAGCGAATCGTGAGATCCACAGGCATAATTACATCGCATGGTCTCTCCTCCCCTGCTTTTGATGTTCTTGTTCGAACGTTGTTTCTCTGTTAGTGATTGAACCGGAATTCTGAAGACATCATCAATGCCCAGACGAGATCGATCACCATGTCATTCCGCGCCGTGCCGGTTTTTCCAGCCAGCAGTTCGGCGACTTCCTGAGTCTCAGTCGCATCGGGACGACGATTCAGGACACTCAAATACAGTTCCTCGGCCATCTGTTCCGGCTGATCCGCGGGGATCTTCAGAACTCGATCTGCCGTATTTCCACTGCGTGGCGAAAGGATACCCTGAATCGATCCGTTGTTGGACAGATACAGAATCTGATCGGCCGTTGTTTCAAAACCTTCCACCGGTTCACCGGGCAGGCCACCAAACAGCGACACAAACTGGCGTTCGTATCCAACCAGATTCTTCCGCAAGGCTGCTTCCGAAAGTTTATCCTTCAGGCTCTGCCGATAGACTTCGGCCTGTCCCGTCGCTTCCAGCACAGACCGCGAAAACTGTTCCGGCGTCAGCGGCTTCAAAATCGCATGGGCAAACTGCGCGTCTGACAATTCCTGATCGGACTTACTCGCAAACAGCTCATTGCTACTTGAACGCTGATAGGTTTTGCTCAGTACCAGTTCCCGCAGATACCACTTCAGATCATATCCGCTGGCAGTGAACTCATCCGTCAACAGTTCCAGCAACTCCGGATGCGAAGGCGGATTATCGGAATGATCGGCGTCCAGCGGATGGACGATCCCCCGCCCCATCACCATTGCCCACAGACGATTGGCCATCGTTCGAGCAAAACGACGATTCTGCGATGAGGTCAACGCATCCCCCAGTTGAGCCCGTCGGCTGTACTTGGGAATCGGCCGCACATCTTTGGCCGGTTTGACATTATACTCTTCCCCTTTTTTGAAAGCGGGCTCGGCAACTTTAGGACCATTAAACACAACCGGTAACGTCGTCTCGGGACCTTTGGAGGTTTTATCGCGGACTTCGAAGACCGACTCGAATTTGACTTCACCTTCTGCCTTCTCGGCAAACACGGTCTGCTTTTTCTTTTTATCGGTGAAAACAAAACTGCGGACCAGGAAGGCTGAGATGCCGTAATAATGATCCTGTTTCCATTCGGCGACATCCGGGTGATCGTGGCACTGGGCACACGTCAGATTAGCTCCGAGAAAAATACGGCTGATGTCGCGCGTGAGTTCATTCACATCACCATCGCGGGCCAGGTAAAACCGTGCCTCCGCCTGTTGTCCCTTCCCGGAACCATCGGCTGCCAGAATTTCCCGCACCAGTTGATCCAGGGGCTTGTTCTCCGCGACCGCATCCCGCAGGTACTCCTCCCACAAGGTCACGTTGATGTACTTCTTCCGCAGCCGTTCCATCAGCATCACATCCAGTCGCTGCGAAATGTGCCGCGCGTACTCAGGTGTTTCCAGTAGTTGATCTACCAGGGCGGCCCGCTTGTCCGGCTGGCTGTCATCCAGAAACGCACGCGTCTGTGTAACCGTGGGAATGCGTCCTGTCAGATCGAGATAGACCCGGCGCACAAATTCCGCATCACTGCAGACGGGGGAAGCGAGCTTCGCATAATCTTTGGTGCCGTTCTGAATCTGTTCATCAATCAGAGACGAGATTCGGCGCGCAACGGGTAATGTCGGTTTGCTGGCGACAAGCGGCTCATCAGCTTTGGTTGACGAATTAGCACATACCGGGTGTGGAGCCAGGGTTGAGCATGAGAAAACGATCAGAAGCGAAACGTAAACGCGCATGTTTGGTCGAAACATGGGTCTCCTTTCTTCCGTCCTCTTCAAATTGTTTCAGACAGGGTCTCTGTCTGAGGCGGGACGCACGGAACTTCAGAACCGCACGTTGTAAGGAAGCTTAAACACATAGGTGGGTGTTTATTTATCGTCTATTGTGCAGGCAGGGCTTCAGTCCGTCAAGTACAAACCGCACATCTTACCGCTGTCCGGGCAAGAGGGAGAAAGGACTCTCAAGCTCAGGATTTTACGCAGTTTAACGATTAGAGGCCTCAGCAGTGACCGCTGCCCCCTGCTTTGTCAGCGGTGAAAGATCATAACATGCCGCCTCTTCACTGTTTCGAACAAACAGTCGCCCCCGCGCCAGTGCAGGATTGTTCCAGGTCTGTCCTTCAATCGCCTGGAATTTTCCCCGCTGGACATACTTCTCCGGATTGGCCTCCACCAGTTCGACACGTCCATCTTCGGCCAGGATGATCAGGTACCCATCCACGAGCAGCAACTGCCCGTAACCATAGCGGCCCCGCTTCCACTGACGCTTCCCAGTGTCCAGATCCAGGCAGGTTAATACACCTTCATCCAGACCATAGACATAGCCCTCCTGCTTAACAGCGGAATTGAATTTGAGCTTCAGGCTGAGGCTCTTCCATTCTTCTTTAACCTGCGCGGTCTTCTCACTGGACTTGCCGGGAGCGATTTCAATTCGGGCCGATCCCAGTCCGTAGCCGGCTCCCAGGAAGACCGAATCATCGTCGAGAGGAATCGGCTGGGCGGCATTGCAGCCCGCATGATTGGCCCATTCAAAGAACCAGAGCGATTGACCATCTTCGAGTGAGAACCCCTCCAGTCCCTTGGCATTGAAAATCAAAACCTGAGGCGTCCCGTTCAAAATCGCATACTGAGGAGAACTGTAACTCGGCTTGTGAGTTCCGCTCGACCAGACTTTCTCGCCGCTCAATTTATCAAAGGCGATGATAGCCTGATTTTTTTTGTCAGCTGCAGCAGGACTCACCCCCTGGTTTACGATCACCAGATCATCGTGAATCAAAGGTGATCCGGCCATACCCCAGGTCAGGTTTTTCAGATCCCCTTCTTTTAGCAGGTCGTGCGACCAGACAGGCTTGCCTGTCGCTGCATCCAGACAATTCAGGATGCCTGTCCCTCCCATCGTATACAATCGCCCCTCTTCAAACACCGGTGTCGCCCGAGGTCCGACGCCTCCCAGTGTTTCAGAGAATCGAACCGGTTCACTCTGGGTCCAGATCTGCTTGCCGGTAGATACGTCATAACAGACGACCAGCTCGTCCTCACCGCGCTGCTCCTGCGTGAAAACACGATCCTCAACCACACAAAATGATCCCCAGCCAGCCCCCACCGGATGCTTCCAGAGTAACTTCGGTGGCTCAGACTCCCAGTCCGTACGGATCTGCTGATCACGGGCAATCCCATCCCGCAAGGCGTTCCGGTAACCGGGCCAGTCTGCCTCGAGGGCAACTAATGTTTCAGCAGACTCTGACTTCTCGTCGGCGCTGTTGTCAGCCTGTTCGAAATACTCAACGGCCCGCTGTTCTGCAGTCGGCATAAACCGGAACTGAAACCGGGGTACCATGTCCCCTTCAAAACTTTCCACGCGAACCACGGTAAAAAAGAGCACGAATGCCAGTACCGCGCCGAGCAGACCTTTGAAACGCGTCTTCCAGGCAACGCCAGAAACGAACAGCCACCAGATCAACAGCCCGACAACCAGATTCCGAATTCCCTCGTAGACCGAGAAGACCTGGTAGGTACGATCCGGAGCCAGGCGAAACCACTGGATGACCATCGCGACAATGCCGATCACCAGAACCGCCAGCCCCCACTTCCAGCGCAAACGACGCACGGGGCGTTGGGTTGTTTCGGCCGGTACCGCGGTCTCAGTGTCAGCAGGCTTGTTCTCAGCAGAAGCGTTTTCCGGCTCTGCTGAGTCCTCATTTTTTGAATAATCCGACATAAGATTTCACCACAGTTGAAGCAGGCTCCCAGTCTGATTTCACGACCCGGGCCAGCGGTGCATACAAGATTTTAACAGTGCGCGAGAAGGGGCTGAATTTCATCTTCCCTTCCAGCCAGACCAGCGGACCGGACATCAGAAAATAGAGCAGCAGGAATGCCATCAGACACATCAGCGCCGCCCCGACCCGCTGACGCAGTGAGGGACGGGACAACTCATCATCGGAAGTGACTGACGAACTGCTGACTGCTGCCTTCATCGGGCGATTCCAGTATGGGAACAGGGGACTCTGTGTGTGGTATTACCCCGCATCATCGCATTCTGTTTCAGAAATATTTGAGATCGAACGCACTTTATTTTTTGCGGAACGCCGGCAGTTGTTCGCCGGTTTCCCGGTGAAACTCATCCGGCCGTCGATTGCGTGGCAGACGATCGTAAGTCGCTTCCTGCCATTGATCGAGCTCGGCCCGCAGTTCCTGCTCCACCTTTTGATACTCCGGCTTTCCGGCCAGGTTATTCAGTTCATGCGGGTCCTTCTCCAGATCGTATAGTTCGACTTCCGGTCGGGGGACCACGAAACAGTTGCGCTGATCTTCAGTCAGCTTGTTCTGATCGCGCAGTTCGCGCATCACCGTGTAGGTCGGACTCCGCACCGCGTCAGCGGGAGGCGTACCAGGAATATCGGGATAGAAGTTCCGAATATACTTATAGCGGCGTGAGCGAACGGCACGCCCGAAATCTTCAAAATCGTGCCAGTTATGTTCGGCAAAAATATGCGTGCGAATCGTCGCGTTGGGATTCTCGAGTAATGGTTTGAAGCTCTTCCCCTGGAATGTTTCACCGACTTCCAGCCCCGCCAGTTCCAACAGTGTCGGAGCCAGATCGACCGAGCTGATCAGTGACTTGCAGACCGTACCCGCTTTCACCTTTGCCGGCCAGGCGACAATCCAAGGAGTTTTCACTCCGCTGTCATAAACCGTCGTCTTACAGCGTGGAAAAGGTCTTCCGTTGTCACTGAGAAATACAATCATCGTATTATCGGCGACTCCCTGCTCTTTCAGTTCCTGACGCACTCGCCCCATCACGCTATCCAGCCGCGTGATTTCATCGTAGTACAAAGCCAGGTCACTGCGGACCTCAGGTGTGTCAGGCAGATAAGGGGGCACAATCACATCTTCATTCAGATGCGGCCGGGGAATAATGTTGCGTTCATAAGGGCGATGAGGATCGGTCGTCGCAAACCACATGCAGAACGGTTTGTCTTTGGGACGCTGCTTAAGTGTGTTGACCCACTGGTTGAGTTTGGTCGTCACATGATCAAACTTGCTTTCGGTCGGCGTGCCCAGATGCCACTTCCCGGCAGCCGCCGTGTAATAGCCAGAGTCTTTCAGTTTTTCTACAAACGTCACCTGGCTGGCAGGCAATGGCAGATGCAGTTGATGTGCGCCGGTGCTGTGCGGATAACGCCCGGTGATGATGCTCGAACGACTGGGGCTGCAGGAGCTGCACGTCAGTAATGCTTCCGTAAACTTCATACCGTCTGCCGCCAGTTGATCCAGATGAGGCGTCTGGATTTTCTCATGACCGTAGGTACCACAATCGTCCCACGCCATATCATCGGCGATGAATACAATGAAGTTTGGCTTACCCGTCGCGGGGGCCTGTGCCTGTGACTCGACGGCACCCGTTCCCAGGATCAACAGAACAACCAACAGCACAGCAGACAGCTTGATTCGCATTGCTTTCGTTTCACCAATCTCAGTAATGATTTGTTTCAAGGTAAAAATCGACTTCGCTCTTCGGGTGTCGGCATCCGGCAGGTTTCATGTTTGCCGAAAAAACGATACCGTGCTTTCGCAACCAGGCGATACCCCACGTTTCTTAGTGGCAAAGGGATCAGCCACAATAACCATCCGCAGACATTCCAGGGAAACCCCAGTAACCATAACACACGCACCGCAGCCGCAGATCGTCGATAAACCCGACTGCGGTCAGCCGGGAGAAAAATCACAGTATCTATATTTTCACGATCCTGTTCACTCAACAGTTCGGTCGCTGTTTCTCCCTGCAGAGGTGAATAGAGCAGCCGCCCTTCCGGATCGCGTGACATTGCAAAATCCACGCTCCGGTTACACAGACCGCAGACACCATCAAAAAACAGAACCGGCTTCTCCATCTCCGCCTTCCACTGCTCACATTCTGCCCTGCTCGGCCTGAAACACAGTCGCACTATAGATTTCCAGCGCTGCGCGGGCTGAACCCAGAATTTGTCGATCCCTCAGAACCGGGCTTCGTCTACTGATGAAATCCAGGAAACATCCGACCTGCACCTGCCTCCAACGCCCCTGCTGCCTGTCTCCCCCGGATCAACTTAATCTTATACGCTGCAGACATTTATCTCCAGCCGTTTTTTACCTCTTTGAGTGAAAGTCGCTAAATCCCGCAGCGTCACAGGCTCGATAATATCCCAGAGGGGGCATTCTCAGATTCCTCCTGTTGTCCGCTCTGTTCCTACGCTAAAATAACAGCAGTCAGCTGACGCTTTTCGACAATTTCCAGCCCCACACCAAGAGAATTGAGGTTTCGGGACCTTCATGCACCAGAGCCAGCCACAATCTGGTACCCAATCACGCTGGAATCAGGGCCTCGGTGTCTCCACACTGGCGCACCTGATTCTCATCGGAGGGCTCTCGCTGCTGGTGGCTGAAGAGGTGGATTCGCTGAATTCGACTCCCCAGACTGCGATCGAGACCCGCTGGTCGCCTACCCGGGAGGAAGTGGACCCCACTGTCATCGATCTCACACCGGTCACATACAAACAGGAAGAATCATCCAGTGCGGCCGTCAATTCACCGCTCCCCCAGATGGCGGATAGGACTGCCGCTCCCGACCGGGAGTCCCTCTCTTCCCGATATAATGGTCCTCTGCCGCAAAGCACGCAGTTCGAAGAATCACCTACAACGAAGCATGCCGCCGACATCGTCGGTGCACTCTTGACCTCAGATGCCATCGGCGGAGCCACATCCGGTTCGGGGAATGGAACGGGAAACGGCAATTTCTTCGGCATCAATCCCAAGAGCAAGAAGATCGTCTATGTGGTCGACTCATCCAAAAGCATGAACTTTCCCCATGAAAGTGAGGGCAAAACCCGCTTGGGACGTGTGAAGCTGGAACTTGCCCGGGCAATACTCTCCATGGACGAACAGCAGGAATTCTTTGTCATCTTCTTCAGCGATGTAGCTATCCCCATGCCTGCCAACCGGCTTCAGCCCGCTACGAAGCAGGCCAAGTCTCGCTATCTTAACTGGATCGCACGCGTGCCGGGTGTCGGCAGAACAGAACCACTCGAAGCCCTGCTGCTCGCCCTCAGACTCCAGCCGGACACGATCTACTTCCTCACCGATGGCCAGTTCAACATCGCTGACGTCAAGACCTTCAACACGGTGGTCGACAACGCTGGCTTGAACAAACGCGTGACCGTCAACGGAATCTGCTTCGGTAATCGGGAAGGCGAGAAACTGTTACGCGAACTCGCTGAAAACAACTCAGGCGCTTATACCTTCATTCCCTGAGTCGCCTCAACCGGGCAACATGTATACAGTGAATTGCCCCTTTCCAACCCGTTGAACGCTCTCCGTTCACTAAGTCTTTACAGAATAATGCCTTTTGGAATATTATTCCCTTTTGCTTGAATTCGCGCATTTTTCTGCGTGGGTTTTTCAACCTTTCTCCGCCATTGTTTGATGTCAGTAATTAAGCTGCATTACTTACAGTAAGCTTTCTCAAGCTGAACCATCAGGCTCTGTCTGATGCATACGAATTAATTGACAGCGGCGTACCACAACCTGGATCTCAAACAAGAATGAATTCAACTGTCACGGCAGAAAACAGTGCTCGCGCTCATGGTGGACGCAAAGGAACATTAAATTCCCCTTCCTTCCTGGCGTTACTGGCCACCCAGTTTCTGGGAGCCATGAACGACAACATGTTCCGCTGGTTCATTATCCCCATCGGAAAACCGGCCATCGGAGATGCGGAAGCCCTCTCCCTGGGACTGGCCTGTTTCACGCTCCCTTACCTGCTGCTGGCCAGCGTCGCCGGTTATCTCGCCGACCGCTTCAGTAAACGGACGGTGATCATCGCCTGTAAGGTAGCCGAAATCCTCATCATGATTCTCGGGATCTGGGCGATTCAGATTGGGAATATTTATCTGCTCTTTTCGATCGTGGCACTGATGGGCTGCCAGAGCGCGCTGTTCGGTCCGGCCAAGTTCGGCAGTATCCCTGAAATGCTCCGCGATAACCGACTCTCCCGCGGCAACGGTCTGATGGGACTGATTACCGTCGTCTCTTCTGCCCTCGGCTTTATCGCCGGTAATTATCTGTACTACATCACGCAACCCAGTCTGGAAAATCCCGGTACCTTCTCCGATATTCAGATCGCCGCCTTCGCACTGATTGGTGTCGCTGCCCTGGGAACTCTGGTCAGCCTGAAGATCCGCAAGCTGCCCGCGGCAGCTCCTACACGCGAATTCCCCTACAATCCAGCCAAAGAAACCTGGCACCAGATGCAGTTACTCCGCAGCAGTACGCCTCTACTCCGCACCGCACTGGGGGTCGCCTTCTTCTGGATGCTGGCTTCACTGGCACAAATGAACGTCGATACCTACGGCATCAATGAACTGCAGCTGACACAGAAAGACATCGGTCCCCTGCTGGGCATCCTCGTATTTGGTGTCGCTTTGGGAAGTATCCTCGCCGGGATCTGGTCTTCCGGACGCATCGAGCTGGGCATCGTCCCCCTGGGTGCTGCGGGCATCGTTTTGACCTCTCTGATGCTGTTCTTCACTGGTAACAGCGTGGGACCGGGAGCCGAAAACGCCACCAGCCTGCACTACTCCCTGTCGCTGCTCTGGCTCTTCCTGCTCGGCGTCAGTTCGGGACTGTTCGACATTCCGCTGGAAACATTCCTCCAGCACCGCAGTGACGTAGAAACGCGTGGCAGTGTCCTGGCAGCCGCGAACTTCCTTGCATTCGCCTTCATTCTCGTCGCTTCGTTTGCCTTCTGGGTCATGCAGAAGCACCTCGAACTGTCGGCCAGTCAGATTTTCATGGTCCTGGGCCTGCTCACAATACCAGTCGGGATTTACATCTTCAAACTGCTACCCAACGCCACCATCCGCTTTATGGTCTGGCTCGTCAGCTGCACGATTTACAAGCTGCGGGTAAAGGGTCTTAAGAATCTCCCCAAGAAAGGGGGCGCCCTGCTGGTTGCCAACCACGTCTCCTGGCTGGATGGCATCTTTCTGATTCTGACCTCCACACGTCCCGTCAGAATGATCGCTTACTCCACCTACGTCGAAGCGCCCTGGGTCGCCTGGCTCTCCCGGCTGTATAACACGATCCCCATCAACGTGGAAGACGGCCCCAAAGCACTTATGAAATCAATCAAATCCGCGAGAAATGCCATTGAAAATGGCGAATTAGTCTGTATCTTCGCGGAAGGAAAGTTAACCCGTTCGGGATATCTGCAACCGTTTCAATCCGGCCTGATGAAAATCATTAAAGGCACTGGTGCTCCCGTCATCCCTGTCTATATCGATGAGTTGTGGGGAAGCATCTTCAGTTTTCATGGCGGAAAGTTTTTCTGGAAAAAACCCAGGCGGTGGCCCTACCCGGTTTCAATTCGATTTGGAAAACCCGTTCTCCATCCGGAAAACGAAAAGCACGTCCAGCGAGTCGTACAGAACCTGGGAGTTGATGCCGCCAATTTTCGAAAGACGTACCAAATGATTCCACCACGACTGTTTTTGAGAAAATGTAAAAGCCAGCGATTCCAGCTCAAAGTCTCAGACTCCATGGGTGACGAACGCACTGGAGGCATGCTGCTCACCGGCGCACTCGTCCTGCGGCGACTGCTCAACAAGTTTGTCCTTAAACCAGATGAAAAGATGGTCGGCGTCCTGCTGCCGCCCTCAGTCGGCGGTTGTGCCGTCAACGCCAGTCTCGCGATCTCAGGTCGGGTACCCATCAATCTCAATTACACTCTCTCAGACAGCGACATTAATTACTGTATTCAGGAAGCCGGTATCAAAACCGTGCTCACCAGCCAGAAGTTCCTGGAAAAACGTCCCATCGAAATGGACGCCAACGTGGTCCTCCTGGATGACCTCAAAACCAAGGTCACACTCTGGGATAAACTCGTCAGCATGTTCCAGGCATTCGTCGTCCCCGCCTGGATCATCGAACGTATCACCGGACTGCATCGCGTCAAATCGGATGATCTCAGCACCGTAATTTTCACTTCCGGTTCGACCGGGCTTCCCAAAGGGGTGATGCTCTCCCACCACAACATTATCTCGAATATCAACTCTGCTGACGATCTGCTTCAGCTCTCGCAAAAGGATTGCATCCTGGGAATCCTCCCCTTCTTCCATTCGTTCGGCTACACGATTTCGCTCTGGATGCCTTTCGTCCGAAAAATGCGTTCCTGTTATCACTTCAATCCGACCGATGCCCGCACCGTCGGCAAAATGATCGAAAAATACAAGGCAACCCTCTTCGCCACCACACCGACCTTCCTCAGGCACTACCTCAAACGCTGCACCAAAGAGCAGTTTGCCTCGATGGATGTCGTCATCACGGGTGCCGAAAAACTGCCCCAGAGTCTCGCCCGGGAATTCGAAGAAAAATTCGGTATCTTCCCCACTGAAGGCTACGGTACCACCGAACTCTCCCCCGTCGCAGCAGTGAATGTCCCCCCCAGCCGCCAGTTGGATCCGGATGAAGTCTCTGCCAAACCGGGAACCGTTGGTCGCCCCATCCCCTGCGTCATGGCCAAAACGGTCAACCCGGAAACCATGGAAGATCTTCCGGATGGTGAAGAGGGACTTCTCTTCATCAAGGGGCCCAACGTCATGAAAGGGTATCTCAACAATCCCGAGAAAACCGCAGAGGTCATCATTGATGGCTGGTATAACACGGGGGACATCGCCACGATCGATGAAGATGGTTTCATCGCCATCACCGGTCGGCAGACCCGCTTCTCCAAAATTGGGGGAGAGATGGTGCCACATCTCAGAATCGAAGAAATCATCACCGGCATCGTCAGCGATCCTGATGCGGAAGAAGCCGAGGTCGAAGTCGCAGTCACCGCAGTTCCCGATGCACGCAAAGGGGAACGGCTCATCGTCCTGCATAAACATTTGAACAAATCGGTCGATGAAATCCTCAAAGAGCTGGCACAGTCAGGCATTCCCAATCTCTGGCTGCCCTCCAGCGACAGTTTCCTGGAAGTCGACGCTATTCCGCTCCTGGGAACCGGGAAACTCGATCTGGCACGCATCAAACTGCTCGCCTGCGAGGCCTTTCCTGTCGAAGTCGCGAGCTAAGTCTTTTGCAAAATCACCGCTGAGATCCCGAATTCGCACGCTTATAACGTGCGACCGGAAATCAGCCGGTGAACAGCGAGAAGCAACTTTCACTTTTTTTAATAATCATTTCCCGACTGTCTACCTGAAACGACTTCCTGCAAACATCTCTCTTGTAAGCCTTTTCTTTGTAAAGCCTTACCATCACACATCAATTGACACTGATCTCTGAAATTTGACTCTTTTTTTCCTTTATATGTAAATTATCCTGTTAGGAATAAGGGTCATAAGAGTCCATTAGTGTATAGAGCGGGCCAGCTTGTGGAGAAATTCCCCTTAAAGTCACCCGTTACGTAATCAAAGATGTGAGGAAAAGCAGGCATGATTGACCAGAAAGTCAAGCTGACAGAACGCCAACAGGCTATTTACCAGTTTCTAAAAGATAAGATTATTAACCGTGGTTATGGTCCAACAGTCCGTGAGATCGGCGATGCATTCGATATTCGCTCTCCCAACGGCGTCATGGGACACCTCAAGGCACTCGAACGCAAAGGGCTGATCAAACGTAAGTCGCATATCTCACGTTCGATCCAACTCTGTGACAATGCCCAGAAGCCGGCCAACATCCACCTCGCAGGATCGCTGCAGGCGGGAGCCCCGATTGGCTCAACCATGGGCGATTCACAAGTCGATTTCAGCTCCCTGTTTGAATCGGGCGATAACTTCTGCCTCAAAGTCAAAGGGACTTCCATGATCGAAGCCCAGATTCAGGATGGCGACTACGTGATCGTCAAAAAACAGGACACCTGCCAGCAGGGTGAAATCGTGGTTGCCCTCGTTGATCAGGAGGAAGCAACGCTGAAACGCTTCTATCAGGAAGCAGATCGCGTGCGGCTCGAACCTGCCAACTCAAGCATGGCCCCCATCTATTCCAACAATGTCCAGATTCTGGGTGTTGTCAAAGGGGTCATCCGGAAGTTCGTTTAATCGACTTCCCCCGGGAATGCCTCGTTTTCCTGAGCCATTTCCTGGCGTGCTAACGTGATCAGCATGCTGTCGGGCAGACTTTCCGCGCCTGCCTGTCGCAGCATGTTGATCAGCTGCGCGGTCGTGTATTGCGCATGCAGACAGACATGCATCAGCACATCCGCCCGTCTGGTCTGATGCACTTGCCCCTTACCGGAGCTTGTACTCTGTTTACGAACGAATTGATCCAGATCGGCTTCACTCAACCCCTGCAGATACGCAATCCAGCGCTGCTCCAGTTCCCCCCATTTTTCTCTAAGCTCCTCTAGCGACTGAATCCCCCCTTCTCCCTGTTGATTTCCAGGCAACGCTCCCGGCAGGTCACCCGGTAACACAGGCGCCACATCTCCCAGTAGTGCTTCCAGCCAGACATATTCGGCTGCATACAAATGCATCAGTGTTTTCCAGATCGAGCCCTGGCCGATGGAAAATTCCTGACGTCTCTGTTCCTCAGACAGTCGTTGAGCAGATTCCAGCAACCTCTGATTAACCCAGCGGCGATGTGCGTGCAAACGTGAAATCAGTCCCACAGCCATGAAATACTCCCCCTGAAATTAAATAGAGGCAGAGAACCACCTGAACCCCGCCGATACCATCCCTGTCATTACTTGAGTGGAGCCGAAACACCGCCCACAGGTTCGGAAAACCTGTTTCGGGGCTGTTTTTTTCCTAACACACATTCATCAAAGGGGATCTGCAAAAACTTCTACCAGCTTTTTAGGCGTTTTTTTCATTTAGATTGTTTCCCAGCACTTGAATTGCCGAAACTATTTTCTATCCTTATCCTATCTCGCAGGTAGAACTTACCGCAATTCGGGGGATTAGCTCAGTTGGGAGAGCGTTTGGCTGGCAGCCAAAAGGTCACCGGTTCGAGCCCGGTATCCTCCACTCAGATGCTACTTCGCGTAGCCAACATCTAAAAACCTTGTCCATTACGGGCAAGGTTTTTTTTATGTCCCCTCACAATGCCCTGCCCGCCTCAACTCATCAAAAATCCGGTATCGCCTCTCTCACCCTAAGAGTTACAATGCAGCTGCAGAACTTCTCAATCTCCGGAGAAGTCACAAGCTTCTCTTCTGCTGACACGACCTTACACCTTTTTCAAAGCGTTTCTCCATGCCCATCAGGAACCCCGCAGTCGACGACTATCTAGCTGAGTTACAGCACTGGCAAACGGAAGCCACAGAGCTCAGAAAAATCCTGCTCAAGTCACCGCTGACTGAAGAACTGAAATGGCGCAGCCCCTGTTACACATTTCAGAACAAAAACGTCGTCATCCTGGGATGCTTCAAAGATTTCTGCTCACTCAGTTTCTTCAAGGGTGCCCTGTTGAAAGATCCTGATCAGGTTCTCGCCAGACCCGGCAAGAACTCGCGGGCTGCGCGGCTGATCCGGTTCACAACGCTGCAGGAAATCAATGATCTCGAACCGATTGTGCAACGCTACATCCTGGAAGCCATCGAGCTGGAAAAAGCAGGCCGCAAGTTAGATCTGCAACAGGAAGCGGAACTGGAGCTTCCTCACGAACTGCAGGATCAATTCAAAAACAACCCGGCCTTGAAAAAAGCATTCGCGGCCCTCACGCCCGGCAGACAACGAGCCTACCTCATCCACTTTTCTGCACCCAAACAATCCCAGACACGCGTCTCTCGGATTGAAAAACTGACACCACAGATCCTCGAGGGAAAAGGACTGCATGACTGCACCTGCGGACTCTCGCGGAAACTCCCACGCTGTGATGGATCACATAAATCCCTGCGCTGAAATTAATCTGCCTGATGATGGAGTTTCCAGGCTGCATAATAAAACAGCCAGCAGAAAATGACTTCTGCTGGCTGACATTCACACGTTCCAATTGATCTTGATCAGTGTTGCACACCTCTAAGTTAATTCTTGGGTGGAGCAACGACTTTCGGCTCTGGTTCCGGAGCCAGCATCGGTTCTCCAGGCTGACAGTGTGGACAATCGACGGCAGGCTCTTCAATCACTTCATCGGGCCTGCAGATTTCACAAGGCTGTTCGACAGTTTCCTGCTGCAGTGGAATATCCTGGGAATAGCTGCCTCCGTAAGTCTGATTTCCATAGTTGCAGGCTGCGCCATTATAACCCAGCATCGCTGCACCGCGAGGAGAAGTGCCGTAAGCAGACCCGGCATAAAAAGCTTTGTACTTACCGAAATAGCTCCACGACTGAAATCCGGAATAAGCATAAGTCTGATTCAATGAAGACAGTGCATTTCCAATGTCATTAAATTCGGTAATGACTGCTGACTGCACATAGGTAAGACCGACGATCATCGCCAGTACTGCCACGGTCAGAATTATGACCAGTTCGGCAGACAGCACGAAACCGCCTTCATCATTCCAGAACTGTTTAATACAACGACTCATTTGAAGCTCCTTTTATTTTGATGTTCCGCGTTTCGATCGCAGTGAGTGATGAGTAATGGTTTGATATCTTCTGACAATCATCTCGCCTGGCTGTCACAGTTCTCACTGATCATTCACAGGCTTCAAGCGGGTCAGCCATTCATGGCCACAACCCGGCTTCTTATTTCCTCAGGGACACTTCCCTGTAACTGGCATTGATTCATGTAAGCAAAACGCCGATTGGCTAAAGCGGGAGAGGAAAGTTTCTCAGGCTTTCCTTTTCTGGCGAACGAGGCGGAACTCATTACCTCACTCACCGTAAAAAATCAGGGCAAACTCACCAGAAGTTCTCTCCGCTTCAGTCAATCAGTCATCGGTGGTCTCTCAGGTCACCGATTTGCGCAACGGTCTCTCAGGTCGCCGCACACTCTCTTTATGCACTCGACTTCGCTGCCCCCTTCAGGACCGCTGAAGCCATTTCATTTGTAATTCTCATAACCGCTATATCCGAACCATTCTGTAAAGTCGGATCATTCGGATTGATTGATACAATTCGCAAGATGTGTGCCATTACTACGAACCCGACAAAAGACAAAACCGACACAAGCAGCATAAGCCATTTAACCAGAATAACTTATAAAATCAGCACAACCCCACCTTTTGCGATCACCGCGCACGATCGTCCCAGGCATATTCCGATTTTGTTCAGATTGCTTTACAACGGTTTTAACACTTTTGATAAGAATTCCTGTCGTATCGATTATGCGGATCAGTCCGCTGAATACGATTTGATCATGCGACAGACCCGGACTTAGCACTCTCCTCAACGGGAAAGTGTCTGCAGCAACCTGCTGATTCCGGACAGCAGAGACAAGAAAGGTGTCGGCGCAAAAAAAGAGCCCTCAGAAGTCATCTTCCAAGGGCTCTCTGGCTGGTTTAGACAGTTCTCTATGCAACAGCTAAGGCTTTCTCCCTGCAGCCGCCACGATCGGCACGGCATAGCACAGTGCCCCAGCCTTCTGATGTGCGGAGACGCCAAACCTGTTTTCAGTCACGTCATTTTCCAGCAGTCTGCGGAATTCCACTGCTCCACCTGGAACGGGAAACGAAGCCGCCAGCTGTTCTTCGACGGTCAACTCTACCTTGTATTCGCCGAATTGAATCTGCTGAAGTTTTTGCCCCTCAAACAGCGTACATATTTCGTCCCGACTCAATACATGCACGTGCGAGGGGTCACGCAGTTTTTCCAGTGCATCGTAAGCTGCCACCTGTTCTGCTGGCAGACAGACATCCGCCACCAATACGATTCCCCCCGGCTGGCAAACCCGACACATCTCGGCTAATACAGTCTCAGGTCGCTCAAAATGATGAAATGCATAACGACTGACGACCAGAGAAAAACTGTGATCTGGAAACGGAAGCCTCTCACCGCTCCCTTCTACCCACTCCAGATTCTTCAACCCCTGCTCTTCCTGCCTCCGTCTTGCCTGTCTCAGCATTTCCGGCGTCAGGTCCACACCAGTCACACGCTGAGCGTTTTCCGCAAAATAACAGGCGACAATTCCCGGACCACAGGCGACATCCAGTACCTCATCTGTGCCTTTCAATTGAGACAGTTCAGCCAGTAGTTCCAGTGAAGTCGAGTGGCCCGGAAGTTTCGTAAACGGTACCGCCTGTCTGGTGAACTGATCAATCGTCAAACGCTGATGAGATGCTTCTGTCATTTAATTGGTCTCCTGGTTGATGTTGAATCTGAAACAGCAGGCCGACAACCGCTCCTCATTTTCAATGCCGGCCTCTGAACTGTTCGACAACATCCCGGCAGCACAGGTTCACTTGGAAACGTTCATCACAAATAACTCGCTAAACCAACAAAAATAGCCCCCGGAAACCTTGGGTTTCCGGGGGCCTGTCGGGACTGTTTGTAACTGGACTGGTTTAATTAGTCCAGCAGCGGGTTGTCTCCGCCGGCGATGCCGCTGAAGAAGTCGTCGAGTTCGTCTGCANCCACGTCGTTGGTGTCGAACGAGAACAGGCCCGAACGGTCGCCGAAGGAGTTGGAGTCCATCGTGATCTCGAAGCTGATCGTATCGCCGGCGGCCACACTCTGTGCGGTCAGCGTGGTCGTGAATCCGGCAGGAATCACAATGTTGCTGATGTCCAGAGCAGCGGAACCGCTGTTGGTGATCTCGAAGGTCCGCGTCAGGTCGGTCAACAGTTCGGTGGTCCCGAAGTCGATGCCGCCCGGATGACCGTCGACCAGGATGCTCGGCGGGGCCGGAGCGTCGGTCACGTCGGTCAGCTGAACTTCCGGACCAGCGGAGACCCGCTCGATGCGGACTGCATCGGCAGTGATCAGGCCGTTGGCCAGGTTGGTCAGCATCACGGTCAGCGTCCGGCTGTTAATGGTGAACGTTCCCAGGTCTTCCCAGAGAGCACCGTCGGCCTGGAAGTCGTCGGGAGCGATCTGCTGATTCAGATCGAAGGTCCCCAGGTCAACCGCCGTGGTGGCAATGTCGTTGCGGGATCCGTCGAAGACGGTAAACGGTGCATCGCTGGCCATCTGCGGAATCACAAATGGATTCTCCGAAGCCGGCCAGGTGACCGAGACCCGGTAGACGCCCGGGGTCAGACCGTAGAATTCCCAGAAGGCGGCGGCATCACCGTAGTGTGCCGGATCCACCAGCTGCGACTGCACGGTGTGAATGTCGTCTTCATAGCCAACGCCCGTGGTGATCGCTGCGGTGCCCGCCGGATGGTAAGGCCAGTCCCCGCTCAGCGAGAAGCCCAGGTCGCCGTTGTCGACGATTGTGGCCGGGTTGTCTTCAAACGGGGTCACTTCTTCGAAGTTGAGGTACTGCACCGTGCCCACACCGTCGGCCGTCAGGGAGTAACCGGTGTCGATCACGGCCTGTCCCTTGGCGTCGAAGTCCAGGATGTCATATCCCCCCCGTCCGTCGGCCGAACGCAGGACCGGTGGTCCGTCGATCGGGAAGTTGCCGTCCTGCGAGAGCGGATCGATGAAGATGTAGTCATCGAACTCACTGCCGACCACGTTTTCCATGAAGCTGGGGTTCGTGTCCGGCTGTTCGGGCTGCAGCTGACGCAGCTCGACCGTGTTCCCCCCGAAGACGTCCTGCGGGGTGTTGATGATATCCACATCGAAGACAATGCCTGCACTGGCGAAGCGGAAGTCGACCGTGTCATTGCCGTGGATGTCGGTGATCACGTCGGCACTGCCGCCGGCCCCCGGTTCCATCAGGAAGACGTCATTGCCGCCGTTACCGCTGCCGACGCCGTAACCGCCGCCGTCCAGGTTGTCGCTCCCCAGACCGTCACCCAGGATGTTGTGATCGTTGTCGCCGGTGATATTGTCGTTGCCATCACCGCCGAAGACGTTTTCGATGCTGTTGTCGTCATCGCCACCACCGGTGCCGGCTACCAGACCGCCGCCGATGTTGGTGGCAGTGCCGGCGAACAGGTCGACGGTCACACCCGTGGTGTAGTCCCGATAGTCCAGGCTGTCGTTACCGGTGTCCCCGTCGAGGGTACCGGTCAGACCGGCGCCGTCACTGAGGTCGAAGCGGTCGTCCTGGGTCCCCCCGATCAGGTTCTGGAAGTCGGTGAAGTCCAGACGCTCTTCCGGTGGAGTCGCAATCGCATCGCCGGCGATCGTCGGTCGGCCGATAGTCAGGTTGTTCCGTTCGGCGATAATGAAACCTTCATCGGTCGAAGTCACGCCCCAGTAGTTATTCAGGTTCGGGCCTTCCAGCGTGTCGCTGTTGGCTGAGCCGACCAGGTCGTTGATGTTGTCAAAGCCGGTTCCACCACCACCGGTGCCCAGGATACTGCCGTTGAGCTCGTAGCCCTGGAATCCGTCCAGGCTGCCCAGGCCGGCCAGCTGCACGTGCACGGCGTTCGAGTACGTGGTGTAGTCGATGGTATCGACGTCCCCACCCCCGTTGATGAAGCCCCGCAGAACATAGTTGCTGTCGAAGATGAATTCATCGTTGCCGGCCTGCCCGTTGAGGAGTGTATTCACGCCGACCGGGGTGCTGTTCTGCAGGTTGAAGTCGTCATCACCGCCCGCACCGTTGATCGTGACGGTGTTCAGATCTTCCTGCAGTCCCAGGTTGACGTTGATCGTGTCGTCGCCGTCGGTGCCGGTGATGTTCAGATCGTCGATGTTGGCATAAGTCACATCAGTACCGGCAGAGCTGGAGATTCCGTCGATGGTTGTCGAAGTAACTTCGAACGTGTCACCGGTGACGTCACCGCTATCGACGATATTCAGCGTGTCGTTTCCGCCTTCACCATCCACATCCAGGGCCGCGAAGATGTTGTCCACTGTGCTTCCGGCATCAAAGATCTGGAACAGATCGTCGCCCAGGCCGCCCAGCAGGCTGACGCTGGTGACACCCGCGGGTGTGCTGCGGACACGGATGGTATCGTTGGATACGTCGTCAGCAGCGAACACGTCGTCGGCATCCAGTTCGATGCTGGTCAGTGTCGTTGCCGAGTCCAGGGCGATCAGGTCAATCAGTTCCGCACCGGTTCCCGAAACGACCTGCAGGTCGTTGAAGCCTTCGAACACCAGAGCGGTGAAACCACCGTTCCCGGTGATCTGGGAGACACCGTCACCGGCACCACCGGCATCGTTGATGTTCAGGCCGGTGGTTGCAGGAGTCGAAGAAGCGTCGACCCGCAGGCCGCCGTTCGCTGCACCCGAGAACCCGACCCCTTCGACGTTGCCGAAGGAGAGCCCCAGGTCAATGTCAGTGCCGACAGTGGTGGCCGACACGATATTGCCGCTGCCCAGGCCATCCTCTACATCCGAGAAGTAACCGGCATTGTGATCGGTGATGAAGTTCACGTTGATCGCGTCGGTTCCGTTCTTACCGTCGTAGTGAATCGTGATGTCGTTCACATCGTAGGTGTTGGGATTGAACTCGTCTTCCAGGAATGTTTCCGCAGCCAGGTTCAGGTGTGCCCCGTTGGAACTGGGGATACCGCCTGGTGCGGCTGTTGTAAACATCGGCAGACCGCCTGCGGTTTCGTTGATATTCAACGTATCGTCGTCAGCCGACCCCAGTACGGTGAAGGACAGAATATCCGCATCGTTACCGGTAAAGAAGTTGCTGCCATTGATATCAATCAGCAGGTTCGTGCCGCCAGCATCCAGACCAACGTCGATCGTGTCGTCGGAAGCGTCTTCGAAGCCGGAGAAGAACATGTCCAGCACCAGGTGGTAGGCACCACTGCCGTTGGTGTTGACGTCTTCAATGCTGGTGTAGTTCACAGCCTGTTCGGTATCGGGAGCCAGGAAGCTGAACTGTCCTGAACCCGGGTCTCCACCTAATGTCAAAGCCGGGGCAGCGGCCAGGCCACTGAAATCGAGGTTGAGCACATCACCGGGACCAGGCAGAGTCGGATCACCGCCATTCACGGTGATCGGTGAATCAACGGTCGGCAGGATATTAAAGATATCGCTGTCGTCTCCACCGTTAATGGTGGTCTGCGTCGCGTTGACATTGCCCAGCAGATCAACGGTAGCTCCGGCACCATCAGTAATCGGGTCGATATTGATTGTGATCGTGGTCGCGGCAATCACTTCGCCTGTCAGTGACAGCAGGAAGTCATCACCAGAGTTCAGAACCACATCAGCGCCCGTTGACTGAACGGTCACACCAGCGTTGATCGTCAGATCATCACCGGGGCCTGCAGTATCAGTAGAGGTCAGCGTGACGGTACCCGAAGCTGAAACATTGCTGGCAACGGTCAGTGGGCTGGAGGCGGAAACGGTTACTGAACCATTCGTGGCCAATACGCCTGACAAGGGAATCACATCGCCGATGATCAAAGCCCCTGTGTTGCTGATCACAACGTCGCCCGAGGTAACACTGGCAGACAGAGTGCCTACTGCGGTGTCGATATCCGCATCTCCCGCACCGCCAACACTACCCGCGGCCTGGAATGCAACTTCACTTGCGGTAATCAATGGTGCTTCACTCGGGCTGGTGGTATTATCCACAACACCGCCTCCAACACTAATCACCACGACTCGACCGCCTGCACTCTGCAGATCGGCAATCTCGACGTCTCCATAAGCCCGTGCAACAAGATCACCGCCGCGTGCATTGACCAGGCTACCTTCATCCTGCGTGAACCCACCACTGCTGTCATTGTTGAAATCAGCGAAGAGTCTCACTAATTCAGCCGTGGTGGTATCCACCAGAGAAGTCGCTCCCAGTGCCAGATTATCGTCAGCGTAAAGGTTGATCCCACCACCGTTGGTCTGCACGGTGCTATTGACGTTGATATCCCCTTGGACGTTTGCCTGAATAATAGACGCTGCACCGGTAGCTTCGATCTTCTGGTTGATATTGAGTGTGCCGCCAATCGACAGAGAAATGTTGCCGGCAGCGGTAATACCATTCAGTCCATCGACCGTCCCCACTGTAGCTGCAGAGGGTTCCTGCAGGTAGATATCACCGGCAGTCGTATCGGCTGCCATCGTATTGATCGCCAGATCAATGTCCCCTGTTCCCACATCACCGATGCCGGTCGCGGCCCGCAGAGCGACTCTGTCCGCGGTAATGACTGCCGCCTCAGCAGCGATATTATCAAAAATCTGACCGCCGGCTGCTGTAACCTGGACTTCCCCACTTGTATTCACATTCGTGAGCAGAACATGAACGGCTGCATCGAGGTCAATCGTACCGTCACCACTGCTGGTGATTTGGGTGCCAGTATCGGTCATGACGATCAGACCAGCGGAGTCAATCTGAATCAGATTACTTCCATCATTGGAAATGACAGCTCCGAAACCGACGTCAAAGTTGCCTGACGCATTAGACAGTTGCAGTGCCCCGCCGGTGACAGCGAGGTTTTCATTCACGACGAGGCCAGCCCCAGCTGTAATCGTGGTATTGCCGCTGACTGTGAGCCCGTTGATACCACCGGTATTCCCAATGGTAATCCCATTAAGCTCAGCCAGTTCCAGACCGCCGCTGATATTCCCTTCCAGAAAACCAAGGGCCGTTTCGAGCGCATCCCCCACACCAGCACCAGTTCCTGCAGTCAGAGTCGCCTGGTTCGCGGTAATGTTATTATTACCGGCATTCGCATCGCTGATTGCACCAGCGGTAGCGGTGACGGTCACATCCCCGGAGGTCGTGATCTGTCCCAACTGGATATTGTTACCGGCGGTTAGATCGATGGTATTCGCAGTTGCGTCGATGATACCCGCGGCAGCAAAGGTGATCTGATCATTGGCATCGACGTCAACTGTTCCACTGGTCGTAAATGTGCCATTGACGTTAACCTGACCTGCATTCAGGTCGGCATTACCGGAACCGATATTTGTAGGTCCGGCAATGGTAAGCGTATCATCATTTCCGGCATTCACTGTCAGGTTTGCAGTGAAAGTGGAGTCGACGGCGTTGACAATCACGGTATCCGCACCCGAGCCACCTGCGACTTCGGTGTTGATCGTCAGCGTTCCGGTGGGATGCACGAAGTTCACCGATTCGCCCAGGGTCGAATTGATCTGAGATTCTCCGTCGCCTGCATCACCATCATCAGCGAGTGTGATGGTTTCGGCGGCACCGGTGTAACTGAAGATACGATTGGTGGCGGTGATCGTGTCAATGATCGGTTCCAGACCAGTGTAGGTAATCGTCGCTGCTGCTTCCCCATCCAGGAAAATACTGCCGTCACTGGCGCTGGTGAAAACGTGTTCTACCGAGTTGATAGCTCCCGTACGTTCCAGAATCAGCGAGTCATTTCCGCCGGTTCCGCCTCGGAACTCGATCTGAATGTCCGTAGTATGATCGATAGTGTCCAGATCAATGGTCAGGGTATCGTCTTCATCATTTTCGCCGAGAATCACCAGAGGACCGTTTATGGCAGCTACGGGAAATGTCGAGATGATCGTACCCGAAACGGTTTCGCTCAGAACAAAATTCCCACCCACAATTCTCAGCGTATACTGGTCTGCCATGTCATTGTCGGGTACTGTGATTTCCGGCGTGGAGTCGACCATATGGATCACAACATCGTTGCCGTCCCCTCCCACGTAGGTGAGATAGGCATTCAACCCGCTACCCAGGAAATTTGTGAACTCATGACCTTCAGGGTATCCAACGAAAGCTCCTGTGATTCCGTCGGCAGCATCATTATCGATCAATGTGAACTTATCACCATCGACTGGAGTATAAGTATTGGTCAGATTCAGAGCCGCACTGTTCAATACAACAGCTCCGTTGACGATAAACTGGTCATAACCGGAACCAGCTGTTGTACCGTTGATTTCGATATCAAGAAAATCATCACCGTTTAAGATCAAGTCTCCGTTAATAACGACCTGACCTGGGCTGTTACCTGGTGCCAACGTAACATTCTTGTTAATCCCAGTCCCGGTTGCGTCTACATTTCCGGCATAGGTTCCCGAGAGAATGTTGACGGTTCCACCAGCTGTGACATTGGCAATCGCTTCCTGAATACGCCCCGCAAGACCTGTTTGACTACCCAGTGACGTGACATTGAGTGTGGAGAAATCACCCTGAAAACCTGCCAGCCCCACGTTTTGGTCTGTGCCGTCATCCAAGAATGAAGTGAAGTCGACTGCCCCAGCCCCAGCACCATCCAGTTTGAGAACTACAGCGTCATCGTCATTCGTGGCCCACCAGTTGCCGCTGAAGTCAACAACTTCGCCGGACGTCTCATTATTAAACACGGCAACTGTACTGCCGAAGCTGTTGTTGAAAAATGCGTTCGTCGAAATTGTGCCGTCATACTGGTCGTCCAGACGCACATCCCCATACCCGGCACCAGACATTCCCGCACCGTTGTTGAGGAATATATTTTCTTCGACGATATTGCCTTGCGCGCCGCGGGTTGAGTCACCTGTACCGCCAAATCCGGTCAGCCGCAGGCCGGCGCGGGCATTGGTATCGAATGTGTTGCTGGTGATCAATGAATTCTGAATGCCGCCCTGCAGACCATCGAACGCATTATTGCTGAAGACGTTGTTCTGGACGACGGCATTTTCGACACCGAAGCGTCCGAAGTTCGCACCGGCACCGTTCCCATCGAACAGGTTGTCTTCAAACAGCGGGTCGCGGTTGGCACTACTGCTGACGTTCCGTGTCCCGTCGACGAAAAACCCTGTGTCACCATTGAGTACCCAGTTGGAGGTAAAGTGGAAACCATCGAACGTATCCTGATCAAGGTGGAAGATACCGCCACCACCAGCCTGGCTCGTGCCGTCGATCACGTTTTGGTGCACGGTGATATCGTCACCGGAGTTATTCAAAAAGACCCCGGAACCGGTAAAGCCGACGAACTGGTTGTTCAAAATCTGCAGGTCATCGATCAGTCCGGTTGTGGAGACAATTCCTGTCGTTCCGCCGGAAAAAGTGAACCCATCAATCGTACTGCCAGCGGAACCGCTCTGTAAATCCAATCCTGTACCACTAGCCGGGGCGATGATCGACGAGAGCGAGTCGTCCAATGTGCCGCCACGACCACGCGCGTCGACTCCGGCCTGAACTCCCAGCAGATCAACCTGCTTGGATAGCGTGATATTTTCCACATACGTACCGGCATTAACGATGACGGTTCCCGCCGCAACTACTCCGTCAATCCCCCCCTGGATTGTGTTGAACGCATTGACTCCAATCACCGCATTTTGATCACCTCCCTGATTGGGATCCGCGTCGGTGATGAAGGTGCCGTTCACACCGGTGAAAGCGGTGTCCACATAGGTTATGGGAACAGGAGGCAGGAAGGTGAGGACCACATCGTTCCCGTCACCACCGTTGTAAAAGATGCGGAAGGTCTGACCGTTGACCAGCACAGAATCCCCGTTGTCAAGACCAGCAAAGGTGCCCGTGAGAGTACCGCCCACATCGATGATTTCGAACGTATCGCCCAACGTAGCGCCGACGATGTCGCTGCCCGTGGTGTCCAGTGTGGCACCACCCAGATTCACATTGCCGGTTGTCACGTACTGATCATGTCCGCCCGTCACCCCGGCCCCGGAGAGTCCGTCGATTTCCACATTCAATGAGGAGCCGGCAGTCAGAATCAAATCAGTGCTGGTAAAGGTGCCGGGACTGAAACCGGGGGCGATGGTTGCTCCGGCTACGGATGCCGTGACACTGCCGTCCACCGTTGCTTCTCCCATTAATGTGACGGCTTGGTTGACGTCCACATTTTCGGTGTAGGTCACATTGAGCACCACAGTCACTACATCACCAGGCAGCGCGTCGTCAATGGCGTCTTGAATGTGCCCGTAGAGATTATTGTTACTGGAAACCTTCACATTACCATCCAAGCTGTTGTTGTTCTGGATGGCATCCAGATCCACGGCAGGCGCTTCTCCCCCCACCTGACGACCATTATTGGTGAAGGTGTTGCCGGTAACCGTGGGATTTTCCGAGGACTGCGGGAAGTAGGTATCATCAAAAAAGTACAATCCCACGTTGGTGTTGTTTTCAAAAATGTTGTTCAACACCTCACCACCCGGTTCAGCGAAATTGAGGGCCGCCCCACTGGCATTATTGATGAATGTGTTCCCGTTGACTTTCGAAGTGGAATCGAGGTTTCCGGCGTTAATCCCCGTACTACCGGGTGATTCGAAAGTGTTATCCAGGATTTCAATCCCTGCGGCAGTGTAGATGGCAGGGTTTTCTGCAAAAAAGAGCCCGTTGTTTTTTGCCTGGATGACATTGCCCGTAATGTCGAAATTGTCGTAGTGGATGCTCGCGAATTGCCCGGTCATCACTATGCCGCGGGCGGTGTTATCATCGGTCACATCGATCAAGTTGTCCGCGATAGTGACAAAGCTGATCGTCGCCGCATCAGTTGAATCAGGTCCGCCGCCAACTTTTTCCCCAAACACAATCCCGTTAATCTGGTTACCAGGGACGAATGTTTCATGGATGTAATTGTTTTGGATCACGATGTTTCCGCGTGTAGACACCCCCGGTCCGGAATTTGTCGGGCGCACGTTGATACCATCCCGATTGAGTCCCGTGATTTCAAACCCGTCAATCGTGACGTCATCGGCACGGACCTCAATTCCAAAGGGTGAACTGGGATCAATCAGACTCTCCGCCCCGCGAACACCATTACCTGCAATCCCGGCATTTGCTCCCTGAAGAATCACGGATCGATCCACGATCACATCTTCGGCATAAGTTCCGGCGGCGACATTTATGGTCGCGCCTGAGGCAGCCAGATCAATGGCGTCCTGAATCTCGGCGCCACCGGCAGAACCTGTGATATTCACAGTCGTCGCCGTTCCTGTAATCGCATCTGCAGTCACGTCACCCGTCAACTCGACAACTTCCGCATTAAACTGGATCGTCTTACCGGCAGCCAGTGAAATCGAAGCATCTACATTAATCTCGTCAGCGGCACCATCGCCGTTGATGATAATGTTGGCGCTGTAGCCGGCAGCGAGCGAGTTGATATTAATGGTATCTGCACCAGTGCCCGCATTGATGGTCAGTGTTCCCGTCGGGTTGATAAAGTCAGTCATTTCTCCGAGGGAAGAATCAACTCGCGTCTGCCCGCCGCCCAGATCGGAGATATCGATGATCTCAGCGCCACCGGTATAAGTCAGCGTCACGTTGGTGGCATTAACAGTAGATGTAACCGGCTCCAGACCCGTATAGGAAATGAAATCTGAGCCTGAGCCATTCAGCCTGATGCTTCCGGTACTGGGATCCACATAGCGAAACTCAATGGAATTCAAGTTACCATTGACTAGTTCTAAAGTATCATGCCCACCAGTCCCTCCATTAAAGATTACCTGGAGATCAGTCGTTTCATCGATGCCGGTCATATCGATCGTCAGTTTATCGTCCACACCAGCTTCGCCATTGATAATCAGTGTGCCTTCCAGCGAATCCAGTGGTATCGAAGAGATAAGGTCCCCTGTAGCGACATCTCTGATCACGACATTGGTCCCGTCAATCTCCAATGAGTAATTATCAGTCGTGCCATTTACAGGGAGAGTGACTTCGGGAGTGGAATCTTCCATAAGAATCACAACATCGTTGCCGTCGCCGCCGACATAAGTCAGGTAGGCATTCAATCCGCTGCCCAGGAAATTCGTGAATTCATGACCTTCAGGATAGTCAAAGAAAGTTCCAGAAACCGGGTTGATTCCATTATTCTGAATTAAAGTAAACCGATCACCATCAGCGGGATCAAACCCATCAATCAGGTTCAACGTCGCGCCGCCCAGTGCCAAATCTCCGTTGACGATAAACTGGTCGTATTCTGTCCCGGCAATGGTTCCATTGACTTCGACATCAACAATGTCGTTGCCGTCCAGTTTCAGATCACCAGCAATCACCACCTGCCCCGGACTGCTGCCGGGGACCAGCTTCACGCTTTTATCAATTCCCGTTGCTGTGGCATCAACGTTACCTGCATAGGTTCCACTGGCAATATTAATCGTTCCGCCGGGATTTAAAGCCTCAATCGCTTCCTGAATCCGACTCAAAGGCCCGGTCTGTTCTCCCAAAGCAGTTACATTCACGACATTGAAATCGCCCTGAAAACCAGCGGTTCCAGCGTCGGTATCCGTGCCGTTGTCCAGGTAAGAAGTGAAGTCAACATTTCCGGCGATCAATGATGCGACCGTCGCTTCGACATTTGATCCCCACCAGTTATTCGATGCGTTGACAGCAGCTCCTGCGCCGCTGGCGATGTTTGCCGTGCTGCCTGTCACGGAGTTGTTATTGAAGTTAATCTGGGCACCAGCGGTCAGACCACCGAAGTCTGCAGCCAGGGAATCGTAAACCAAAACCGCTGTGTCAAATCCGTCAATAAAATTGTTGGAAATATCGATTACAGCTGTGGAAGAAATGGCACCCGAAAAAGAATTGTCTGTAATAATAGCGATACCCGTTGTCGAATACCCGCCCAGCGTTGTGTTGTCTGTCAGAGTGTTTCCGCTGATCGTGATTGCATCTGAACCCCCGGAAAGTGAAATGGCAGAGGTTCCCGTTGATCCAGCACTGGAGTTCCCTGTGAAGGTGATGCTGTTGTCAGTAATGGCAACCGGGGCATGGGTGTAACTCGAGTTCAGGTTGACGTCGATTCGCGTCCAGGAATAGGTCAACGTAGAGATATCACTGTCAAATGAGTTACCGCTGATCGTCACTCCGCCGACGAGCGCTTCTGCGCGACTATCGAGCTGAATTGCCGGTCTGTCAGAATTTGAGAATGAGTTATTAGTGATCTGGATATTTCCGAAAGCCATGCCATTTGCGGAATACTTGTTATTTAAAACAATGTCACGTTCACCATTGCCCGCCGGGTTTCCAAAAAATTCATTGCCGCTGATGTTCGAATCGCGCAAGTCTTCTGCATAGATGCTGACATCACTTATATTCTGGAAAGTCGAATTGGTGACCTGCAGATCGCGCAGATGGCCGCCAGCCACAGTATTATTGCTCGCCTCATTGATGGCATTCTTCAACCCATCAAACTCAGTATTATTGACATGAATTCCATCAGCGACAGCAGTCGACGCCATCCTAATTCCAGTGCCACCGGTACCTGAGAAGAAACTGTTAACGACACTCAGATTCGTTAATACAGCACTATTATGGATCTCAATACCATAGGCACCAGATAAGATACCTTCGAAACTGAGGTTATCGATCTGCAAATTGTCTACAACAGAATCGACACGAATCCCCTGGGCCGCATCCTGCAGCGTCATATCCTGGAACAGAACATTGTCTGCAGTTACGGTGAAGATGTTGCCTGAACCACCCACCAAAGTACTTCCAATGCCAGCACCATCCAAGGTGACTGATTTGTCGACATTTACATTTTCATTGAAAGTCCCGGCCAGAATATTAACCATTCCTCCGGAATTCACGCTATCGATGGCTTCCTGGATGCGTCCGGCGGAACCTGTTTGTGCACCTAACGTAGTGACATTGAGTGTGGAGAAATCACCCTGAAAACCAGCAGTAAGGCCATCCGTATCCGTGCCGTTATTCAAGAATGAAGTGAAGTCGACCTTCGAAGCGTCGCCATCAACGCCGTCGCTCTTCATGGAATTGGCGATTGTTGTTTCGTCCATGCTGCCCCACCAGTTGCCGGAAGCGTCGACAGTATCTCCACCGTAATGAGCGATAGGGTTGGTGAGCGTTGAGGAGTCAAAAAAGTTGTTATGAGCGGCTACATCGGGTATGCCATTGGAAGTGTTATTGAAGACACCGATACCTTCCAATGAGTTGCTGAAGGCGTTGCCTTCGATACTGACATCAGTAACGTAGTCATTGGCGACGCCTGCGACCACATCGTGGATGTTGTTGCCGAAAATGTCTACATTCGAGTTGCCCTGGTTATGAATACCAGCTCGCCAATTATAAATTTCGTTGTTCTGGATCGTGATGTTGTCGTTATTACCATTAAATGTGGTGAGCACACCACGACTTTCGACTCCCGTTCCCGGGCCTTCCAGAATACTGTTCTCGATCGTATGCCCCGTGGTGCCGGAAGCCATGAAGACGGCAGATTTACTGCCAATGCCGGCCGGACCGGTTCCATCGATGATCTTGAATCCGTCAATCACGACATCGTTCGCAAAGAGACGAAACCCGCCGGTCAGTTCACTTTCCAGGCCGCGAACACCAGGGTCAACTCCCGCAGCAATCCCGGAATTGGCTCCCTGAATAAACACGGAGGTATTCACAATCACATCTTCGGAATAAGTTCCGGCGGACACATAGATGGTATCGCCTGCGGCTGCAGCGTTCACCGCACCTTGAATAGTCGCGAATACGTCGATTCCGAAATTACCTGCCTGATCGCCTGCTGTTACAGGATCGATATCGGTGATCGGATCGTTGAAGGACATCCCAGTATAGTCATCATCCACAAAAAATGTGGTCAGCAGTGTGCGGTCTTCCAGCACTTCAGCCGTGGTAATCTGATTTTGAGTGGCGGTCTGCCAGCGACGTCGAATTGCACGGCGGTCACGCGAGCGGAAAGTGGGGCGTTTTTTGATGCGTGAGGTCAAAGTGGTAAGCCAATTGGTAAGCAGCATCCTGGAAACTCCTGAGTGATTAAGTTTTTTTTCAGCTTATCGTTGGGTGCGTTTGTATCTTCGTAGCCTGCGGACAGTGAACCAAAGGGCAGACATTACTTTCATTTGAGGCAGTCAAATGCCCCATAATGCAAATCACGTTGACCCTGTAGTCACATAATTGCGCCTGTTATTCAAATTTTGCGCAGACGTTCCATCTTAATATTCCTAACCATCAGTATCGTAACCAACAGGAAATTTCCACAAAAATAACCCCTATAATTCCAATTTTAATAAATTTACCTGAACGTACACATTTAACAACACAGACCTATTTGTCCACTTTGAGGGATTTAATCCTATCCACATGACACTTTTGACCCTTTTTACTTATTTATTGCATTCCCCCTTCTTTACTTGTCATAATCAACCTGCACAGAATAAGAGCGACCTGAAAAATGAAAATGCCCAACGGTACTCAGTACAGGCACAAAAATAACGTTATAGAAACACGACAATACAAAGTGTTGAGGAAATCGATGCACACCAACCAACTCAAACCATGGATCTTACTGGCAGCCATCAGCCTGTTATCTGCCTGCCAGCAATCAGATGAAGAGTTTCTGGTCGGGCGCTGGCACAGCTCCGGCGGTCCCAACATGATTTTTGAGAAGGATGGAACGGTCTACAGTATTAACCGTGGACCACGGCGAAAGGGACGCTATTACCTGGACCAGGAATCAAACCCGGCAACCATGATCATGGACATGCGAGGGTCAGAGATTAACGCCGTACTGTACTTCGATTATGAGGCGTTTTCACCGAAGCACTTCCAGTTAACCCCAACCTACGTGCAGCGAACCGGGGAGAAAAAAGAGCGTGCTGAACTCGATCGCAAGCTGTTGTTCCAGAAACTGGATCCACAGGAGTCCCAAGCAAGCCAGACTCAGTTCAAGATCACCACAACGCCACAACGGGCCCCCTGAGAGAATCCCTTATCAGATGCAGAGGGAGGCTCTACCACGGACTCACTCTACAAATCAGGTTGATGATACGAAAAAAAGCAGAGGCCTTAAGACCTCTGCTTTTTTATTTTAACTTGATGTCGGGCTGATAAATTACTCAGCACTGCGTACGTTTGTTACCGACTCGGCACTTTCGACGGTTTCGAAGAAAGCCCCGTCGTCCGAGGGAATGTAATCATCATTGCTGATATTGAGCGGAGGCTCAAACCCCTGAATCGGCAGTTCCTGCACAGCAGAAATCTGGGCAACTGGAGTTTCGCTGGCCGGGATCATCTCAGGATTGATGACATCGGCGTCGGAATCCGTAATCACCCGGAACTCAGATTCGGGAGCTGCTGCGTTTTCAGTTACGACAGCTTCCACAGTTTCAGCTGCAGGTGCTGTCTCAGCCACCATGACTTCAGGTTGTGGTTCGGCCTGCTCCATCTGCTTTTTCTGCAGCTCTGCGATCTGCACAATCGCTTCCTTAACAGAGTCCAGCTCGGGATTGATTTCCAGAGCCTGGCTGTAGTGCCGCGAAGCATCTTCCAGCATTCCCCGCTGCAGGCAGATATAGCCAACATTTGCATGGGCTTCTTCTGCACTCAGAACAGTCCGTGCAACCTGGTAGGCTTCATCCATCCGTCCCTGATGCCCCAGAACCAGGCTCAGGTTATTGAATGACCGCTTGGAACTGCCATCACGCTTGATCGCTTCTTCCAGTGCGATTTCTGCAGCGGGCAGATCGTTCTGCAGATACAGGGCGTAACCCAGATCGGTCAACAGCTTGGAATTATCCGGCTGGATCTTTACAGCTTCCATCAGATGACGGGTTGCCATGTCGTGCTTACCCATTTTGGAGCTGACAATGCCCATGCGGTGCAAAGCGGTTACATTCTTAGGATTCCGCTGCAACATGACACGATATGTCTGTTCTGCTTTGACAAACTGGCCTTTTTCCTCGGCCGTTCTTGCCATTATCATTTGTGGTGATTCTTCCAGAGGAAGATTCATTCCCGCCATTTTACCGGTATGGGAACATCCTGCTGAGAAGAGAGTGGCCATTCCTGAAAGGATGACCAGAGACCACGTTGTTGAGTTTCGCATTCCATTACCTCACAAAATTCTATTGTGATTTTTCACGATCCATTGTGAGAAACACTCAGACCATCCCTGGGCAGAAACAAAAAAACGTCAAAGGTTATTTTGACCTGAAAGTTGCTCGAAGGTGAATCCATTCGATGCCCTCTCTACTGAACAGAATTTTCAACTCAAGAGAAGGACTTACTCTCAAGTATCGACTAACAGTTACAGCAAGATGAAAGAACTCAAAGAATCCCTAGACTCTTCTTGAATTCCTATCTGGATCAAAGCCTATATCTTAACAATGCCCTTCTCATCGGCAGATTTTGCCGGTTGAGAGCGGCTTATACAGGCATTGGGCCTCAAAGCGACAATGTGGTACACCAGACACAACACAACAATTCCCAGCGGAATTTCAGCCCCGGTCAGCGGCTGCGGGATCCTGTCGATAGAAAAGTTTCATCGTTTCATATAATTCTGGTGAGTACTCTTGCATCTGAAGGGGTTGCTCAAAGAAGTGTTCGGAGCAGACCGCAAAAAACTCGGCCGGATTGGTGGCCGCGTAGGGATTTATGAAGCGGGAATGTCCGTGCCTGAGTTGATCCACCAGGTCGTCATATTCCCGCGTCATCACCTCGCCCCAGTGCTGGTAGGCTTCTTCACTGTTTAAGGGAGGGGTGCCATTCATTTCACGATCGATGGCGTCATAGTAGTGGGCGAATTCATGAAAGACGACGTTTTCGCCGTCATCAGGGATCTCAGCTCCTTCAAGTACATTCGCCCAGGACAGAACAATCGGCCCCTGATTCCAGGCCTCTCCCAGCCGGAAAGAAGTGCCTTCCGTCATGACACCAATTGAGTTCACCAGTGTCTCTTTCGCGACATAGGTATCGGGGTACACCAGCACTGTCGCCAGTCGATCAAAACAGTCGCTGGCAAAACCAACCGTCAACAGACAGGCCTGGCCTGCAATCAGTAACTGAACTTCTTCAGTAATCTCGAAGCCGTTGCAACCCTCCCAGTACTTCTCCTGAATAAAAATCTGCACACGCTGATAGTGCAGCTCTCGCTGTTCAGGGGAAAGTCGAGACAACTGCGACACATGCTGATCCAGAAAGGTTTTCCAGTGCTCAGGCATCGGTGAGGCCAGAATCTTGCGACGTCGACGATTACGCCACCACGTCAGTAACATATTTCCAGTTCCTCACTCGCTGATTTCAATACCACTGCTGTTCGACCACAGGCACATCTATGAGCATTATAGTACTCAGCCCCTGTTGTTCCTGTGACTTTTATCGATTTCCGAGAGGACCTGATTCGAGTAAACACCGCAGAGATTGGAAAAAATCACAAAAAAGCCGAAACAGCCTCTGTTCAGTGCCCGGAATTCCCGGTTCCCGGCCTCAATATTGAATACGTACGCCAAACGTGGCAGAATTGTCAGTGCAGAAGTTATCGCTGCCCGCAATCATTTAAGACCTTCAACATGAATTGAAACCAGTTATGCAAACACTCGCTCGCCTGTTACTCATCACTGCTGCAATCTGCTTTCTGAGTTCCGCGCCGGTCCGTTCTTTCGCGGCCGCCCCTGAAAAGCCAAACATCATCTTCATTATGGCCGACGATCTGGGCTACGGCGATCTGGGCTGCTACGGACAGAAGAAGATCCAGACGCCCCGCATCGACCAGATGGCAGCTGACGGGATGAAGTTCACCCAAATGTATGCCGGCAGTACCGTGTGTGCCCCTTCGCGTTGTGTTCTGATGACCGGTCGGCACATGGGACACACCCGTGTGCGCGGCAATACCTGGGTCAAGGAAAACCAGTCACTGAAGGACAAGGACTTCACAGTCGCCGAACTGCTGAAAAAAGCAGGTTACACGACGGCACTGACGGGGAAATGGGGCATCGGTGAGGAAGGCACAGCGGGAGTTCCCAACAAGCAGGGCTTTGACTATTTCTATGGCTACCTGAACCAGCACAACGCCCACAACTACTATCCTGAGTTCCTCTGGAAGAATGACAAGAAAGTCGCCCTGCGAAACGTCGTTGATCCGAGCACCATTTCCAAAGGCCCGACCGGCAAAGACCGACTGGGCGGCGTGGCCACGAAAAAAGTGGACTATTCCCACGACCTGATCATGGAGGAAGCTCTGGGGTTCATCGACCGCAGCGCACAAAATCCTTTCTTTCTCTACGTCGCACTTACAATTCCCCATGCCAACAACGAAGCAGGCAGAAAAGTCGGCGATGGTCAGGAAGTCCCCGACTATGGCATCTATAAGGAGAAAGACTGGACCAAACAGAATAAAGGTCAGGCAGCCATGATCACCCGCATGGACACGGGTGTGGGTCAGATCCTGGATCGACTGAAGGCATTGAATATCGATCAGAATACGCTGGTTATCTTCACCTCTGATAACGGTCACCACCGCGAGGGGGGCAATGACCCGGAATTCTTCGACGCCAACGGGCCACTCCGCGGCATGAAACGCGATCTGTATGAGGGGGGAGTTCGGGTGCCCTTCATCGCTTACTGGCCCGGTACGACGCCCGCAGGCAGCGTTTCAGACCACATCGGCTACTTCGGCGACCTGATGGCCACCGCGGCCGACCTGGCCGACGTCCCCTGCCCTGAGGGGCTGGACAGTGTAAGCATCGCCCCCACCCTGGAAGGCAAACCTGACGAGCAGAAAGAGCACGATTTCCTGTACTGGGAATTCTATGAACGGGGTGGGAAGCAGGCAGTCCGCTGGGGCGAATGGAAAGCCGTTCGCATGCCCATTTTCAAAGGCAAAACCCAACTGTTCAACCTCGAAGAAGACCTGGGCGAAGGCACTGATCTGGCAGCGAAACATCCAGATCTCGTCAAGAAGCTGGAAGCCATGATGGACTCCGCCCACAGCTCTGATCCACTTTGGAAACCGAGTGGCAAACCAGCCAAGAAGCAACCAGCCCCCGGCGATGGTAAGCAGCGGTTCTAATATCACCGCAAGCAACAGAAATAAATATAAGCAGACTGTGCATGCAGTCTGCTTTTTTTATGCCTGCATCATTCTTCGCTCAGCATTGAAAATGCCATCTGAGATTATTCCAGATTCCTTCCAGCAGACTCACAATCAGAACGTAGTTGTTGCAGACAGGAAAGAATTCAGACAGGGAAAGTCGTCCACCAGATCCCAGTTGGAAAGGAAGCGATGATGTGCTTTACCATCGATCAGGTTGAAGAACCGGAAGAAACCCAGCGAACAGCCCCCAGCCAAGAATTGACTGGCATATCAAACCCCACAGTTTTCAAGGACTTCCGAACATCCCCACTGCCATGCGATTTTAATCTATCGATCAGGGAAAGACATAATTCGTAACGTGTACCAGGGCTGAGCGGCCAGTCCCACAGTCATAGTAGGCGGTCGCTGAAGCGGACACGTTGAAAAAAGAAACTCCAAACAGCGAACTGCAGAATCCCTGTACGGGCATCGTTGCCTGAGCAATCACTGCTGGTAGACCTCCACCAGCTCCGGTGAAAAAAGCCTGGGAGATGCCATCATCTCCACCGGTATTGACGAAGACGGATGACGCGGTGGATGTGGTCATGGAAACGGAATTATAAAAAGTGATGGTCGCGATGACACCATCTGCTCCCCAGGCATCACCATCATTACTACCTGAAAACGCGGGTGGATTCAGATTGTTGGTTGAAACACCAAAGTGAAAGTAATCTGTCGTAGCTGGCACACCTGTAGATGTAAATGAGCCTGGGGCAAAATTCAGCCTGACCGTCTGATACCTTCCAGCTTGCCCTGCCACCAGGTCTTCAAATGCAAAACAGATATCACCATTTCCGTTCGGGCAGTCCCAGTCTGGATTCATACCACCACTGGAAGGGGCCGGGTCTAATCCCTGATAATCACCAACCGTCTGAGAGACCGCAGGATTCTGTCCCGAATTAAAATAGGGACGTTGCGTTACATTATTGACGCCGGAGGTGGGTAAGGTGAAGGCAATCGACTGAATTTCCAGATTGGCGCCTCCGTCATTGAATATGACTTCGATTTCATCTGGCGTCACATTAGCCCCTGCAGAAGGTTTTGTGATCGTGATAGTCACATCACCAGCAGCACATCCCCCCTGGCCATTTGAATTGAAGGTTATTGGCGACACAGTTGAATCCAGTGCGCCAAAGACGAGGTTGCCGCTGGTAGTTGCATTCTGATTCGGAGGATTTCCCGGTCCATAATTGGTGGAAAAAGGAACCGTCGCTCCCAGAACAGGATTAGCATCGACGTAAGCCACCCCGACATTTCTTGCAAGCAGAGTTGCATCACTTCCACTCGCCCCCCATTGTCGGGCAGCGGCCAGGGCAGCAGAGTCCATTGTATTATTCAGCTCAACTTGAGCCTGCCATAATGAAGCAAACTCCAGTGTTACACAGAAGAACGTCAGAAACATGGACCCCCAGAGAATCAGCCAGAGTACGGCGATCCCCCGTCTGTTTTTCTGGGTCTTCTGACTAGTGTGAATACTCTGCATCGGAACTCAATCAGTATTTTGGGAATGCTGTTATGCTGCCAGTGTCGAGTGGACCACAATCATAACTCATGCATGTAGGTCGTAGATTCTTCAACTATATAATTCTGAGTAGAGAAACCCAGACTGGACAGGAAGTCGGGAATGTTGTTGCCTAGTCGCACACAAACGGTTGTTCTTACCGATTGATCCAACGATGTACCTGCGACTGCAGGCAAAGCTGTCGCGGGTGGGTCACAATCACAATTTGCCGCCGCTGGTGTTGGGTCAGCAACGGTGAGTTCAATCCCCTCCTCTGTATCTACGTTATACTCCAGAATCACCCGGCAACTCCCATCAGGAAGTCCTCCGGTGTAGAGGATATTGTCAACGCCTGTCTTCAGGGGGCCATTCGGTCCTGTATTTAACGCAGCCAGCGAACCTGAAGCCGTTTCAGAAGCAATTTTCGCTGCATACCGACTGGCAAACGCAGTTTGCTCAATCGCTGTGTAAATCAATGAGATCTGCACGATTGACAGCATGATGATCAGAAACGCAGGAGCGGTCAGTATCAGTTCCAGCACGACAGCACCGGAACGTTGCTTCTCGCGGACCCTTGTATGTTTACTGTTCTTATACACAGTGCGACACCAATATCAGTTCATTTTACATCAGTAAGATCTGTCAGCAAACTTGACGTTGCATTATTAGTTTGGCAAGCAATTTGCGTTCCCTTGTACTTAGTGATTGCACATCTCCCTGGATTCACCAGAGAAACAGCGGAGCTTGCAGAATTTGAGTTGTTTTAAACAAAAACAAATGTCAGTCCAACGATAACTGACATGAACATTGATAACCATACTTAGCAAGCGCCAAGCGAATGTCTCCATTCGTTAACACTTTGCCCAATACAAAGTACGTCAGATGAATCACAGTGAGATCTCAACCCGGAAAACAGATCGAGCTTACCGGCTACATTACTCTAAAAGCCGCCGGGGCTCGGTGCTGCTGGAGTTCATCCTCGCATTTCCGATCATCCTGATCCTCTCTCTGGCAATTCTTGAGTTCGGCTTTTATGCCATGTTACAGCAAACCATCACTACAGCCACGATTGAGGGTGCTCGAAAGGCTGCCCAGGTCGGTTCAACAACCACGGCTGTCGGAAATCTGATTCAGGACTATGTCGCCCTCAATTCATTAACATTGGCTGTCGGATCGCAGCCGGCTGCTTCCAATCAGGGGGATGTACTGGTCTCCATAGAGGATGGAAGTGCCGCTCTCACACAGACAATTGGCAATTCAGACATCCCCTGCTCTCCTGTCGGACCAGCTCCTAATGCCGATCAGATCAAGGTTACGGTTTGTGTCAATTTAACCAATACGAATGGTAAATTCCCACTCCCGGACCTCTTGTCTTCTTTTGGCTTTTCCTTATCCGGAAAACAGCTTGAAATCAGCGCGATGACCAGTTTAGAGTAACAGACAAAACGTCTTGTACACTCTCTCACTGTTTCTGCTGGACGAGTTCGACAGCCAAATTCGCGAGTCTTCCCCAACATGAATGAGATCGCCACCGGATTACTCATCTGGCTGCTCAAAATCCTGGGAGCATATCTCGCAGTGATGATTGTGCTAACTCTTATTCTGAAAAACTGGAAGAAACGTTCCAGGCAGAAAGCAGAAGAGCTCGAAGAGGAAGCGAAAAAACGCTGGAATCGCTCGGACCGCAGGTAGTCAAAACGAATCTATTGAGCGAACGGCAAGGGGAAATTTTGCCGGATCGAACCCACACCGCCCTGAGACCCACGGGGCCAGCGATTCGTCGCGTTATTATTATTCGTCGGCCCGCCTCGCATGACGTTATTCAGAAATGTCTTCAGGGAGCCATCGAGCAGCGGGTTCGACTTGATATCCACAATCGGATTCGATGTCGTGCCCCGCAGTTCCACCCGGATCCAGCCACTGGTTGCATGCCCGATCAGCTGGGTAATCGCCGGTAGAGGCAGCTGCCTGCGGGTCAGCTGGGAAAACAGATCAACTTTCAGTCGACCATCGAAATGGGCTTCTCCCGCCTGGCCGTACAGGCTGATCGCATTCCCTTTCAACTCGATGTACTTCAGATGAAACGTCTGGTTCGAAACGGTGAAGTCACAAAACGCGGAATCAAAGGCCGTCTTGTCGGGTTGTGCCAGACGCACCACTTTGAAGATCTGGGCAATCGGCGGCAGCTCATAAATGGCCGCCGGACTGATCTGTAATTGTCCCTGCCCTTTCAGATCGGATTTATTAGAACCGCGTCCCCAGAGCTGGATCCAGCCATTCATGACGCCCCGCAACTGGGATTGCCCCGGCATATAACGGGCCGCGTACTCTTCCAGCAGTCCCCGATGCAGTTCGATCTGCATGTTGTAAGTCGGCACTGTAGTCAGCTCAATATCCCCCATGCAGGTAATCACCCCGCGAATCGCCTTGGCGGTAATCGGTTGCTTGGCATTGATCTGAGGCAGACTGACCGACTGCATCTGCTCGCGGCGGATCTGCCGTGAGCCGACAGTCAGCTGGGTATCGTTAATTTCGAACGGCCCTTTGATCTCGGTCAGATGATAGCCCAGGATGAAAGCCGAATCGAGATCCAGGTCACCGGTCAGTTGCAAATGAGTTCCGTCCCAGGTCCCCTTCGAATGAACCTTGCCATAAACTTTCGTGATATCGACGCCTGCTGTCACACTGTTCTCAGCCAGGTAAGTATCCATCCCCCAGGCAGCGGTCACCGCAGTCCCCTGCTGCTGCGAACCACGAAACTCGATCCACCCACTCGCCGAAATTGGTCGTTGGATATTGAGAGTATTCAGTGCAGACCCCATCGCTTCCGGCAAAGCAGACTGAAAAGACCGATCTGCGGAGATATCATCGATGTTCATATTCTCCATCTTAAAACGCCAGTCCCCCTGCGGCGTAATCTCGGCGAATGCATCGCCGATCCCAATCCTGGTCTCATCATGTTTTCCGGAGATCGACTTCATAACCACAACACTATTGCCGGTCCCAGGATCGACTTCGTAACTCCATTGCGCATTGAGGTTGTCGATCGGATAGGGGAAGTCTTTGAGATTCAGACTCCCATTCCACCATTTTGCCTGGGGAATGCTGATCTGCGCCGGCAGTCCCCGTTGCCAGGATATATCGGTCGTCAAATTCAGCTTACCGGTCGGAGACAGATCCCCCCACAGCTTCTGCAGTGAATCGGGCAGTGCCAGTCGCAGATTGGAATCACAGGTTGCATTCTGTGCAGCGACCTTCAGCTTCAGCTTCCCATCACTGTCAAAACGGTCGTAAGTTCCCTGTGCAGAGAGTTGTGCATTGCCGTGCCTCCCCTGTAACTGCGAAAAGTAAACTCGACCGGTATTACTGGAATAAGAAACCTCGCCTTTCAAATCGGTCACGCGATAGGGAAAGATCCGATACTGGAGCGCGCCGCCCTCTTCCATTTTGGCCCGCAGATCCACCTGAATCGGCTGATTCAGAGCCGGCGCCCGCGTCAGCTTGACATGGGCATTGAGTTTCCCCTGTAGTTCGAGTTCATCTAAGACTGTCTTGATTCCATCAGGACAGGCTGCCTGCAGCGAGGCATCAATGGGGACACCATAAGATATCACATCAATATCCATTTTTGATGCCGGGCCGGGATGCTGCACAAATCCCTTGGCTGTTACGGAACGATCCCCGGCCATACCACTGAAATCCAGATTGAGTATATCCGGCTCCAACTGCCTCATCTCTCCCTTGATGTGGTCGACTCGATACGGAAAATGCACCGGGACGATCGCACCATCATGGACGGTAACCTTCAGGTTCTGTATGCGCCATTTCCCGTTTCCCGGATAACTCAGATCGACATCCAGGTTAACATTCCCGCTGGGACGCAGGGTGTCGTAGGTTCGGGCCAGCCCTCCCGTCAGGCGGCTTCGCAGACGTTCGTCCAGGGGAAGCTGACGTGTCTGAAAAGAGAACATACTCTGATTTAAAGGAGCCCCCTTCTGCGAAAATCGCTTGCGGAAGTAATAGTCTCCCCCGAGGGCAAAGCTGGTTTCTCCGTTGTGGGCCTGTAAATTCTGAACCTGCAGCCTCTCGTTATCAATCAGGACTTTACCCACAATATTACGTAAAGGAAACGGGAGCAGCGGATGCTTGAATTTGCCCTCGCGCAAATGCGTGAGTACCTGAAACTGCGGCGCCTCTTCTCTGCGCAAACGGGACAGGCTGAACTGGATATCCATCTGCGCGCTGATTCCCAGATCGTACATCCCCGTCGACTGATTGGGCTGCAGCTGCAGAGACGGAAAGGCTTTCTTCAGTCTTGATTCCAACTCCGGAGAAATCCCGGTCGCCAACCTTACCAGGTCTGGACCAAATTCCAGCTGACTCCACTTTCCGGAGACCGAACCCAGTTTCGAATCCAGATCCCAGTAACCGGCAATCTCCAGTTTCCCCGCCTGGGGAATCGAAGTATGGCCCTCGATTTCATAGCGACTCGCGCCGGAAGGAATCAGACGCAAGTCCAGATTCTGCAGCGTGATGACTGTGGGAACATTCTCTGGACCGTGCTCAAACTTGAGTGACAGGCTCCCCCGCTCAATGATCAACTCGGGCAGCGGGTTGTCACTCTTTATCGGTTCCGGCAGGCCTTCCCAGTTCCAGGTCCCGTCCGCCATGCGTACCAGTACCAGTTGTGGACGATTGAGCACAATCTTTTGCACGTCTATCAGTTGATGCCTGGCCATTTTTTCCTGGTTCAGCGTCACGACCACTTCAGGCAGATCAATGATCGTATCCTGATGATTGACCGTCTGTATCCGGCAACCTTCAATTCGCACTCGTCGACGAAAATCAAACTGAGCCCGGTCGATATCAATCATCAGCCCCGGCACGTGGTTCTCGATTTTCTCGAGGATCCCGGCTTTGATCATGTCGTCACTGCGCATCCACAGATAGTACCCGTAGCTCCCGCCGGTAATTACCAGCGAGATCAGGATCAGCAGACACCATTGAAAGGTTTTACGAACAACCATGACACTTCAAAACCGGATCAGATCCTCACGGATCATGATTTGATTTTCTCCTTGTTTAATCTGCCTCCCACCAGGGCAGTCACCCCGATGGCAGACAGGATATACAGACTGTATTCTGCAGGCAGCCGATATCGCAGCGAACTGACAAACACCATGTGAATCAGTGAAAAATATAAAATCGGCCCTAGCGTAATCAGTAACAGCAGCCCCTGCTGGCGTGATATCCAGATACCGTAGCCAGCCAGCAGTAACACCGGCAGAAAGACCACTGAGACGGCAGCCATCATCCACCACGAACGAAACTGCGGTGCGTTGGGCCACGGCTTCCAGTAACGCAGCAACTTGGCTCCCATCAGTTGAATCACATGACCGGGATGCTGGCGCGCATATTCCACCGCCTGTTGTGTGTAGTAGCGATTCATTTCGTACTCACTCATTTTCAGCATCACTCGATCTCGATCGAAAAAAGTCATATCACTGTCGCCGGTCGCCTGAGGATTTAAACCGTCGTACAGACTGGGTCCCGACCAGAGTGATGTCAGGACAAAGTGTCCCGTGACCTGATAGTTACGGTACACCCAGGGCACCAGCATCACAGTAAAGCCCAGTATCAATACGGCAGCCCGTTCCAGCGCACGGACCCGTTGCCCTTTTGCTCTCCAGATCATCAGGGCGACGATGATCGGCAGAGTTAACAGCCAGCCTGGTCGGACATAAAAAGCCGCTGCCAGGGAAACTCCCGCCAGCACAGACCAGAGACAGCCCTGCAAACGATCATGGTCTCCCCATTTCACGTTTCCTAATTTGACCAGTACCCACAGCGAAAACAGCATCGTAACCGCGAACACCGTTTCGCTTAAAAACAAAACACTGAACCCGGCCATGACCGGAGAGACTGCTGTCAGCCCGGCGGCGATGAGTCCTGTTGTTTCATTGGTGAGTTCTTTTCCCAGTAAATAAACGAGATAACAGGCAGCCACACCGGTCAGCGCCAGGAACAGCCGCACGCGAAAATGATCTTCGCCTGCGACAGACATCGCACCGGCCAGAACCAGCGGAAACCCGGGCATCCGCAGTACACGTCGCGGAGGGGTATAAATCGAATACTCCTCACCATGCACGATCGTTTGCGCCAGTCTCCAGTAACCGTCTGCATCCCCTTCGATCACGTATGTTCGTTCAGGTTGTTGATCTAATTGGCGCTGAACGTAAACCGCCAGTCCGCACCTTATCAGAGCGGATATCAGTAAAATCAATATCAATATATACTTAGGCCGTTTTGATTCCGGCATCTTGTTCCCTGCCACTTGTGAAATGTGGGAATAGTACGATTACACGTCTATCAGGGTCAATTCCAATATAGCTGCCCTGTCATCGCGGGGGCGATTCATCTCATTTTCCCATTAGTGAAATCACATATTTCAGAGCCGGGCACTGTACAGATTCCGTAATGAAAGGAACCCGTAAAATGGAATTCCTCTCATCCATACTTCCCATCTTGACTCAGATCTGGTTTTCTCTTAAGGTCCCCGCTCCTCTCTCTCAAATCTTGCAGTTTTGCACATATTCCACTCCTATCACTAAGCCTGTCTAACCTCGGCTGAGGGAAACTATGCGCTATTTAAAATTCTCCGTACTCTCAGGCATCGCACTGTTCGCAGTCGGTATGTTTTTCCTTTCACAGACCATTCAGGGTTTCCTGGGTTCTGATGACTCTGCGGAACAGGTCGCCAGTGAATTGGAACTGGAAGCAACGCTCTCCGAATCAGCGCCCTTCCCTGACCTGAATCTCGATTTTCCAGCCGGCGAACTCCCCGACATCGACAACGACAAACAGGCTGCCGCCCCACCTGCGCCTCTCGCAACAGCTCAGGCAAAAGCAGCGCCGACCGAGGACCAACTCCCCGGAGCCTCGGAGTCGAATCAGGAAATCTTCCCCGGACTGAATATTCTGATGCTGACCCAGACCACACGAGAACAGCGCACCCGGCTACTTGAAGAACTCTTGAAGCTCGACGCCGATCTGGTCCAGCAGGTCGTCCAGAACAGCAATTCCCGGAAGCCGCCCCAGGCCAATATCAGGACTGTCCAGCAGGTCGCGATGACCGGCCCTGCCACCACAAATGCCGTCTCTGCTGACTTTGCCCAACCGGGGCAACAGACGCCACCAATGGATTCCGCGGTACTCATTCAAAAAGACACTCCCACACAGATCATTGCCAGCTATCGTGGCGTCACTCTGAAAACCCAGGGAAAACCACTCCAGAGCGGCAGACTCCATCAGAAAATTCAGGTCGTCCCCCAGCATGCAAATCTGCTGTTCTCCTCAACCGTCTTAAGTCAAAACCTGGTTGCCCTGGACCTGCCGGCTGAACTTCCCCCGCCCGAAACCAGCGCCGCCACACCAGTAATCAAACTGGCCCAGATGGGAGAATTCCAACCTGCAGAAATCATTAAACTCACAGGCGCTGGACTGGTGGTCGGATTGAATGGGACCGGCGATCAGAACATTCCCCCCGAAGCCATCCGGGCTTTAAAATCATCGATTGCTGCGATGAAGATTAACCTGCAGGATATTAAATCCCCCCTGCAGGCTGGCAATATCGCCAATGTCTCCATCACGGTTTACATCCCCAGCCAGGGTGTCCAGCCGGGACAACAGGTGGAATGTTATGTCAACGCGAACCAGCCGGAAGTCAATTTAACCGGCGGCTACCTGCTGCCGACAGCGGTCGCCGTAGAGGGTTCAAATCAGAAAAAGGTCGACGCGCTGATTGTCGGTCCTGTCCGTACCGATCGCAGCCGTAACCAGGCTCAGGGATTAATCGAAAATGGAGCCCAGATCCGTTCAGCCATCACTCCTCGACTGGTCACCGGCCAGGGCATTCCGCATCTGAAATTCTTCCTGAATGCCTCGCTGTATGATCCCCAGACCGGTCGGCTGGTTGTGCAACAGATCAATCGCTTCCTGGCAGCCAATATGGTCAATACCTCAAAAGCCATGCTGCAGTCCTCGGGACTCGTCATGATCTCACTGCCCGATGCGAATCCCAACTATGCTCAGCAGCTGGCAACACAGTTGTTAAATGTCGAGATTCCCCAGCAGTCCCCCAACAGTTCTGACCAGCGGCCGGAAGTCATCATTGATACAGCAACAGCCCGTATCGAGACACGCGGCACCGTCTTCCTGCAACCGGCACGGCTTCAGTTTCCGGACCTGATGCTGGAAATTTCTCCGAACTCCCGAGGCAGCGCCACTCGTCTGGATGATCTACTGGCACTCTGTCAACAGTTACAGTTACCACGTCAGCAACAGGTATCCCTGGTGAGAACACTTCAGCAACAGGCAAAAATCCAGGCGAACTATCACGAGCAATAAGAAGTCCCTTGTCTCTACTGGTTCGTACTGAGAAAATAGAGGGAGCAGACCACCAGCGGGGCTGGTCTGCACGCCCCGGTTCAGATCCGGCCGTCATTCAGAAATGAACCTCAGCCCTCATGCTTGCCGACCTCTCAGCGTCCGAACTACTCTCACTCTTCTATTTCAGCACCCCGGTTGTGTTACTGGCATTGCTCTGGAGCTGGGAAAGCTGGGCTGCCTTCAAACCATTCCGCGGAGAGAACCGTTACCGTCACGCCTTTTACAACCTTTCCCTGGCAGTATTGAATTCTCTGCTGCTCGGACTGCTGTTTGGCTCGACCGTAGAGGCAACCTCGGCCTGGACGCTGCAGCATCAATGGGGGCTGCTCCACCAGTTGCCACTCTCTCCCTTCTGGCAGACTTTGTGCGCGATTCTGCTCCTGGATGCCTGGATGTTCTGCTGGCACTGGATGAATCACCGCATCCCGGTTCTCTGGCGGTTTCATCGCATGCACCACAGCGATCCTGACATGGACGTCTCCACCGCCACCCGCTTCCACTGGGGTGAACTGGGAATTTCCACTCTCCTGCGTCTGATGTTGATTCCACTGCTGGGCCTGCAGTCCTGGCAACTCGTTCTATATGGCATTCTGGTTTTCCTCTCAACGCAACTGCACCATGCGAACATTTCGCTGGGACGGGTAGATCGTTTCTACCGCTGGCTGTTTGTCTCTCCAGACATGCATAAAATTCACCACTCGCGGCTGCCGCAGGAAACAAACTCGAATTATTCCACCATCTTCTCCCTCTGGGATCGACTGGCCCGTACCTACCGCATGCGCCTGGACCTGACGACCATCGACTTCGGTTTACCCCACTTTGATCAGCCCCAGTGGCAGACCCTGCTTGGCATGTGGAAGACTCCCTTCAGCAGGCCGCCGGTTCTGCCCGGTGAACAGGATCAACAGGCAGAAATGATTGACTGATCGCTAAAGTCGGTGTCAACTTGCCTGTTTCCCCACATATTTAGTTTTACTTGATTCTGGGATTCTCAAGAATCCCTCTAGGCAAAGAGATCCAGACAGGGTATACTTCTGCGTGACTTCAAGGTGCTTCTCTCGAATGAACTGAGGGAACAACCATGTCACCCTGGTCAGAACAAAGCGAGTAACGATCTACAGAAATAGATTCGTTTTCTGACCTGTGAGGGTCTTAATACAGAGCTGGAACCTCTTGTAACCCTCTCTACTGTGCGAGCTTACCCGTCGCACACTCCTGCTGCCAACCTCGGTTGTGTTGACCGCTGTCGAAAGCTGCCGCGTCGTTGTGGACGCATTGAATTCCGTGATTTTCTTGTTTGTCCGGAGTTCCCACAGAAGCGACGTTTGCTTTTGGTACCGCTGGTCCCAACCCGCCTAACCTGAGCGAAACTGGAAGAGCCAGGTATTTTCCTCCGCTCTCCAGCAAGTCCCGTCGATTTGCACTGTCGCCGACCGGTTCAGCTGATCTCCTCCCACGGAACATCACCTGCAGCCCCTTTAAAATACATTCGGTCTAACATTAGACTAAAACAGGCCCTGCCCTTGATTGAATACTGCCAACCACAGATTCACTTGCACAACACACCGACGGGCCTGCAACATTTCCCTAAGGAAAACCATTGAAAACATTCAAAGAGATTGAATTGATCGCCCCAGTCCAACGAGCACTGGTCGAAGAAAATTATGAAACCCCGACGCCTATCCAGGCGCAAACCATTCCCTCCGCACTCGAAGGACACGATATTCTGGGATGTGCGCAGACAGGAACGGGAAAAACAGCCGCTCTGGCCTTACCCATACTCAATCATCTGGGAAAAGAGAATCGCAAAGCCAGGCCCTATCGTCCACAGGCTCTGGTACTGGCCCCCACCCGGGAGCTGGCCATTCAGATCGGTGACAGTTTTGCCGCATACGGCAGACACCTCAAGCTGCGGCACCTGCTGATTTATGGTGGTGTCAGCCAGAAAAACCAGGTCAAAGGTCTGAGTCGTGGCGCTCACATCGTAGTCGCTACGCCAGGACGTCTGCTGGACTTAATGAACCAGGGAGAAATCCATCTGGACCAGCTGGAACTTTTCGTCCTGGACGAAGCCGATCGCATGCTCGACATGGGCTTTCTGCCGGACCTGAAGAAGATTATCAGTCAACTGCCGGAAAAACGTCAGTCACTGTTCTTCTCAGCCACCCTGGCTCCCAAAATTAAGGAGTTGGCTCAACGCCTGCTGAAAAATCCAGTCAGTGTGAATGTCACTCCTCAAAAGACCAGTGTCAAAAAAATCCAGCAACAACTGATCTACGTGGAACGGAACGGAAAGCAGTCTCTGCTGCAGAATATTCTGGCCGACTCCGCCGTGGATCGTGCCCTGGTCTTCATGCGAACCAAGCGTACTGCCAACATGCTGTCAAAACGTCTCGCGCAGATCGGCATCCGCTCATCTGCCATCCATGGGAATAAATCACAGTCGGCCCGCCAGCAGGCACTCGAAGCTTTCCGCAGCCGCAAAATCCAGGTGCTCGTCGCTACCGATGTCGCGGCCCGGGGAATCGATATCGAAGGCATCACTCACGTGATCAACTTCGATCTACCGGTTGAACCGGAAGCTTACGTGCATCGCATCGGCCGAACTGGACGCGCAGGGGCAGAGGGAATCGCCATCTCCTTCTGCAGCGATAACGAACGAGGCGAACTGCGGGCCATCGAAAAACTGATCGGCCACAAAGTTCCCGTCTCCAAAGAACACCGGGCTCCTCGTGCTCAGAAGAATAAAGCTGATGCCCTGCCAGACTCTACGCCCCGACAGCGGAGCAATGGGAAAAACAGACACACTGTGGAAGGAACAGAAACGACTTCGCGAAACCGCTTTCGACGCAAGAAAGCTGCGAAGACAGCCGCGAGTAAACTACAACAGGAACCTAAACGCACAAAATGGCGTCGCCTCAAGCCGCGTGCCAGTCAATCAAGTTAGTCACTTGCCTCTTGCAGGTGCAGCGTTTCATTTTCAATTTCAAGGAGATACATTATCGCTAAAAACAGGAACACTTATGCCAAGCGTCAACGAGAAGCAGAGAAAAAAGCGAAAGCAGAAGCCAAACGGGTACGCCGGAATCAATTGAAGCAAAGTGGTCCGTTAAGTTCTCCGGTTCTCCTACCGGATAACGAATCTGAATTCCTGAATGATTCAGAATAACTCCAGGCCCGTTAATTAGACGACGACAGCCTGAATCAACTCGAACACTCTTGCAGTCTGGGGACGCGAATGTTTCACCTCTCCCGGATTGTAACATTTTTTAAAAGTACTGGATGAATATCATGTCAGAAGGAACCATCAAACGACTCACAGACAAAGGCTTTGGCTTCATTGAAGACGGCACAGGGAAAGATGTTTTCTTTCACAGCTCTTCACTGTCAGACACCAACTATGATGAGCTCTCAGAAGGTCAAAAGGTCTCGTTCAATATTGGACAGGGCCCCAAGGGACCACGCGCTGAAAACGTGCGTGTACTCTAAAACAGTCTGAAGACTGAGACGAAAGCCTCATTCAAATGACAAACAGCACCGCAGGCATTTCGCCGGCGGTGCTGTTTTTTTGTGTCACGATTGTCAGTGAATACTCAGAGCAAAGGAGCTTAAAACTCGCCCAAAACCTGACCATCTTTTTTGTTCCCGAGGTTCTGGAAGGTCCCACGGTCAATGTTGGAAGAGATGAACCGCACGGCCCCATCGGCCAGCAGAGCATGCACGCCCCCCACATGATAGCTGCGGGCAAAGTTATACTTGGTCCCGGTATTCACGACGCAAGGCGAATGTGGGAATGTGGTTGACTTACAGGCATAGTTCTGGTCGGCAACCGGTGTATTGGGGGTCTCGCGGGTTGTGAAAGTCATCTCACCGTGAGCACCACCGATACCGTAACATCCCGGGCAACCCCAGTAGGTTGTCGAAGCAGTGTTTCCGCGAATGATGATCTCCGAAACCATAATCGTATTCGAAGAGCCATCCTTCAGGTCACGAATCTTAGTATTCGAGTTATCAGAGAATACTCCATTCAGGTTGGCCCCTGTTGTCGTCGCCTCATTGCCTGCGCAACCGATATAACTACCCTGCGAACGCCCCAAAGAATCGGCATTTCCCGGAGTGGAAGGATCCGAGGGGCACAGGTAGACTGGAACCACGGCTTTATAAATTTCCGGGTCCGTCACCAGATGCACGTGGCTTGCCGTATTAGCGGAGTACTTATTGTATAACGGGGCCTGGTCTACAAAGGGCAGAATCTGATGTGCCCAGGTATCACGCCAGTGATAAGTGCCGTAAGGAGCAGATGAATTGTAGTTTCCGGTCCTGACTTCCATATGACCGTAAGGAAACAGGCGATGCGTATCGTGATAGTTGTGCAGTGCGATACCGATCTGCTTCAGATTATTCTTACAGGTCGACCGGCGGGCCGCTTCACGTGCCTGTTGCACAGCGGGCAACAACAGTGCGATGAGAATCGCAATAATAGCGATTACAACCAACAACTCAATGAGGGTAAATCCTCGCTTGGGAGACGTAGACATTCAAACTCCTGTAACTCGGTAGGACAAGACAGTTCAATAACAACTGGATTGATAAATCGGTAAGTGAGTCTGCCTGGCAGGATGTCTGGAATAGACCTCGGCAGGGTGGGCGCTCCAACTCGTAACTAACAATTGCTAAGTATTTCTCACGAATGAGGCTTTGACAAGCTCAGTCCAGCATGGATGCTGCAGGAATTCAGAATTCTTCTGTACACATTCAGAGAAAACCAACTGTCTCATTCGCTTCAAGCTGAGATCAACGTTTGATTTCGGTCACCCTGAGACAACAGTCCACCGGACAGACATCATGGTTCGGCCCCAATGGTCCCAAAGCGGGTCGCTCATCTGTACCGCTGATGCGTTCCTCGATCAATTCGCGAATCATGGTGATAAAGCGGGGATGGACTCCCACTGTTTTTGCCCGGGCGACATGGATGCCGACTTCACTGCCGACCTGTTTCGCCTCTGTGTCCAGATCGAACAGCACTTCCATGTGGTCGGAAACAAAGCCGATCGGAATAATAACGACATCCTGAACCTCTCCCTGCTGCCCCAGCTCGGTGATGAAATCACAGATATCGGGTTCCAGCCAGGGTTGATGTGGCGGACCACTGCGGCTCTGGTATACCAGGTGCCAGGGGTGCGTTCCCAATCGTTCACTCACCAGCTGAGCAGCGTCTTTCAGCTGGGTTTCATAGCGACAGCCCGCAGCCATCGCGAGAGGGATACTGTGTGCAGAAAACAGTATTGTCGCCTGTTCCCGGCGTTCTTCCGGGATCTCGGCCAGTGCTTCCCGGGCGCGATCAACGGTGGCCTCGATAAATCCGGGATGATTAAAGAACATCCGCAGCTTATCGACTTCGGGAGCCCCATCCCCAACCGCTTCCTGAGCCCGCTGGATATCTTCCCGGTACTGCCGACAGCCCGAATACGAGCTGAATGCCGAGGTGAAGAAGCCCAGAGCCCGCTGAATGCCATCCTGTTTCATCTGTTCCAGCGTATCCGTCAGCAGCGGATGCCAGTTCCGGTTTCCCCAGTAGATGGGGAGTTTAGGCCCGTTCGCAGCCAGTTCCTCTTCGAGTGCCGCGATCAGGGCACGATTCTGTCCGTTGATCGGACTCACGCCACCGAATTGCTGGTAATGCTCCGCGACCTCCAGCATCCGCTCCCGGGGGACATTCTTGCCCCTGAGCACATTTTCCAGAAAGGGAATCACATCGTCAGGCCCTTCCGGCCCCCCGAAGGAAACTACCAGAATCGCGTCATATTCGTTATTCATTCAGGATGTCTCTACTGGTCTGGTTGGCTAATCACTCATCGGTCGCTGCTGAACCGATGGCCTGTCTTTCCTGCTATCAATCTCATCATAGCAACTTCTCTCCGTTGTAGTCAGCCTGCATCAGATGACTACTCCCGTTCCCACAAGAATTGTCTCGACTCTCCCTGTTTTGTCCCTCTCTCCAGTTCATTCCGCTGTCCCCAGCATGCCGCTTCCCGATTTTCATCCAGCTGAATTCCCTGTTGCTTTTTGGCAACAAAATCGCACATCACTCAGGAGCGGTCTGCCCAATATTTCGATTCTGCCGGATAGTAGATCAACTGTGGGTAGCAGCCTGAGTATTTCCCTGCTGCCACAGAAAATTACTCGCTCTACATCAACTTCGATGGATATATATAAGCATACCCGCCGCGTATCACAAACTGTTCAAAACCATAACAGGTACTCCTGGATGAACTCACCCTCTGTTCTCAGCGCGGTGGAACCGGTCGAAGTATGCACGGCATCTGATTCGTCGCGGTCCTCAGCACCCCGTTTTTACTATATGGACTCCATGCGATCCATCCTGATGATGCTGGGAGTCGTCCTGCATGGGGCATTGATTTACTCTGCCACAGATCACTGGATCGTCTCAGATTCCCATAACTCGATCTTCTTTTCGCTGCTCGATTCGGTCATACACGTATTCCGGATGCCAACGTTCTTCATCATTGCCGGCTTTTTCTCGATGATGAGCCTGCAGAAATACGGGATTAAAGTCTTTACCCAGGTCCGGCTCGTTCGCATTGTCGTCCCCCTGTTAAGCACAGCGTTGATCGTCAATACGCTGGAGCTTTATTTCCGCACGACCGTACTGCACCACGAGCCGATGTCGTTGGGGCACTTCCTGGCCCGGGTTCTGCCACAACTCTGGCTGAGTGGACAGTGGGTCTCACACCTCTGGTTCCTGCTGACGCTCCTCCAGTTCTTCGCCGTTGGGATCAGCCTGTTTCTGCTCGCCGGCTATCTGCCGAAATGGACGCAGATGCGTCCGCTGGTCGCTGGTATTCGTAAAAACTGTTATTTCCTGCTGCTGATCCCCTGCGCCGATCTCGTGTGGAATGTTGCTGCCAAAATCGCTCCGAATATCTTTCACGGCTCCCTCTGCTGTGGGCTGTTGAATCTGGAAGACTTCATCACCTTCCTCCCCTACTTCCTGCTGGGACTCTGGTTATTCAAGGACAAAACACTCCAGGACGAATTCCATCGTATCGCCCGCTGGGAGTGGGGCATGCTGCCTCTGGCGGTTCTCGTGCATTACCTGGAAGAGAATGCCCATGGTTTTAATACAGAAAGCCTGCTCCGCATCTATTCCTTCGGCGTCATTTGTGCCCTCGCCAGTCATATCTGTTATGTTCTGTTTTACCGGTTCATGAACCGGGACTCGCGTGTTTTCCGCTATCTCTCAGATGCTTCCTATTCGATCTACCTGTTCCACCATATCTGCGTGGTGATCTTTGGGTATCTGTTGCTTAGTTCCACGATTGCCATCGGTTACAAATTTCTGGCAGTGGAAATCGCCACGTTTGCGGTCACACTCTCTCTGCACCATTTTCTGATTTTAAGGATCCCGGTCCTGCGGTTTCTGTTTAATGGAAAAAAGACTGCCCGCTCCTGAAACAGGTTTCACCCTGTCCCTGCCCGGTCGGATTGCCTAAAATGATTTCAGTCGCTTAGAATATGACAGACTGCTTTCATTCAGGCACTTTCGTAAAGGGATTTTACTCCAATGACGTTTTCACAACTGCCTCAGCTGGCACTCGTTGTCTTATCGATCGCTACCCTCTTCACACTGCTCACCGCCTGTGAAAATTCCATCTCCAAAGAAGACCGCCCCGTCGCGATCGCCGAAGAACAGCCCCAATCGGAAGTGAAAATGGTTGCCCACGAAGCAGATGACGGTCTGGAAGTCGTCACCCTCGGCTCAGGCTGTTTCTGGTGTACGGAGGCGGTTTTCCGTGAACTCAAAGGGGTCAAGTCTGCCGTCTCCGGCTATTCGGGAGGCGCGGTCCCCAACCCGACTTACAAAGCCGTCTGTACCGGCACCACCGGTCACGCAGAGGTCATTCAGGTCACCTTTGATCCTGAAGTGATCCCCTTCACTGACATCCTGAAAGTCTTCTGGGAAACTCATGACCCGACCACGCTTAACCGCCAGGGAGCAGACGTGGGAACACAGTATCGCTCCGCTGTCTTCTATCACAATGAGAAGCAGAAAGAAGAAGCGACAGCTTATAAGAAACAACTCGATGAATCAGGACAATTCAAAAGTCCCATCGTCACTGAAATCACCGAGTTCCAGAAATTCTATCCCGCGGAAGACTACCATCAGGACTATTTCAAACTGAATCCGAACCAGCAGTACTGCCAGTTCGTGATCCGTCCCAAACTGGAAAAGTTCCGCAGCAAGTTCGGTGAGAAACTGAAGTCCGCAGAGAACACCAAAGAGAAGTCAGAATAATCTACTCTGACAATGAGACAACTTGACGTCTCAGCCCTTTGATCCACTCTTCACACGATCAGAGGTGGTTCCCGCCAGCGCTTCCCGCTTGCCCGGAGTGGGCAAGGACGGATTGTCCTGGAATTCGGGATCCGGAGCTTCTCCACTGGAGAACCGGTCACGAAACCAGCCGGCCACCTGATGACTCAGTTTGAGAACATTCGCAATCGGCGAAGTGGGCGAGTAGTATACGTAGCGATAGACATTGTCCATCGAGGTGTACCAGTACTTCTTGGCACCGACTGCCCCGTAACCCATATCCATCACCTGGTCACCGCGGTCCATGCTGTCATGCAACAGGCGTCCGATCAGCAGACGCCCCAGGCCGTTGCTGGAAAGTTCGGAATCGTAACCCATCCGAATTCCATCAAGATACCCGTTGAGATGATAATTATAACAGAACGCAGCAGGTTTACCGGAGAGATAGATCAGATTCAAATCGGCAGCCCCCGCCCGGATCGCACTCGCATACGAATCGCGAAAGAACTGTGAGACCTTTTCATGGGTAATCGTCGTTCCGCTGGTAGAGGAACCCTGCCAGCTCTTAAGCGCGATCTGTTCGCACTGTTCGTACAAGTCCCAGCGCGGATCTGCCTCCCCCCGGGCTTCTCCCCCCGGACGATAACGGAAAAATTCGATTTCTCCATCCTCGGGCACCTTACGCTCGGCACGCAGATACGTCTGTCGTGCCTTCTTGGGTCGTGACTTGAGGTAGTCATCCCAACTCTGATTCAGATCAATGAACATCGTCTGGTTCCAGAGGAATTTTTCAAATACCAGACCATTGGTTGCCAGTGCCCGTTCCGTCGCTCCCCGATCGAAACTGTCACTGTCCACACAACGCAGATCAATCATGTCCCAGTCGCGCCGCGACTCAAGCAGGTATTTTAAAGCTGTGGTCAGTGTCTGCTCAGGACAGGCGGTAGAAGGACCGTAAATGCTACCCCAGTCATCAAAAGGATATGTCACGATGCGACAGGTTCCGAATTTGGATTTGATCCGGCGGATACACAACGGCACAATGCCTGTTACTTCTCCGTCGTCCCGAATCACGAGCACGCGTAATTTCTGATCTTCGGCAAAATGGGTCCAGTAGTCGCGCAGCCATTCCAGCGAACGATAAAAGGAACCACCCGGCGTGACTGATAACAGACGCGTCCAGTCCTGGTGATAGTCAAGTAATGCATCAATCTCATTCAGCTCGATCACATCCGACATGAATTTTCGGCCCTAGCAATTTCTCTCCGCTTTTTCTCTGCACAGGCAATTCAGCCCACTTCCCTGATCGCAGTTAAGTGCGGTAAATACCTCAGTTTAATCTGCAGAAACCGTCCACCATTCCGAGCAGCAAACAGTCTCCACACACGCTATGAACTTAGCCCACGTACAGTGTTTAACGAAAAGAAAATAAGCTCAATCAACCAGAAACCAAAGAGGTGTCGAAATAGGGAGTCGGGTTATAACAGTTTTGTGAATGAACAGGTCATGCGACACTTTACAGACATTCTGATCAAGTTAGCACAGATGGAATGTACGCTTCCTGACGTGCATGAAATATGCGGTAAAACACTGCATGGAGAATGCTGCAACAGCCATCAGATGTGGAGGATTCATCTGCTGTTCGCTGAAAGCAAGCCACTAAGAACACAGTCGACTCACCCCAGATCGTCACCATTGGTGCGCAGTTCAAGAAATGAAGGCGAGTCGTTACCAGCCTCACTCTTTCTTCTTATCTGCCGACATCGCCTCGACCAGCAGTCGATTTCGCTGGTCTGCTTTATATTCATTGACCACCATGATGGCATGAATCATTCCCGGCAGCCAGAACAGCAGAGTCAGAATGACGTTCAAGATAAACTGGAAAGGCTTACCCGCCAGCAGCACGGCGAGGGGTGGAATCACAACTGCCAGAAAATACATCTCACTCTCCAGTCTCACGAGTGCCCAATGGACAGGCTCCTGATTCACGAAATTTTAGAGACACAACCTTCCCACCAGAAAGTGAGAAAAATAGGGCCGACAGGACTCGAACCTGTAACCAACAAATTATGAGTTTGCTGCTCTAACCGATTGAGCTACGGCCCCGAATTTGGTTTCTGACTTCGATTGGATCGTGCAGTTCAGCAGGAACATCAAACCTGAAATCGGCCAATGCAGACCTGTGAACCGGGTGGCTGATAGCTTACTGGAGACTCTGATGAGTGTCAAAGCAACAGGCTGCGAAACACACGATCCTGTCTCACTTTCGGTCAAATGAGCCTCTCTGTTGATCTCTGACACCAGAGCGGGTAAACAGGATCGTAGCACAATCGACTTTTTTGAGATTTCCTCAGCCACTTCCGGGAGGCCCGATTCGAATGGTTCAACGCTCTTTGATCCCTGTTTTGAGTCTCTATCTGCTGCCAGGCCTGCTTCTGCTGTCCCTCGGTCTCACCACCACCCGGGCTGAAAAAGCGACTCCGTCTGCTCCGGTCCGCGTCGGTACGGTCAAAGGAGGACACGTCCACCCTGCCCTCTGCCGGGCTGCGAACGGGGATCTGCTTGCCGTCTATAACGAAGATGGCGGCGGGGGAAAAGAACTGCTCCTCTCCCGCTCGACCGATGGCGGGGTGACCTGGTCTACGAGTCGATCGATCCCCGTCATTAAAGACTGCTCCATCTATCCCGGTTCTCTGACCACTCTCCGCAGTGGCGAAATCGTTCTGCACTGGTCCTGCTATCGCATCGATGGGAAACGCCGCTGGCGGGTGCCTCAATTCTGCACCTCACGCGATCATGGCGTCACCTGGTCCCCCGTCACCGAAATCCCCCTCGAAGACTACACCAACTATACCTGTCTGCGGCATCCGATCCTCGAACTCGACAGCAACCACTGGGTCTGCCCCTTCTATGATCGAACCGTGATCTACGACCGGACCTCCAATTCCGTCACTCCCTTTGGCGACGGACGAAACCACGGCATGGTCTCCCTGATCAGAACCGCGACAGGTACCCTCATCAGTGGTGCTCCACAAAGCGAAGCCCCCGTACCGGTGGGCAAGCCGGGCCAGATGGTTTACGGCCTCCGCTCGACCGATCAGGGACAAAGCTGGCAGGCCCTGCATAACCTCCCCTATTTCGGCGTTGCGGGCTACGACCTGAATGTTCTGAAATCGGATGACGTCGTGCTTACTTCCATTCTGTACGGCGTCGGCCGCGATGACGAATGGGCCTATGAACTCACGCTCTCGCATGACGAGGGAAAATCCTGGGACACCGTGAACTCAGTCATCATTTATAATCCGGGGCGCCCCATCAAAGGTCGGGGCTGGCCTCGTACCGTGCAGATCGACGACCAGACGCTAGGCACACTGTTTTATGACCTCGATCCCAAACAGCCGGATGGTCCCGGCGTCTTCTTCGTGCGCACGCCCCTGTCGGCTCTTAAGTCAGACAAACACTAGTTGCTTTGAAGCGCGATCTGACTCTTCCGCCAGGCAGCACCATACAGGGCAAAGCCCAGCTGCACCGGTTCCGCCGCCTGTCTGAGTGCCGCGGTCAACTCTGGATCAAAGGGAGAAACACCACGCTGCCGCAACAAACTCGCAGCCTGCAGAGTCACCGCCCGATCATATTTTGCCAGGCTCTTCAGTAACTCAGGCAAATTCTCACCCTGCTGTTTCACCAGTCGCTCGGCATATACTACCGCCGGCGTACGCTGACCATCGCCATCTGCGTCAATCCAGACCGCCCCGGTTGACCCAACAACCTGTGACTTAAACTCCGGCGATTCCGGCTGATAAGGCTGCGCCATCGGCCAGTAAGGGGCAGACACCCCCGGGCCCGTCGCAATCGCCACCAGGTGACAGTCCTGGGAACGCGGCTCCAGATTCCAGGTCCCCTGCCACTTCACACCTCCCGCTGGTTCTGAAGTAATCTCTTCGCTGCGGATTAACTCGCCGTTCGCATACAGGTCGATCCGCTCCGCACTTACCCACGCTGGACCGGAAACCGTCAGCGAAACTTCCAGGCCCCGGGATGGCGGCACCAGTTCCCCGGGTCCATAGCGGCCATTGACCTTGATTCGCGTAAACAGCCCATAGGACAACAGCACTTTCCCATCCACGAAATTCTGAATGGTCCGGGGGGGATCAATTTTCCCTGGATCCTGATCGTCCGACTGAATGTAAGTCCGCGACTGCCCCACAATATACCGGCTCACATCGTGCGAATCGCTGCACCCCACGGGCGTCAACATCACCCCCCGGTTCAGTTCGCCGAACCAGTCGCGATACAGCTGCAGCACATCGGTCTGAGTTGCTCCCGAATTGATGATCTCCATCGCATTCGCCCGCAGTTGCCAGTTCTTCAGACTTTCCCCCGTCAGACCAATATGGTTCTGCGGGCCGAAGGGACGGTAATTGGAATGAATGTCGCGGGAGTGGTTCAGGATCACTGCCTTCACGTTCGGCGTACCATAGATACTCTTGAAAATCGCCTCCCAGCTCATCAGCTTATAATCAGGGATTGGTCCCTCTTCCTGTACGGAGAAGACATTGAAGTGCCCCAGCTTGGTCGTCACTTCATTGCCAATGACCGGCGTAAAATATTTCCGGACGTGCAGCTTGCGGGCCAGCGGATCGTAGTTGATCTGCTTGTTATGATCAGTGGCGATGGGAAACTCAATCTGCTCTCCCGCCAGCGTAATCATCCGCTCTTCCATCGAACAGTCGCCATGCCCGGAATGGGTAAACGTATGGATGTGCGTATCACAGCTGACATAGCCGCTCGTATCGACTTCGCGGTCGATCTTGAGGTTGACCTGTTTTGTTTCCCCCGCCTTGAGTCTGATTTGCTGCTCCGCCACACCATATTCAAATCCGCGACCGGCATAGATCGTATACGTGCCCGCCGGCAGCTGGAACTGGGCCTTCCCCGTACTGGTATAAATCACGCCAGTCCGCACCGCCTGTTCCGCATTCGACTCAGCCGATGTCGCCACCAGCGTTCCCGCTGGGTCAACAATCGTCAGCCGACAGGGCACCGTTTTGTTATCAGCCCCCTCAACCACACTCACAGAGACTGTCGCCCCTGCCAGCACCCTGGATCGATCTTCAGGAAACAGCACGATCTCGCCCACACGAATATCATCCGGAGTCAGTTTCCCCGACTGAAAAATTCGTAACCGGTTTTCTCCTGCTTTCACGAGCCCCTCGGGCACCGGCAGCAGGAGCTGTTGATCGTTCTCATCCCGCGTCAGCTTGCCCAGCACGACGCCGTTCAGTTCGACATTCCAGCCCTGCTTTACGTCCTGCTGTCGCAACTGCAGAGTGGATTTCCCCTGAACTGCTTCCGCCTTGAATGGGACCGACAGTTCCGTCTTGGGTGTCCCTTCCGGGAAGGTCGCCCATTCCCGTTCTCCCGAGTGCCGCAAATGCACCAGCTTCGAAGAAATCACTATCGCATCATTGGCCGAGACCAGGCCGGTGCCCGCCAGCCAGCAGCACAGAGTCAGGATTTTCCAGTTCATCGTTGAAAACGCTTTGAAAAAGAGAATGAAGTTGTATGTGGAGCAACCGGAAGAACATTATCGATGGGCGGTTGCTTTCTTTGTGCTCTGTAGCAGGTAGCCCAGCAGGTCATGCAATTGCTGTGGGGTGAGGATCTCCAGCAAATTGGCCGGCATCAGTGACAGGGGCGACTGTTTCTGTTCCTCGATCTCATCTTTCGCGATCTGAAATTCTTTCCCCTGGTTATCCACGAACACGATCACCGCTCCCTCTTCCCGTCGCTTGAGGCCTGTAAAGACTCGCCCCGCATCCGTGATTACGGTGCTCGTGCGGAAATTAAGATCCACCGCACGATTCGGATCGAGCACGTCTTCCAGCAGTCGTTCCAGACCCCGGTTGCCGATCCCATCCAGTTGCGGCCCCACCAGGGCTCCTTTACCGTTCAGCTGATGACAGACCGCACAGTTCTTCTCAAAGACCGCCTTCCCGTTCTCCAGCGATAGTTTATAACTGCCGTGCGACTGAAAATGTTTAGCGATCTGCTGCTGCGTCTCTTTGCCTCGGGGAGGCAATCCGTTGATCAGCTTCTGCAGCCGCTGTTTGAGTTCAGGACTGCCAGACTGTTCGATCTGATTCCGGATATTGGGGCTGCTCAACAGTCGCGGCGCAGCGATCCCTTTTTCCGCAAGGGTGAGTAACAGCTCACTCCCCCCGGCCTGTTGACAGAGCGCTTCGGCCAGTCGGGTTTGCAGTCGCCCTGGATAGGTCTTGAACGCCTGTTGCAACAAAGGTTCCAGCTGCGTTTCATTTTTTTGAATCACGGCTCGAATCACGCTGTTCTGAAACGAATCCGTTGACGGAACCGATTCGACCGGAAGTGGGAACAGGGGCTGAAACGCTTCTGTCCCATCCAGTTTGATCAGGGCCTGAGCCAGTTCATCCTTCAGTTGGGGATCCAGACGCTCACGTGAGAGCCAGGCCGCCAGGTTCTCACGCTCGTCGTGCAATTGAAACGCCTTGACCAGCAGAGCTGCTGCCGACAGTCGTTGTACCTGCTGTTGCAGACCTTCGTGAGGTACGGAGACCACAGCAGGCTCAAATCGTCCCACCGCCAGCCAGGCATAGGCTCTCCCTGTGTCCCCATCGATGATTTCCAGAAAACCCTGTTCTCCTGACACATCTTTCAAATCCCAGTTCACTTTTTGTGCCAGATCATTGCGCGGTGCTAATGCCCTCTTGAGCACAATCCCATCAGCAGATCGACGGAGTTGCACAAAATTCAAACGGTTATGAGGTTGCTTTGGGAAACCAGCATGTCCGGCAATATAAAACTCGAGTTGGTCAGGAATCTTGAAGTCCGTAGAAACCAGTCGGCCGGTAGTACGTTCTCCTGCGGGCAGACTGCTGAAAAAAGAAGCTGCTTTGACACCATCTGCAGAATTACGCTGCTGAGTCTTCCAGGGATTTTCGGAGTATTTCTCTGACACAGGTAAATTCATCCATTGCAGCGGCTGATCTTTGACAGATTCCACCAGTTGGGCTGCCAGCGCGGCTCCCCATTCCTGAAGCGACTGATCGAACGCCAGCCCTTTCTGCTGATATCCCTGCAGTACTGCTTTAATAATTTCCACCTGCAGATCAGGCTGACCAGCCAGTTTTGTCCGTGCCAGTTGAATCAGTGCCGACAGTTTCTCGGCCGGCAGATAGCGGACAATGTGACGAAAATAAGCCGGCAGATCGTCTGCTGCCGCCGGTTCATCCTGCAGATAACGAATCAGATACAAGGCCGCCTGTTCGGTGGGAACCGCCAGCGAGAGTTCTGACAATGTTTTCCTCTGCGAGGGATTCAGTGCTTCCCAGTCCAGCTTCTCCAGCAGGGACGGTTCGCGGATCTGCAACATCAGCGCGCGGCGCACCACATATTCCAGATGATTATCATCCGCCGGCACCCGGGCTTTGAGTGCAAACAGTGGCGACAGGTTATTCAGGTTCGGGTGCAAGCCCAGCCCTTCCGCAGCCGCGCGCTGGACGAAGGCATTCTCATCCTGCAGCGCATTCACTGCCAGCAGGCGCTGCTGTTCTTTCCACGACTGCTTCTCGGCCAGCATCTTTGCGGCATGAATGCGTACCAGTTCGTCCTTGCTCTGCAGCCTCAGTTGCAGCAGATCATCAGCCAGAGCACCGCGGCGGAACAGAACCCACATCGCATGCACTACAATCGTCGGTTGTCTGGCATCCACGACAGCCTGTTGCAGCGGCGCGATCACTTCGCCGCCGAACTGATCGGTCAGATAATCGGTAATCAGCATCCGTGTCGTTAGATTGGTAGACCCCAGATCTGCGATCAGTTCGGGAATACTCAACTTCGTATAATCTTTGAGCAGGTGCTCCTTGCCGGTGGTAACGATCCGCCAGATCCGTCCCCGGTGACGATCGCGTCCCGGATGATCCAAGGGTACTTCGTAATGCCCGATGATCTTGTTATAGAAATCAGCGACATAGATGGCACCATCTGGACCAAGTTGAACATCCACTGGTCGAAACCAGGGGTCGGAAGTCGACAGAAAATCGGGTTCTTCCTGTGCGATGATGGTCGAGCCGTGATACACGGGAGTATTTCGGTTCAACCGGCTGGTCATCACATTACCGCTCAGAAAGTTGCCTTGATATTCCGCGGGAAACTGATCTCCGGAAATGACAGCCAGCCCCGCGATTGCGGTGGAACCATGCAGGTGCTCCATCATTGGTTTGACAAAACCGAGTCCATCATGCGGCTTCCCGAAGCTAGGGTAGTAACCGCCCCGTAGAATTTGATAGATGGGTTTAGAGTGACAGTCCGCGGTAAACAGGTTCCCCATCTCATCAAATGTGGAGCCGAAGGGGTTTACCTGCCCGTGCGTGAAATGTTCAATGCGGGAACCGTTCAGCCGCATCCGATAGGTATTACCAGACTGCATTTCAATCGTGTGTCCATCGCTACCACTGACGCGGGTCTGGTTGTTAAATCCGTGATTCGCATAGAGCCAGCCGTCAAAACCCCGGCGGAAGGAATTGTTCATGCCGTGCGTATCCCGCTCAAAGCCCATCGGCCCAAACAGCTTTGTCACCCGATCTGCTTTGCCGTCGCCATCAGTGTCTTCATAAAACGAAATATCCGGAATGCTGAATGCAATCACGCCATTTTTGTAAGGGTACAGACCAATGGGAATATTCAGCCCTTCCGCGAACGTGGTCACCTTGTCGTAGCGACCGTCACCATTGGTGTCTTCCAGAACTTTGATCGTATCCTTACCCGTTTTCCCATCCTTGACCGGATACGGATACTCTGAAGAATCGGTTACCCACAATCGGCCGCGGATATCAAACGCCATATTCAGCGGTTTCTGAATCTCCGGTTCCGAGGCGACCAGTTGCACTTCGAATCCGGATGGGACGCTGAAACTCTTCAGCTCTGCCTGAGGCGTCAAAGGGTCGGTGGGGCGAATGAATTCGCGGAAGGGATCTTTCTGTTCCTGGGCTATAAGATTACAAGGCAGCCAGAGACTGAAAGCACCCAACAGGCACAGCCAGGAAGTGCGGAACGTCTGCATCATTGTTGTATCACCTGCGCTGGATCAATGAAAATACCCGCCTGCTGTCTCATCAAACGAGACAGCCGACGGGTTCAATCCTAAATGATACATAAAGCAGAATCAATCTGTAGCTAATCAAGTTCCTTGATGTAAATATTACGGAACTGCATCAGACTGCTGGCCGGGCTGAAAGTGCCATCTTTCAGTTTCCCGCCATGATGCTGCAGCGCGATCGGTCCCTTTTCGGGCACGTCGGGCAGCTGGGCATTTTCCAGCACCATTTTGTTATTCAGGATTACGGTCAGACGATCCTTGACCATGATAATGATGAACTTGTTCCATTCTCCTACAGGATTATCGGCGTTCACTTTGGGAGTCACACCGGCCCGGACTTCCGGAGCGACCGACTGATTGCGGCGGTACGAGTAAACTTCTCCCGATCCGATCGGCCAGCACCAGATATTTACCTGAGCCTTGGGAGTTCCCCGCAGATAGATGCCGGAATCAGCATTTGGCAGTTCAACGGTGATGACTTTGCCGTCTGCGTCTTTCAGTTCCGATCCATCTGACAGCACGATCGGAACCTTATACAGACCGGTCGTCTCTTTGATCCGCCATTCCATACTTAAAATGAAATCGCCATATTCTTTCTCGGTCCAGAGATTCTTATCTCCCTTGGATTCACTCTGTGCGTCATAGTCGATGACACCATCTTCAACTTTCCAGTGCCCGTTATCCCCTTCCGGCACTTTCCAGCCGCTCAGATTTTTTCCATTGAACAGAGAAGTGTACCCCGGATGCAGTTTGTCTTCGGGTGGAATCTCGACAATGGCACCATCGGTAACCGAACCAGGTTTTACTTCCAACTGTTCTTTCACCTGCTTCTTGACTTTGTTCTGTGCAGGCAGACTTCCCTGAGCGAACAGACTCAAAGCAGTGCATGCACTCAAAATTAATAACGACTTATTGAGCCGGATATTCATGTTTTTCCTTTTCCTGTTGTTGGGCGGGACACAGCAGGCTTCACGCACTGCCGGGATGATTCTCTCCTGCTATCCTATCGCATGCCTGTGCGCCTTCCCACCCAAATTCGTAACTTTGTTTAGAGAAAGACGGTGTAACTTTGTCGGCGCCGGGCAAAGTCATAGATCAACAGAAATTGATTTCTCTCTGCTGAGCAAGTAACCTGTAGGCATCAATGTCTGTGCTTTCTGTTCCCTGGAAATCATCCGAACCTGAAAGAGACTGTTTCATGCGTGCGCTCACACTTCATGATACCTTGAAGCTTTTGTTCTGCCTGGGCTGTGGTCTGCTCTGCAGCTTCCTGTCGAACAAATCTGCAAACGCGGAAGAAACACAGCTCACGCCGCAGGAAACATTCTTCCTCCGCAAAGTCCGCCCTCTGCTCGAACAAAAATGTCTGGGCTGTCACGGAGCGACCCCCGACGACATCAAGGGGGAATACAACATGCTTAGCCGCGCGGCGCTGATCAAAGGGGGCGAATCGGGGGAGGCCGCGGTGATCATCGGCAAACCGGAACAGAGTCCCTTCTGGAACGCTGTCACCTGGAAAGATGACAGCATCCAGATGCCGCCACAGGAACGAAACCGCCTGAGTGACGCGGAAATCGATGTCATCAGACAATGGATCGCAGACGGTGCCATCTGGACTGACAAAAGCCTGCCTGCCCCGAGTTCGAGTGATGCCAGTTCTGCCCGGGAAATCGTCATGTCCACTTCCGGCGGTCAGTCTCCCACCTGGACGAATCGCACATACGAACCGGAAGATGTCTGGGCCTATCAACCAATCCAACGACCGGATGTCCCCTGGCAGGCCCTGACGAAAACACCTGCTTCCCAGCGGCATCCGATTGACGCCTTTATTCAGCGTAAGCTCCAGGAAAAGAAGTTAACTTCCTCTCCCCCCGCTGACCGCAAAACGCTGCTCCGACGGGCCAGCTACGATCTGACCGGACTCCCTCCTGCACTGGATGAGATTCGCTCTTTAGAACAACAGCAGTCCTCCACTGCCTGGTCCCAGACCATTCAACGCTTATTAAACAGTCGGCACTACGGCGAACAGATGACCCAGATGTGGATCGACATCGTCCGCTACGCCGACACCAGCGGTTTTGCCAACGACTACGAACGTCCCAATGCCTGGCGTTACCGCGATTATCTGGTACGCAGCTTCAATGCCGACAAGCCTTACAATCGCTTTATCGTCGAACAGCTCGCCGGCGATGAACTCGATCCCACCGATCCTGAAATGCTGATCGCCACCGGTTTTCTGCGGAGCGGTCCCTGGGAACATACCGGCATGAGCGTCGCCGCGGTCACCCGCCAGCTGTTTCTGGATGACATTACACAAAGTGTTGGCGTAAGCTTCCTGGCACACAGTTTCCGCTGTGCCAAATGCCACGATCACAAATTCGATCCTGTCCCCACCCGCGACTACTATCGCATTCAGGCCGTCTTTGCCCCCGTGCAGTTCGCCGACCGCAAAGTCGCCTATCAGCCATTTGAAAACATCTCCGGCTTCGACCATATGAAGGTTCGCACGGAAAAACTGCTGGCCGAAACAAAAGCACAGCAGGAACAGTTCAAGCAAAAGACCGACGCCGCGATCGCAGCCTGGCTGAAAGAGAACGGCTTTAAAAACCTGAAGCAGGTTGCCGCAGACAAACGCCCGCCCCTTCGCTGGTTTGGTCTGTCCGAACTCGAAAAAAGCTTGCTCAAAATCAACAACAAACGCATCGACTACTTCGAGCGGGAGCTCAAACGCTACGAACCATACTGCTTCAGCGTCTATAACGGTCCGTCGAACAACTTCCGCTCCACCAAAGCGGTCAACCTGATCCCCGGCCCCAAACAGCGAAAAGGCGATGTCGAAGAGATCTTCATTCTCGCCGGTGGTGCCATCACCGCTCCTACGGATAAAGTCACTCCCGGCGTACTCAGCGCTATGGCGGGTTCCAATGACCGTCAGAGCCCCAACGCCTGGAATACCATTCCCAATACAGCCGATGGACGACGACTCGCACTGGCCCGCTGGATTGCCAGTTCGAACAACACACTCACTGCCCGTGTCATCGTCAACCGCATCTGGCAGATGCATTTCGGCACCGGTCTGGTCGCCACCCCCAACAACTTCGGCCAAAAGGGCGCTAAGCCCTCTCATCCCGAATTGCTGGACTGGCTGGCGACCTGGTTCATGGATCACGGCTGGTCGATCAAACAGCTGCATCACCTGATCATGACTTCCAATACTTATCAGCAGAGCAGCCGACCTGCGGATGCAGAGCTGGTCGCGCGTCTTGATTCCAGCAACCAATGGCTCTCGCACTTTCCAACACGTCGCCTGACTGCCGAACAGATCCGAGACTCATTGCTCACAATCACGGGCGAGTTGAATCCGGAAATGGGTGGTCCCGGTGTCTTCCCGGAAATCAACTGGGAAGTCGCGCTCCAGCCCCGGCACATCATGGGTTCGGTCGCTCCCGCGTATCAACCAATGCCTGAACCGAAACAGCGCAATCGCCGGACTCTGTACGCCTTCCGCTACCGAACTCTGTCCGATCCAATGCTCGACGTTTTCAATCGGCCCGGAAGTGAAATCTCCTGTGAGCGTCGTGACGAAACCACTGTCACTCCCCAGGTCTTCGCTCTGTTTAATGGACAGTTCACCCATGATCGTGCTATTGCTCTGGCGCATGAAATCAGTCAGAAAAACCAGCCACTACCTGAGGCCGTTTCGCAGGCCTTCCAGCAGGTGACGCTCCGCACACCGACTCCAGAGGAACTGCAACTGGCGTTGAAGCATGTCAAAGAAATGCAGGACTACCACGCCGCCCATCCACCGAAACCAATTCCGCTTCCGCGGGAGGTCAAGCGGTCGATGATCGAAGAATTGACAGGCGAGTCTTTTACCTGGACCGAAAAACTGGATCTGACTGAAAACTACATTCAGGATCTCAAGCCCTGGGACGTCGATGCCGAAACCCGGGCCCTGGCCGAACTCTGTCTGGTCCTGATGAACTCCAACGAATTCATTTATCTGCGGTAACACAAATATGCACCGATTACAACGACGCGATTTTCTCTATGGCATGGGCGCCAGCCTGGGCACCGTCGCTTTCAATGCGCTGCTGCAGGCCGAACAGAAAACAGAGCCGAAGCAGCAGAACCTGATCGACGGACCGCCGCTCGCTCCCCGCGATCCGCATCTGAAACCGCGCGCCAAAGCCTGCATCTTTCTGTTCATGGAAGGAGGCCCCAGCCACATCGATACCTTCGATCCCAAGCCGGCCCTGGAAAAGCTGCACCTCAAGGAATTCGTCCGCGAAGACAAACAGGTCTCCGCGATGGCCAGCGGCAAACGCTATTACATTAAAAGTCCGTTTCAGCATCGTCAGGCGGGCGAATCAGGGATTTCACTCAGCGAACATTTTTCGCACCTCTCAGAAGTCGCCGACGACCTCTGCGTCTATCACGGTCTGCAGGCGGAATCGATCAACCACCCGACCGCCTGTTACCACATGAATACCGGCAATCGATTCGGCGGTGATCCCGCGATCGGCTCCTGGATGACCTATGGCCTGGGCACCGAAAATCAAAACCTGCCCGCGTTCATCGTCCTCCCCGAAGTGGCCTACCCGCAGGGGGGCGCTGCTAACTGGTCCAACGGGTTTCTGCCCGCTTACTTCCAGGGAACCGCACTCCGTTCGACGGGCTCACCAATTCTCGACCTGAATCCGCCTCCAAACGTCACCCGTGAGACCCAGCGTAAAAATCTCGATTTGCTGGCGAAACTGAATCAGCAGGACCAGCAACGGCATCCACACGAAGAGGTGCTCGCAGCCCGCATGGAATCGTACGAACTTGCGTTCCGAATGCAGACCCAGGTTCCGGATATCATCAACCTCGAATCAGAAACCCAGCAGACTCAGGACATGTACGGTCTGGGACAGAAAGAAACCGACAGCTTCGGTCGCCGCTGCCTGTTGGCGCGGAAACTCGTCGAATCGGGAGTGCGTTTCGTGCAGATCTACGCCGCCGGCTGGGATTCACATGATTTCCTGGAACGTTCTCACAAAGCCCGCATGCAGGCCGTCGATCAGCCGATTGCGGCCCTGCTGAAAGACCTCAAAGCACGCGGTCTGTTGGATGAAACGCTCGTCGTCTGGACCGGAGAATTCGGTCGCTCGCCCGACAACGGCATCCGCAGTGGTAGACAGGCCGCGGGTCGGGATCATAACGCGAAAGGCATGGCGATGTGGATGGCGGGAGGTGGTGTCAAAGCCGGTCATCGCATCGGTGCCACGGACGAAATCGGCGACCATGCTGTCGAAGTCGTCAACCCGATTCGCAATCTGCATGTCACGCTCGAACACATCATGGGACTCGACGACAACCAGCTGACCTACTTCCACGAAGGCCGGTTTAAAGTCCTCAGCCAGACCGGGGGCGCTGTGATTAAAGAGCTGCTCGGCTGAGCGATCGCATCAGTCAGCAGCAATCACTTTCGTCATGCGTTGATGCGGAATCGTCACTGAGATGAACTCATCCCCCTGCGAGACGTAGCCCAGTTTCTCATAAAAGCCAACCGCCTCCCGCCGGGCATCGAGCTCCACAACCTGGAACCCTTGCTGTACCAGACAATCTTCTACCGACTGAATCAAACGCCGACCAATCCCCTGCCCCTGACACTCACCCGACACCGCCATCTGCCTCAGCTTCGCCCGCCCCGAACCGAGAGGCACCGCGAGCACACAAGCGACCAGCCGATCCGATTCAAACATTCCGAAATGCAAGTATTCCGTTTCACCGGAGAGATCTTCCTGTAACAGATTCATTCCGAGAGGGCGACGTAAAATTGTATTTCTGAGTTCGCAAGCCTGTTGATATTCGTCGGACTGCCAGGATATTTCTCTAAATTGCATGTCTCTGTCTCAGCTGTTCGTAAGTCACTATGAATCCTGAAGATAGATAACACGATTATTAAAAATGCCCGAGATCAATGTACCGTTGATGATCAAATTGACAGAAAACCACAAAAAAATCAATTTTCCGCGGCTAATTTTGGCCCCCTCACGCTGTATTCACTAGGGGTTCCCCAAAACTTCTCTCGTCGCGTTCCAGTGAGAGGTACTTTCCATGGCGGTAGTAACCGACCGCACAACTGAATTCATCATGCTGTTCTCCCGGCACAGCCAGAGAATCTACCGGTTCATCAGATCGCTGGTAGATAATCGAACTGATGCCGAAGAGATCTATCAGAATACGTGCACCGTACTCTGGGCCAGGTTTGATACGTTTGAAACCGGGTCCAATTTCTGGGCCTGGAGTTGTCAGATTGTTCGATATGAAGTCCTGAATTATCGTCGGCGTCAAAATCTGGAACGACATATTTTCTCTGATGAATTCTATAACCGGGTCGCGGAAAGTGCCATGGTCTCCATTGATGAACTGGATCAGCAGCAGGCAGCGTTATCAGTCTGCTTTGAACTATTGACCGATCGACAGCGGGAAGTGCTGGAGAAAATCTACGAACCCGATGCCAGCCCCATCTCGGTGGCCCGGGAGCTGAAACGCACTCCTAATGCAATTTATAAAATTATGCGTCGCGCGCATGAGCTGCTTTTGAGCTGCATTCAGCGTCGCCTGAATTCAGGAGATCTGTTCTGATGCTGTCTCCCCAGGAACAGGAAGAATTGATGCACCTCTGCTGGGAATACCAGTACGGTTCACTCAATCCGCGACAGGCCGCAAGGCTGGAAAAAATGGTGCTCAGCCACGACGCTGCCCGCGACTTATTCGTGCAGTATGCGGGCATGTGTGCCAATCTGGAATGGGAAGGCATTGTCGATCCTGGTCCGCTGGGGCGATCGACAACTTACGATCCGCTCCCCTCTGGAGAATTGCGCACGATCCCCGACTACCTCCCGGAAAAACAGGGAAACCGGAGATGGGCACTCCTGCTCAGCTCAGCCACGCTTTTCGCATTTTGCCTGCTGGGAGTTGGCTACCTGGTTTATTCCCAAGCGAATCGCCAGAACCCTCCGGCCTATCAGGCACAAATCATCCGGCTCCAGGAGGCACACTGGGCGACAGGCAAGCGAAACTGGCTACAAAATCAACGCCTGCGCACCGGAGATCAGCTCCACCTGGAGCAAGGTCTTGTCGAACTGGAAACGGTTTCCGGCGCCCGGATCGTTCTCAAAGGACCTGCTCGGCTGAATGCAATCGGCTCTGATCAGTTCCGTTTAAACCAGGGCCATCTGTTTGCACATGTACCTCCCGCTGCCCGAGGCCTCACCATCGAAACTCCCACTTCGCGCGTCATTGACCTGGGAACACGTTTCGGCCTGGTCGTCAATCCGTCCCATGAAACCGAGGTGCATGTTATCCAGGGACTTGTCCGGTTTAATCTGCTTGACACAGCTCGTGAAATCACAGAGACGCAGGATCTGACCGAAAACACAGCTGTTCGGGTACAACCTGAATCGAAAACGATCACCCGAATTGAAGCTTCACCCGAAATCTTCGTACAGAACCTGGCCAGAAACGAACCCCGGATCGTTGCCCACTGGAAACTCAACGAACCAGAATCATCCGTCACGGCACGCGACTCGGGAGATCACCAACTGGATCTGAATGTCATGGCTGAAACAGGACATTCTCCCTTTACAAGCAAACCGGCGCCACATAATTCTTCAACTGCAGCCGGACCGTTTCGATCACAGTTACATAAACTGTTTCGGACGCTGAATACCACCGAAGCAGAACTATTCGATCTCAAGCGATTCACAATCACGCTCTGGGCACGCAACCCCAGCCGTGATCGCCAGGGGGACTCCGACACACTGTTTCATTATCGTAATACCCGACTGCACAGCACCTCTCAATTGAACCTGTACTCCGACAGCAACTCAGGCAGACTGGGCTTCGGTTTTCTGGATGCGGCGAACCAATATCATTCCTGGCAAACCAATCAGAATATTCGCTGGGATCAAGATCGCTGGTACCGGATTGTCTTCACCTACGATGCCAACACCGCAGCTCCGAACGACAGCATTGTGACGTATACCCGCACCCCTGAATTTTCTTCAACCCCCGATTTGCAGCAGACATTTACCAATATTAAAGACATTCTGCCTCTCTCACCGGGGGGAGTTCTGGCGGTGGGAGGCTCCACGCTTTCCGACATCTCCCGGCACTGGGGAGGCGAGATTGCCGACGTACGGTTTATTCGAGGCATCCCCGACCGCTTCTCAAATTCGCAGGCACAACCAGCGTTGATCGCAGATCCATAACGGTCGAGAACGGTTCTCGCCTGGCCTTTTTATTTTTTTTATCGAAGCAGGAATCAAATGAAACCATCAAAATCCCAACGCGGCTTTACGCTCATTGAGCTGCTGGTCGTCATCGCCATTATTGCTATTTTAATCGCACTGCTCCTGCCCGCAGTCCAGCAGGCACGTGAGGCTGCTCGACGCAGCACCTGCAAAAATAATCTCAAGCAGATGGGATTGGCGCTACACAATTACCATTCCACCCACGGTATGTTTCCCGCCAGCCGAATCGGTCCCTATCAAAGCACCTGCACGACCTGTGGGCCGGACTCCCGCTTCAGCACTTACGTCCCTTTACTTCCCTACCTGGACCAAGCCCCACTCTACGAACAGATCACAGGTAACCTGGGATCGACGTCCTATGTCTGGAACACAGGGTTTTCAGCTTACAAAACCAAACTGGCTATTATCATGTGCCCGTCCGACGTCGACACTGGTGACATCACCACATTGGGTCAACATAATTACCTGTTCTCAGTAGGCGACCAGTACAGCAATCTCGAAACGAACTCATCCGGTGCTCTGCGGGGCGTATTTGGTTTCCGGACCAGTGTTCGCATGCGGGATATCATCGACGGCACCAGCAACACAGCTATGGTCTCAGAATGTGTGCGTCCCCCCGGAGCGGGCTCCCTGACACCGGCCAACACGTTCGGCACCAACTCCACCAGCAACACCACAAACCCATCTGCGTGCCGGGCCAGTTTTGTGAATGGTGCTTTTACCACTGGACTGCTGGACCGGAACCGCTCCCTGGGAACACGCTGGACTGATGGACGTGCAGGCTACATCAACTTTAACACCATCCTGCCTCCCAATTCGCCGGTCTGTAATGGACAGACAACATCGGGAATCTTACCTCCCTCCAGCAGACATGTAGGGGGCGTGCACTTATTGATGGGAGATGGCGCGGTCCGCTTTATCAGCGAGAACATCGACACCGGTAATATAGCTGCATCGCAGGTCACTTCAGGTAAAAGCCCCTATGGCATCTGGGGCGCACTGGGCTCCAAGAACGGAGGAGAAACGGTAGGGGAATTCTAATAACTCTACTTTTGTCGAACTGTTAACAGGGGAGGAACCTGCTCCGGTTTCTCCCCTCCTGCTTCGAATCAATTCAGGTCTGAAGGATAAATACTCAATGCGTTACTCTGCTATGCCGCTCCTGTTACTTTCCATGCCCGTTTTGATGATGTCCTGCTCTGGGTCCAGTGAAGACAAATGGACCGAACAGCGTCCCGACACCTTTCCCGCGTCCGGCATCGTCACCTTCGATGGTAAACCACTGCCCGAAGCAACCGTTGTTTTTCAATCCACGGGGGGCGAACCACAGGCCGCAGTAGGTCGCACTGATGAAAATGGCGAATTCCAGCTGCGCACTTTCACAGACGGAGACGGTGCCATCGCTGGCGAACACAAGGTCACTGTGGTCTGCTCCAGAACCGAAGGTCCACCGGAGGGGGCCAATCTGGATGAGGCCAATGTGGTCATCCAGGAAGTCTCATTGATTCCCGAGAGATATGCGGATCCAGCCAAATCAGGACTGACCGCCAGTGTCACTCCCGGGCAGGAAAATAAATTCACATTTCATCTCGATAAGGAATGATTCCGGTCACTAAGCCATCATTCCACTTCGTCCCTGCTGTCGATTTGCAGGGACGTTTTTTTATCTTCGCTTCCTTGCCCCTCATCATCAGATCGGGAATCTACGGCTTTCGTATTATTAATTTCTGCAGGTTCTACATCCGATTGACCATTGATGATCCGCGCACTCTGCAGGTGATGCACCGTTCGCCAGAGATGGTAACTGATGCGATACAGCCAGCGATAAGCGTCCAACTGATTGAGTACATATTCAAAATCATCCCCCGATCGGGACGCGGCCTCGGTAAACCGGCGTCGGACCGATTCCTGGTCCTGATCCAGTTCGCGCGCACAGTCTTCCAGCGGCTGCTCGTCCATCAGTTCGCTACGATCCTCGAAGGCGATTTCTGTGTCATCTAACAGTTTCGTCAACCGTGTTACGACCTTTTGCAGATCTTCCACATCAGCAGCCGCATCCAACCGCTCGATTTCCTTGAAGCGCCTTGTCAGGCGTCTGATGTGGTCCAGTGCCAGCACGACTTCCTGGTAACAACGCAAGGTCTGCGGATCCGATTTCGACACGTTGACCCGCCTCAGGTAATCTTCCGTAATCGTCAAGGTCTCATGTGTCTGTTCCATCATCGAGGAAATATCAGCCCGGTCTGCCTTATTTGTAAACAACCCGTGAAACAGGTGCAGTACATCCTGAAAGACTTCGGTCAATGTCGAGCGCGACGCTTCAATCGCCACGTTAGGCGTCTGGATGAATGACTCCTCCAAACGCTCCACCTGGTCGTTCACCGCATCAGGCACCAGCCAGCAGAGAACGCGAATCACCTGGCTGGATAACGGAGCCAGCATCAGGATCCCCAGCAGATTAAACAGGCTGTGAAACAGGGCCAGTCCGATTTCCGGGGAAAAACGATCCCCCTGGTTCACATAAGATTGCCAGACCCACATGTAGAGTGGTACCAGAAAATAAGCCACACAGGCGGTCGTTGTATTAAAGAGAACATGCGCAAATGCGGTTCGTCGCGCCGTCACGGAACCTCCCAGTGTGGCGATCACCGCGGTGACGGTCGTCCCCATATCAAAACCGACCACCATCGCGACTCCCTGCGTCAGCGAAATCGTACCGGTATGCACGGCGGTAATTGCCATCGCCATTCCCGCGCTGGACGACTGCGTGACCATGGAGACTCCCATGCCGATCAAAATCAACAGGATACGCCCCAGCCAGTCATCTGTGGGAAACGATTTCGGCGTAACCGTATCTGTCAGTCCCGACATCCCGGCCTGCATGTTATCAATGCCGACAAAGATCAGACCAAAGCCAGCCAACGCGAAACCGATCATCCCCACCCGCTTGCGGGCAAACATGTACATCAGAGTGCCGACCAGAATCAGGGGAAAAGCGATCTGTCCCAGCTTCAATTTGAAACCAAAGACCGCCACGATCCAGCCCGTCATCGTTGTACCCAGGTTGGCACCAAAGATGATCCCCAGCGACTGTGATAAAGAAAGCAGCCCCGCACTTGCGAAACCCACCGCGGTCACCGTAGTAGCACTTGAGGATTGCAGCACAGCCGTGACGATCGCTCCGGTAGCGATTCCGCTGGGCATGTTCTTTGTGAATTTCGCGATCAACCGGCGGATGGTATCCCCCGCCAGTTCCTTCAGGCCGTTGGTCAGGATGACCATCCCCAGCAGGAACAGCCCCAGGCCTCCAAGTGCGTTGAGAATCTCTAATCCCATAGATCGTCCGGCGGTGCCCAATCAAAGCGCGTTATTCAGACTCAGCTGATTCCAGTTCATTTGAATCAGTTATTCTATCACAAAACACGATCAGATCGAGGCTGTTTTCCGTCTACCAGGCGGTCCAGCCACCATCGACCAGCAGGTTCTGGCCTGTGATATAACTGCTCGCCTCGCTCGCCAGGAAGACAACTGCTCCCTTCAGTTCGGCCGGTGATCCCATGCGGCCCATCGGACTGTGCTCGCTCAAGCGCTCTGCCAGCCCCGCAGGTGCTTTCTCGGAAGGAAACGGTCCCGGACTCAGACAGTTGACCCGCACGCCATCTTTGGCCCAGTAGACCGACAGATGCCGCGTCTGATGGATCAGTCCTCCCTTCATCGTGTGATAAGCCACGGGACTGGCTGCACAGATCCCCTCGTACGCTTCAGGATAAGAGCCGACCACGCCATACATCGAACCGATCATGATCACGCTCCCCCGGGCCTCGCGCGCGACGAGGTGATCACGCAGTTTGCGGGCCAGCAGAAAATAGCCGGTCGCATTCTGCAGGTGACGGTTAAACGCATCTGCGGTGACATTTCGCCAGTCTTCTCCCACTGGATCATTGCCGTTATTCACCAGCACATCGATCTCGCCGGCTGCTTCCAGAGCTGCTGCAAACCCCTCTTCAATCGAATCGGCTTCCATATGATCCAGCGCGACCCCCAGATGCCCCACGCCGTTAGGATCGGGTAGTTCCGAAGCCGTCTGCTCAGCCCGTTCCTGGCTGCGGCTGCTGACCACCAGCCGTGCCCCGGCTTCGGCCAGTCCCCGCGACATCGCACCTCCGAGGTAACCACTCGCACCGGAGATTAAAATCGTCTTGCCGGTAAGATCAAACAGCTGCTGTATCGTGGGTTCATCACTTGGTTGCATAACGAATCCTGTTTTCAGGTAGAAAAACTCAATGGGTAAGGTAGTGCGCCGGTTCGACCCAGGCACGCTGTTCGACAGATTCCAGAATCGAAAGATTGACCGCAAGCGTCTGCAGTCCTTCTTCCAGCGAACAGAGCGGCGGACAGAAATCATCGAGATAATCGAGAAAGGCACTCGCCTGTCGCGAAAAGAGTGTGTCCCGTTCCAGCGTTTCCTGGTAACCGACGACCCACTCCCCCTCCGGCTCAGTGACGTGGCGGTACCAGCTTTTCTGATACTCAAATCGGAGCATGCCCCGTTCGCAGATCACAGTAATACTCGATTCATTGGCCGGTTGATGCTGATTCAGACTGAAGTTGCCCAGCACACTTCCCTGGCGGGTAATTACGTGTACGGTGTCTTCCACGTCCACACCTTCCAGCACCTGATGTGCGTAGTCCGCCACCAGGGCTTTCACCGGCCCCACCAGGTACTCGCCGGCATTCATCGAATGCGTTAACGCATCCTGCACCGCCCCTCCGCCGGTCGCGCGCGACTTGTAATAGATGTCGCGATACGCGGGCCGATAGGTGGGAAAGTTCTGACCGGAAACGACAACCAGTTCTACCGGTTTGCCATAGCGGCCCGTATCCAGATCCGCCTTCATCGCGGCCAGCGCGGGATGAGCGCGATAGACATACGCGATTCCCGCTTTTTTCTGTTTCTCTTTCAGCAGTTTCTGCAGATCGGCCACACCGTCCACCGACGTGCTCAGGGGCTTTTCGATGAACACGTCCAAACCCGCTTCAACGACCCGTTGCGCCATTTGAATATGCAGGTGTGCTGGAGTCGCGATGACCGCAAAGTCATGTGGCTCCGCCAGTGCCGAGTCCAGATCCGCATACTGAGTTTTCACAGAATATCGCTCGGCGACCTGCTGACGCAGGTCGGCGTTCAGTTCACAAATCGAGATATCGACACGGTCCGTCGCCTGGAAACAGCGCAGATGCCGTTCTCCAATTGAACCGACTCCGACTACCAGTAATCGTCTACGCTCTTTCATGATTTACTTCTCAGGAACCAGAGGGTGGGAGCAAGCGCATTTCGCAGAAACTCAGAATTCGATTGGGGGCAGCTCTACCTGTATCATAAGACAGTCAGCGAACCGGGCAATGAATCTCAAGTGAAAAATCAGGAAAGTCGACGAGAGAACCCGGTCGACCTTCCTGAGCGAATCGCAAGTGAAGTTACATTATTTCACGAACTGCAGTGAATACAGATCGGCATCTTTCATCACAAACTTCAGGCGTACCGGTTTGCCACTGAGTGCAGAGACATCGGAGCCCCCTTTCCAGGTGACGATCCGATTGATCTCGTTTCCGATCTGCTCACGTGCATCAGCGAGAGTGAAACCGGGAATTGGCTTACCGTTTTCATCCTGGATCTCGACTTTGATGCCCCCCGCTGCAGATGTCGAAAAGTTAATCGACAGTTCAGAACCATCAAAGATTAGCGGCTTCGTCACTAATTCCCCGCCGGCATAGTCGGCCCGTACGGAAGCAAAACCATCCAGACGCAGCGAATAGCGACGCAAATGGGCGGTTGGCTGCGCATAATCCTGATTCACATACACCGACATCTCTGCCGGTCCGGTCTGAACCACGTTCAATGCAGGATAGTTCGTCCGCGACACCCAGTTCTGCGCGCCGATGCCCCCGGTGATGAATCCACTCAGAAAAGTGCGATCATACATGTTACCGCCGCGGGTGGTCATCAGAATCGCATCGGATGTATCTTTGAAGTAGCGGGGATGTACGCCAATTTTTTCTGCCTGCTCATCGGTCAGTACCTGCCGCCCGGGCATGAAGCGGGCCGCGACAGCCAGATAAATATGAGGTGCCCGGAAGTAGGGATGTGTCTGGTTGGTATAGAGATGTTCGATCGGTGATTTGTCACCCCGATGCGTGTATTCCATCAGCACCGGTTCGGACCAGTGAATGAAATCGTCACTCTCAGTCCGGGCAATCCGACGGAGTTTATCTTTGAAGACCCGGAAGTAGCTGATGTATTTTTTCTCAACCGGGGACCAGAATGCGACATTCTGAGAATCAAACATATAAGGAAACGGCACCATCTCTTTGGAGATCACGGTCCCCGCAGGATGCTGTTTCCAGTGAATCCCATCTGGCGAAGTGAACGCGACCAGGCCGCTTTTCATCGTTCCGCCCAGCGCCTTGTAGCGTTCCGACTCAGGAACTCCCGGGCGTGTATCCAGGAACGGGCTGAGGTTATGCGTCATCGGAGCCGCGTCGGCCAGGATGATATTGTTCTTTTTGAAACCCTGCTTTTCGAACAGAGAAAGTTCGGGCTTGGTCCAGTGAATCCCATCCTTCGATTCCGCATAGCAGTAGACTTCTCCGGTGTCGCCGTCCGCTCCCGCCTGGGGACGTCCCCGATAGTAAGCGCGATACAGGTCGCCATCTTTAATGATCGTGCAGTATCCGCAAAACAGTCCTTCCCATGGCTTATCGAATTTCAGAACGACGCCTTCATCAACAGGCTGATGCAGCCGCAGACTCACGTTTTTCATTTTGCCGATCAGGTAATCATCCACAAACAGCTCGCGGTGATCCCCGATCTGGAGCGGCTTTGGCTCGCCTGCCTGCAGGCCGACAACATTCAGACTTCCCACAATAAACAGCATGAACAGCAGCAGTGGTCTCATGTGAATCTCCCGTCTCCTGAAAAGACATCTTGTATCTTTAGAAAAGCATTTCTGTCTGGCACCAATTCAGATTATTGACATTCTGAGCGAATGCATTGTTGACACCACACAAACAACTTGTATCATATTTAAATACAAGTAACGTCAAACTCTGCTTTTTTCAACCCTGATCTGAGAAATTCTCGCGGCCATGACAGCACGTGCCCCGGATTCACAACAGACCAGCCCTGCGACCTCGCTCCCCGGCAAGCAGCGCCCGAAATACCTGCAGTTGGTGGAACAGCTCATGGAGCAGATTACGCAGGGCGAACTCAAGCCCGGAGCCGCCCTGCCCTCGGAACACCAGCTCTGTGAAACGCACCAGTTGGCACGGACCACCGTCCGCAATGCGATGCAACTGCTCGAAGAACAGGGCTGGATCAACCGCATTCACGGCAAAGGTTCGTTCGTCAGTACGAAACCGCCGATCCCCATTAAACAGCAGCTCGATATTTTCGCTTTCGTACTCCCTGAAGTTCGTACCGGCTTTTATCCGTCATTGCAGCGGAGTTTCGAACAGGCAGCCGCCCTCACCCAGAATCAGGTGCTCGTCTGCTGCACGGAAAACAAAGTCGACATGCAGGGCAATACGATCCTGCAACTCATCGACAAACACGTCGCCGGTGTGGCACTGGTCCCCGCGACCGTTCCGCCGACTCCCGCGTACCAGGTGCGACAACTGCAACAGCATGGCATTCCCGTTGTCTTCTGTCACCGGGATGTCGAAGGCATTCAGGCCCCCCTGCTTTCCATCCCCTTCCGTAAAGTCGGCCTGCTGGCAGGACAGACACTGCTGGAACAGGGACACCGTTCGATCGCCCTGTTTTCCCCCCACCGCGCCACGGCTTCGATTGAATACGAAACCGGACTCCGCGAAGCCCTGGCTGCCAGCCCCGATTCTTGTCCGGAACCGTTCATCTTTCACGGACCCAGTTCGCAGCTCCATCCGATTGACTATGAACCGGATCTGCTCAACACCCTGGAAACCATGTTTCAGCGTCCCGATCCGCCCACGGCGATCTTCGCCACCTTCGATTCACTGGCCGAGCTGATTTATCTGCTGCTCGGCAAACTCGGAAAACGCGTTCCGGAAGATGTCTCCCTGCTCGGATTCGGTGGCACGGTCCGTCACGGCGCAATCCAGAGCCGACTCTCTTCGATCACCGTCGATGAAGTTGCCATCGGCAGAAAAGCAGCTGAATTACTGACCCAGATGAAACAGGGAGAACTTCCCATCGATTCTGCGGAAGTCTTTCCCATGCCCATTAACACCAGCGCCGGACAGACACTGGGACCACCCCCAGCTCAATAACGATTCCCCAACTTCGCCCCGACGAGGCCTCAACCATGCCTGCCAGACTGTTCTCCCCGCGTATTCCAGTGACCACTCCCCTGTGGTTCGCACTCTGTCTGCTCTGCTTGCTTACCTGGCAACCCCCTCAACTGAAAGCCCAGGAAGCCCCCACACTGGAGCAGAAACTCGCCGGGCTCCCGCAACCCTGGCAGGAGAAGCTGCATCGCCTGACACTCAAGGAATACACGGAAACGCTGAAATACTGGGAGGAAACTCATCCCGACCTGGTTCAGGTCGATCGGATCGGCGTGACACTCGAAGGCATTCCGCTCCCCATGCTGAAAATTACCGACTCCAAAACCGACCTGAAACAGAAACAGATCTGCCTGGTGACCGCCCTGCATGGCGGCCCCGAACGCAGCGGCACCACTGCAGTGATGCACTTCGTGGAATGGATGCTCAGCGATGATCCAGAAGCCGTGCGCACCAGACAGAATCAACTGCTGCTGATCATCCCCATCATCAACCCGTACGCTTACTTCGAAACGGATCGCTTTGGCAATTCCCAGAAAATCGACCCCTACACCGGGGGTGGCACCGCTAACTGGGATCTCAAAACCCTGCAGTTCAAGCTGCCGGAAAAATCGCCGGAAGTGATGGCGATCCTGTCCGTCGTCGATCAGTTCAAGCCTGATGTCCATGTCGATGTGCACGGGACCGGCCTGCAGGAATACAGCCCCGAACAACTGGGTTCCCGAGAGCGCTACCGCGGTCAGACGATGTTTGAAGTCACCGGCTCTGCTTATTCGAATATGTCGCTCCGCCCCTGGGACTGGCGGATCACCGAAGCCATCAACCAGGCGGGCGAAGCTGCAGGTTACGGTTACGATCGCTTCGAAGCGGACGCCCAGCGTCTCTTCTGGGGCACTTCCCTGACGGCTATATCCAATCGACTCTGGCTGGGACGTCCCCAGTTCTACACCGCGCATTACGGCTATGCCCACTATCACACCATGCTGATGGCATTTGAAGTCGGCTGGGAACAAAGCGGCCTGGCGCGGCTGCAAGGCCTGATGCAGATCGGCAACCAGCGCTGGGACGAAGATTACCACCCTGGCTACCCTGTCAATCGCGTCAACAGTTATATCGGCCACTTCGTCAGTGCCTGGGGTCCCACCGCCCAGGCCCGTCGCCAGAGCCGAGTCGAACTCTGGAAACAACAGCCCCGCTTCTCCCAGGCCGTTCTCTATCCGCAGACCGCCGGCCGGGAAACCTATTTCGTCGCCACCTCCCAGAAAGCAGCAGAGCTACTCTCTGCCGACATCACCGAACTCCTCGACAACATCAAGGATGTACCCGGGATCGACCAGAGCTCACTCAAGTCAATCATCAACGCGGGACCGGAAATCAAAATCGCCGTCAGCAAAGGACGTGCGCCAGAACCGGAAGAACCGCCCATTCAGCAGGGCATTTCGTTTCAACTCCGCCTCCCTTATCAACGCCCGGAACTCGTCGACATCAGACTCAACGGACACCTGCTGGAAAAAAGCGAAACAGATGGCTATGTCTCCTGGCCCGGGGCCGGTTTCACGCATGTGCAGATCAATGTGCCTCCGGAAAAATCCAGTAAAACTGAACTGTACCTTGTCACCTGCCTGTATCACCCGCGGGAAACCAGAACCTATGGCTGGAAGCCTCCTGCCCCGGTCCTGGACCGCATTCAATCGGAAAAATAAATCGACCTTCACAACCCAAAGGAAGACCTCATGAAAAACGCCTCGCTCCTCTGCGTCGCCTGCCTGGTCCTGCTCTGTCTGGCAGCGCCACTACAGGCCAACGACAAACCGGTTCAACTGAAGCTGGAAAGTGTCCAGAAAATCTGGGACAAAGACCCACACAACGCCTTCACCGGACTGACCCGCTTCAAAGACAAATGGTACTGCGTGTTCCGCACGGGGAAAGCACATGTCTCCCCCGACGGTGCCCTGCAGGTCCTCGAATCCGAAGATGGTAAGGACTGGACGCCGGTCGCCCGCGTTACCTCCGAGACTGCTGACCTCCGCGATGCGAAAATCAGCGTCACTCCCGAGGGGCAGCTCATGCTCAGCGGTGCCGGGGCCCTGCACCAGCCTGCTCCCTATCGGCATCAGTCGATGTCCTGGTTCTCCGATGACGGCAAGCACTGGTCCAAAGCTCATACCATCGGCGATCCCAACCTCTGGCTCTGGGGCAATAAGTGGCACGATGGAGATGTCTACAGTATCGGTTATCACACCGGTAAAGAAGGTCCTCGCTTCACTCGCCTCTACAAAAGCAGTGATGGCAAGAATTTTGAAACCGTTGTCGACAAGCTGATTGACGAGGGATACTCCAACGAAAGCTCCCTGGTCTTCACCAAAGACAACACCTGCTACTGCCTGCTCAGACGGGACGGTAAAGGTGCCACCGGCCTGCTCGGTATTTCAAAGCCCCCCTACACGAAATGGGAATGGAAGGACCTGGGAATCAAGATCGGCGGACCGGAACTGTTCCAGTTGCCCGATGGTCGCTTCCTGGCCACCGTACGTCTCTACTCCCCCAAAGTGCGGACATCAATTTGCCAGCTCGACGTGGAAAACGGCAAGCTCACCGAACTGCTCGCGCTCCCCAGTGGCGGTGACACCAGCTACGCGAACATGGTCCTGCATGATGGCCTGCTGAACGTGAGCTACTATTCCAGCCACGAAGGCAAAACATCCATCTATTTTGCCAAAGTCAGTTATAAATAGTTGATGTTAAAATGACTGTGGCCTGCAAACGAAACGGGAGCATGAACCAGATTCACTGCTCCCGTTTTTATTTGCACTCACCGAGCAATACTACAACAACGCAATCAAAATCGGTGCCAGCAGTGTTACGAGCACCAGGGCCACCGGATAGACGGTTGCATAACTCGTCGCCGGCACACTCGAATCAATGGCAGAGGTGACCGCTCCCAGACCGGGCGTGGATGTCATCGCGCCACACAGGCCCCCGGCTGTCTCCAGCAGATTCAGACGTAGCCAGTACCGCGCCGCGAGAAACCCGGACAAGAGTGGCACCACAACCACCACCGCTGCAGCCAGGCACATCGTCAACCCGTTCGCCCGAACCACTTCCACAAAATTACCCCCCGCCTGACAACCTGCCTGCGCCAGAAAGACAGTCAGTCCGAGTTCACCCAGCAACAACCGGCCTGCGCGCGGCATACGTACTGAGAGACCACCAAACTGGCCGAAGTGCCCCAGCAGCAGCCCGACCAGCAACGGTCCTCCCGCCATTCCCAGGGAAAACGACTGACCTCCCAGCGACAGACTCAGCCGCCCCAGGATCATTCCCAGAATCAGCCCTCCCGCCAGGATGATCAGATCCGTTTCATCCGCGGTGCGAGCCCGGTGACCAACGGCCGTCGCAAAACGTTCCAGGTCCTCTGGCTCACCCACCGCACGCAGTATATCTCCGTAATGCAGTGTCTGCTCTGAACCGGGAACGAACTCGATATTCTGACGGGTAATACGGGCAATGGTCACACCAAAGCGGGACCGAAAATGCAGATCCTTGAGCGTGCGTCCCACGACTTCTTTAGATGTAATCACAATATTACGACGCTGCCGCTCTACATCGAGTACGTATTGCGCGTCGGGACAACGGGTTCCCAACGCTTCAATCACAGTCTCAATCTGCCCTGTTCGGCCGATGACCAGCAAGAGTTGTCCCAGTTCCAGTTGAAACTCTTTCGGAATCGGTCGCGGCTGCCCCTCCACGATCAAGCGTGAGACCTGGCAGTTCGATTTCGCCAGAATGGTCACATCCCGCAGTCGCTTCCCCACCAGATTTCTGTTCTGGACTTCGACCACTTCGCGAATGATGTCGCCGCGAGCCGCAGTCGATTCGTTCAGGGCGTGTTCAATTCCGCCGGGAAACCAGCGGGGCAGAATCTGAATGAAGAGAATCACCCCGATCACGCCAAAGGGGTAGGCGATTCCGAATCCAACCGCGACATCCGAACCAGCGGGCAGCTTCTCTGTCGCCGCTGCGAGCGCCGGCGTACTCGTCAGGGCCCCCGCAAACAGGCCGCTCGCCAGATCGGGACTCAACTTAAAGAGCCGCCCCATGAGCAAGACGGCCAGCAGAGCCGCACTCATCATGACTCCGGCCAGCAGCGCCAGCGCTTTGCCACGATTCAGAAACATCTGCAGAAAACTGGGCCCTGCGCCGATACCCAGACAGTAGATGAACAGCACAACCCCCGCCAGCCCCGCCTCGGGCGCAACCTGGTAACCCCAGTGCCCTGCCAGCAGACCAGCAAAGATCACTCCCGAACTTCCCAGCGAAATTCCACGGACCGCAATTTTTCCCAGTATCAGACCGCAACCGATCACAGCAAATAAAACGACAATCTCTTCGATGGCTCTGCACCTTTCCCTGGCCTCCGGAGCGCTAATTGAATGCCCGCACTATAGTCAACAGACGATCCCAGTTCTACGTATTCATTAAATATCACTGATAAATACCAGGATCTCCCTCGTTTCCAGAGGAAATCTTGTCAGCATTTCCCGAACCCGATACAACTTAAACAGAATTTTGCGTTCTCGATCACTCACTTATACCCATCTATTGATTTGCTATGATCTATCAGCTGCCTTACATCCTGTCTCTTGCTCTCAGCTTCACCACAGGCACAGAAACTGTGCTGGACGACTTCAATTATACAACGTCGTCCGCGGCCCGACAGGCGTGGACCGAACTCAAGGGAACGCTCCCCCTGGCGATGCAGAAATCAGGTAGCCAGAATGTCCTGCTCCTCTCGGCCCCCTTTCAATCCAACCGCGACATTCCCCGGGCCGGGATCGACAAACAACTCAACCAGAGCCTGACCGCCCCCGGGCTGTTTACGATTGACGTCAAACCCGCTTCGCCCGACAGCAACCATCAGGTCAGCATTTATTTCAAAAGTGGCCCCGGCTGGTATTCGACCTCTGCCCGTATCAAGGGGGCTGACTGGCAGACACTCCGTTTCCCTAAAGGTGATTTTCGCGGCGAAGACAATCCGCGCGGCTGGGATAAAATCGAAACCGTTCGACTGGTCGTCTGGCGGGAATCCGACAGCGAACCCGACACGCACTTCCAATTCCGTAACCTGAAAGCCATCACCGGCGACGTGACGATTGTCGTCCCCGACCTCAGCCAGAAACAGAAAGAGAAGGACACCTTCGCTGCCGCCGACCGTATCGAAACGTTTCTCGAGACCTCCGGGATCGGTTGTGACCGCATCAGTGAAAGCGAACTCTCGCTGAACACGCTCGGCTCACGTTCCATCGCAATTCTGCCGTTTAATCCCCGTATTTCATCCCAGGCCTGTGGGGTACTGAATCAGTTCATGGAACGGGGCGGTAAGGTTTATCTGAACTTCAACATTCCGACCGCCCTGGAAAAGAATCTGGGCATCAAAAAAGGCAGCTATTTCAAACCGGACAGTCCGGGTGGGCTGGCCTCGATCCACCTGCAGGACGCCGGTATCCTGGGTCTCCCTGCGGAGGTCAAACAGGCTTCATGGAACCTGGTGACTGCCACCCCAACCGGACACAACGCCCGAATCGTAGGCGAGTGGTACGATGACACAGGTAAACCAACGGGCAAGCCGGCCCTGATCGTCAGCGAGCGGGGTGCCTATTTCAGCCACCTGATTCTGGGAGACGACCCTGTCAATAAACAGGCCCTGCTGACTGCGCTCATGGCCCACTTCCAGCCCCGACTCTGGGATGCGATCGCCGCCGGCACGATTCAGCAGGCGGAACAGGTGGGGCCCTTTCACTCGTTTGATGAACTCCGCCGCAGCATTGTGTCGACGGTTACTCCGCAGCAGAGCAAAGTACTGGCGGCCCGCGATCTGGATCGTACGTCCGCATTACTCGTGCGCGCGAAGCAGCTGTTGCAGAAAAAAGAAGCGTTCCAGGCCATCGCGTTTGCCCGGCGCTGTCGTGAAGAGCGGGTCAAAATCTACCTGCTGACCCGCGCCAGTCCACCACGCGAAGCCCGTGCCTTCTGGGATCACAGTCCTACCGGCCCCTACCCGGGCGACTGGGACCGGACCTGTAAAGAGCTTGCCGATGCTGGCTTCAACATGCTCATCGTCAACATGCTCTGGGGCGGTCTGGCCCACTACCCCAGTGATGTTCTTCCCCGCAGTGAAACGTTTAAAACTCAGGGCGACCAGATCGAACAGTGCCTCAAGGCGGCGCATAAACATGGTCTCGAGCTCCATGTCTGGAAAGTGAATCACAATCTCTCGACCGCACCGCCGTCGTTCGTCAGACAGTTACGTGACGCGGGTCGGACCCAGGTCAGTGTGACCGGCGAAGCCAGCGACTGGCTCAATCCGGCTCATCCCGAAAACTTCCAGCTCGAAGTCGACAGCATGCTCGAAGTGGTTAAAAAGTATCCCGTGGATGGCATTCACTTCGATTACATCCGCTACCCCAATGATCGCCACGATTACAGCGACTATAGCCGTCAGAAATTCGAGGCCGACACCGGCATCAAAGTCAGCAACTGGCCTACCGACTGTTACAAGGGGAAGCTCAAAAGCCAGTACCGCGACTGGCGTGCCGACCAGATCACCCGGCTCGTTGAAACCGTATCACGCAAAGCACGTAAGATCCGCCCCGGCGTCAAACTTTCCGCCGCCGTCTTCCGCGAATATCCGGACTGCCGTGAATGGGTGGCCCAGGACTGGCCTCTCTGGGCCAGACGCGGTTATCTCGACTTCATCTGCCCCATGGACTACACCGCCAGTGACGAACAGTTCCGCCTCTGGATTGAAGAACAGCAGAAACTCCTGGCTGGCAGCATTCCCATCTACCCGGGCATCGGTGCACTCTCAACAGAGGCAACTCTCAGCAGCGATCGTGTTCTGGGACAGGTTGATGTAACCCGACAACTAAATACCGGCGGGTTTACCGTCTTCAGCCTCAATCCGCAGACACTCTCCAGCGTCGTCCCCGATTTCAAACGAAGTGCCGGGAAAGTGAAGGCGACTCCTCCGCATCGCGCACAAAAAAAGCGTTAACTCTGAACAAACAAAAACAGGCAGGCCAGGAAAATCCCCAACCTGCCTGTGTTCCTGCTTTACAGCGAGTCAATCTTCGGCCCGGCTTCCGTCGCCGCACATCTTCACCACTTTTGGGTTGAAGCGTGCTACGATTTCCACCAGGTCCTGCTGCTCGGCCATAACCTCATTAATGTTTTTGTAAACACCGGGAACTTCGTCAGCTCCCGCTGAGATCACGGTGATGCCTCGCTTCTCCAGATCATTTTTCACCGCCTTCCAGCGGTACTTATCCTTCGCTTTGTTACGAGACATGCAGCGTCCTGCACCATGCGATGCCGAGTTCAGGCTCGCTGGATTTCCTTTTCCACGAACCACGAACGCCGGATCGGCCATCGAACCGGGAATCACACCCATCTCGCCTGCTGCCGCTGGAGTTGCCCCCTTACGGTGCACGTAGACCTCCCGGCCGCCGTGCTCTTCCTTCCAGGCGAAGTTGTGGTGGTTCTCCACGCCGGAGATCACCTTGCTTCCCAGCAAAGCCGCCACGTTCTTATGGATCACAGCATGGTTAGCTGCAGCGTAGTCGCCCATCAGATTCATTGCTGCCCAGTATTCCTGGCCGGCTTCCGAATCCATGTCCAGCCATGCCAGTCGTCCCAGGTGCTGATGCCGCTTTCGCAGTTGCGACTGCGCAATCGCTGAATACGTGCTGCATACCGACGCACCGGTTCCCCGGCTACCGCTATGACTCAACAATGCCACGTATTCACCTGCAGTCAGTCCCAGCTCTGCATCATCTTCCGAAATCGTCAGGACACCGAACTCAACAAAGTGGTTGCCCGAACCAGAAGATCCCAGCTGTTTCCATGCCTTGTCTTTGTTCTGACGTGTCACTTTCGTCACCGTCCAGTCCTGATCCATCACCGCATGATGCTGCTTCTTCTCGTGAGCCGTACCCACGCCAAATACGGTGCCTCGATTCAGCGCATCGATGAACTGATGACGTTTGTCATCCAGTGCATCAACGGCCGTATCCAGAACCGACAGCTTCATACGGCAGGCAATATCCACACCGACTGCATATGGAATCACTGCGTTTTCCAGTGCCAGTACGCCGCCGATAGGCAGACCATAACCGATGTGTGCATCCGGCATCAGCGCAGCACCGTAAGCCGATGGAACATGGCACGCCAGTTCCATCTGGGAGAACGCACCTTCATCGATGCCCTCCTTACCCCAGATCTGGTAATCGATTGGCTCAACAACTTCTTCCGAGTTATCTTCAACCAGTTCTGCAGCCAGGGCTCCGAATGCCTCATCTTCCAGATAGTTGTCAGGCGCAGCGATGACCTGCTGCATGCGCGCTTTGACTTCCTTACCGCGAATATTATCATTCGCGACGGCCTGCTGAATCGCCGTCATGGCCGTCTTCAGACAATACTGTGGAACACCCAGTTTCAGTAACTGTCGAGAGTTCATCTCTCTTCTCCTCATACATAAAAAACATTCAGACCCGATTTCCGCTCGGGTCACAGATCATTCTATTCCAATTTGTTCTCACTGGACACCGGAGTAGTAAGAAGGTTCCCGGTTTCCGTCTTCGCCTGGGGAAAAACCGAAAAGTTACTCCGCGCATGACGCGTTTCATCATTCTTTCTCTGCATCTACCTAAAAACGTCCCATCTCTGCCAACACTCAATCGGGCACACGCGTAAAACTCACAACGGGTGATCGAACCGGCACGTTGCTACAGGCGAAGTTGATAACCGATTCCTGACAGCAAACGAAACACAAACATCCTGTAAGCTCAGGCAGAAACGCCTGTTAGACTACGCACACGGAACTGTCGACGCTGTAACGAGATACGTCACTTTATCCCGATCCGCGTCTTGCAAAGGCCCGGAACGACGATTAGAATAAATAATTGAACCTGAATTCGGGAACACAAGCATTGCTCCCCCGTTCCCGGAACATCTGCCATCCCGCCTGCTGAACCATGGGGTTCAGCTACCGCCGTTGCAAACTGATATGGATTGTCGGTCGGACAGGCATCACCAGAGATTCATTGACAAGTTAAGTTTGAACAGCCCCGTCTCCGCGGCCGATCATCCACTTGAAAATTACTATCCAGAAGGTGAATGTCATGCTTCTTCTGTGTTCGAGCAAGCGCATCGTCCCTGCTCTCGTTCTCACTTTCCTGTGTACTTCACTCACCCAGGTAAGCGCTGAAAAGACTACAAAAGTCTCCCCAGCCAGAATACGTTCCATCCTTTCGGAAAACTGTTTCCAGTGTCACGGACCGGATGCCAAGAAACGCGCTGCCGACCTGCGTTTTGATACCCGTGATGGCGCCTTTGCCGACCTGGGCGGTCACAAAGCCATTGTGCCCGGCAACCTGAAGGAAAGCGAACTCATCGCCCGCATTACAACCGACGACGGCGACCTCCTCATGCCGCCGGCCGACAGCGGGAAGAAACTGAAGCCGGAAGAAATTGAACAACTCAAACTCTGGATCGAACAGGGTGCTCCCTGGCAGGATCACTGGGCCTTCGTAAAACCTCAGAAAGCACCACTGCCTTCCGTCTCACAACCGGGCTGGGTGAAGAGTCCCGTCGATCAGTTTATCCTGGCGCGGCTCGATGAAGAAGATCTCAAACCCACTGCCGAGGCTGATCGTCGTACTCTCATTCGACGAGTCACTCTGGACCTCACCGGACTGCCTCCCACGCCGCAGGAAGTGGAATCGTTTGTAAATGACAAAAGTCCCAATGCGTATGAAAAAGTCGTGGATCGACTGCTGCAGTCTCCCCGGTACGGCGAGCACATGGCCCGCTACTGGCTGGACATCGCCCGTTACGGCGACACTCACGGACTGCACCTCGATAACTACCGCGAGATGTGGCCTTACCGCGACTGGGTCATTAATGCCTTCAATACCAACAAACACTACGATCAGTTTGTGATCGAACAGTTGGCCGGTGACCTGCTCCCGAATGCATCACTCGATCAGCAGATCGCCACTGGCTTCAACCGCTGTCACGTGACCACCAACGAAGGGGGTTCGATCGCCGAAGAAGTCTATGTCCGCAACGTCATCGACCGGGTGGAAACGACAGGCCAGGCCTTCATGGGGCTCACCCTCGGCTGTGCCGTCTGTCACGATCACAAGTTCGATCCCTTTACGAAAACCGAATTCTATCAGCTGTTCGCGTTCTTCAATAACCTTGATGGCCCCGCGATGGACGGGAACATCAAAGACTCCCCCCCTTCCGTCCGTGTCCCCGATGATGCCCAGTCCAAGCAACTCCAGGCTTATAAAGACCAGATTGCTTCCATTGAAAAACGGGGTGCCGACCGTACCAAGGTTAACGAACCCGCATTTCAGTCCTGGCTCCAGTGGAAGCAGCAGATTCAGAAGACGGGCAGCAATCCCGATCTCTCCATTCCGCAACCTGGCGGTCTGCTGGCTGCTTACTCGCTCGACGAGAAAGAAGGCGACGCCGCTGCTGATAAAACGAACGCAAAAAACAAAGCGTCTGTCAAAGGGGCTCCAAAATGGGTCGCCGGTAAATTCAATAACGGATTCCAGTTCGCCCCCGGCAGCTATCTCGACCTGGGAAAAACCGGACAGTTTGCCAAAGCTACCCCTTTCAGTTATGCCATCTGGGTCAAAACCAACGGTAAAACTTCGGGACCGATCGTTTCCAGCATTAATCCTAATTCGCGCGAACGAGGCTACGATCTACAGATCACTAACCAGACCCTCAGTGTGCGTCTGATTGATCGCTGGCCCGGCTATGCCGTTCAGGTGCAGACCAAGAATAATGAAATCACGCCTAATCAGTGGCATCATGTCTGTGTGACCTACGATGGTTCCGCCAAAGCCCATGGCGTGACCATCTATGTCGACGGCAAAGAGTCCGAGCTGACCATCTCCTCCGACTCCTTTAAAAATACGACTCCTCTGAACTCGGCTACGATTCTGCTGGGTCATTCACCAACCAAGCAGCACCTGACGAACGGCTTCGTTGACGAGTTCCGTATCTACGATCACGAACTCTCAGAAACCGAAGTCAATCAGGTCTACTTCGATCATCAGATTGAACCGGTCCTGAAACTGGCTGCCGATAAACGTACTCCCCAACAGACTGAACTGCTGAGACAGTATTATCTGAATCAGTTCGATTCCGAATATCGCAAACTGCTGGCCGAGAAGGTCAAAGTCAAAGCACAGGAAGAAAAACTGATCGCCTCGCTCCCCACGACGCTGGTCTTCCGCGAACGCAAAACCATCAAAGAGGCCTTTGATCTCAAGCGGGGACAATACGATCAGAAAGGGGATAAAGTTGATCGGAAAACTCCGGCACAGTTCCCTGCCATGGCAGCCGAATGGCCCGTCAACCGGCTGGGTCTGGCGAAATGGCTCGTCGATCCCAGTCATCCGCTGACATCCCGCGTTGCCGTCAACCGGTTCTGGCAACAGTTGTTCGGCACCGGTATCGTCGAAACCAGTGAAGACTTCGGTAACCAGGGAGCCGTCCCCAGTCATCCCGAACTGCTGGACTGGCTCTCCATTGATTTCCAGGAACACCAGTGGGATGTCAAACGGCTGATGAAACAGCTTGTGATGTCTGCCACTTATCGACAGAACTCCAGCGTGACTCCGGAACTGTATCAGCAGGATCCCGAGAACCGTCTGCTGGCCCGTGGCCCCCGCTTCCGCCTGGATGCGGAAATGTTGCGTGACCAGGCACTCGCCGTCAGTGGTCTGCTCGTTCCCAAAGTAGGTGGCCCCAGCGTGAAACCGCCTCAACCAGATGGACTCTGGTACGCCGTCGGTTATTCCGGCTCGAATACCGTGCGGTTCAAACAGGATACGGGCCCTGAGAAAGTCTTCCGCCGCGGACTGTATACCTTCTGGAAACGGACCTCACCACCGCCGGAAATGTCGACCTTCGATGCCCCCAGCCGGGAAGCCTGTACCATGCGTCGCGAACGGACCAATACGCCACTGCAGGCCCTGCTGCTGTTGAACGATCCGCAGTACATGGAAGCCGCCCGTGCGTTCGGCGAACGCATGATGAAAGAAGGCGGTCCCTCTCCCGAAGAGCGGATCAAGTTTGCTTACACAATGGCCACCGGGCATCCGATCTCAAAGGAAAACCTGACCCTGATTAAACAGACTTTTGATGACATGCTGGCTGAATACCAGAAAGCTCCTGAAGCTGCCAAAGAACTGATTGCTGTTGGCGAGTCCAAACCTGACGAGAAACTGAATCCGCAGGAACTGGCCGCCTGGACCATGGTGGGTAACCTCATCCTCAACCTGGATGAAGTGCTCAATAAAAATTGAAGACGTTGTTATTCATCATTCCACAGCATCCACGCCGGACAGCATCAGTTGCGGCTTAGAACTCAACAGAAATAAACAGGTATCGTCATGAATCCCATGCAGGAACATCTCTCACAGATCACGCGACGTCATTTTTTCAAAGCGGGTGGCCTCGGGCTGGGAACCGCCGCCCTGGCCTCCCTCGAGGCCAATCGACAGCCCTTGCAGGCAGCGAATCCCGAATCACAGACAATCGGCGGACTCCCCGACATCCCTCACTTCGCTCCCAAAGCGAAGCGGGCCATCTATCTGTTCATGGCGGGTTCCCCTTCACAGATCGACACGCTCGACTACAAACCGGAACTCGACAAACTTTTCGATAAAGACCTCCCCGAGTCCGTCCGGCAGGGACAGCGACTGACGACGATGACCTCGGGGCAGTCCCGCTTTCCGCTGGCTCCGTCGAAATTCAAATTCACGAAACACGACAACGGTGGCGATGGTGCCTGGGTCAGTGAACTGCTGCCTCACACCGCAGGCATCGTCAAAGATATTTCCATCGTCCGCTCGCTCTGGACGGAAGCCATCAACCACGACCCGGCAATTACCTACATCTGCACCGGCAACCAGTTGCCCGGTCGCGCCAGCCTCGGCTCCTGGCTGAGCTACGGTCTGGGTTCGATGAACGAAAACCTGCCCGCCTTCGTTGTTCTTACCTCCACCTGGTCAGGTCGGCAACAGGCTCAGGCGCTTTACAACCGTCTCTGGGGCAGCGGATTCCTGCCGAGTAAATACTCGGGTGTCTCACTGCGTTCGCAGGGCGATCCGGTGCTGTTCCTTTCCAACCCGCCAGGCGTCTCCGCCAAATTGCGCCGCCGCATGCTGGACACCCTCTCGCAGGTGAATCAGAACGAATACGAAAGTATCGGCGACCCGGAAATCCAGACCCGCATCTCACAATACGAGATGGCTTTCCGCATGCAGACGTCGGTTCCCGAACTGACCGACATCACCAAGGAAACCAAAGCCACGCTCGACATGTATGGCCCCGAGGTACATAAACCGGGCACATTCGCCTATCACTGCCTGCTCGCCCGTCGCATGGCCGAACGGGGGGTCCGCTTCTCGCAGATCTTCCACCGTGGCTGGGACCAGCACGCGAATATCGCGGGTGACCTGCCCAAACAATGTAAGGACATCGACCAGCCGGCAGCCGCTCTTGTCAAAGACCTCAAACAGCGTGGCATGCTCGATGACACCCTCGTCATCTGGGGCGGTGAATTCGGCCGTACGGTCTACTGCCAGGGGAAACTCAGTCGTGAAAACTACGGACGTGACCACCACCCCCGCTGTTTCTCCGTCTGGATGGCCGGTGGCGGCATCAAAAAAGGACAGGTCTACGGGTCGACCGACGATTTCAGTTACAACATCGTCGACAAGCCGGTCCACATCCATGATTTCAACGCGACGATCCTGCAGTGTCTGGGCATCGATCATCGCAAACTGACCTACAAATTCCAGGGTCTCGATCAGCGGCTCACCGGCGTCGAAGAACACCACCCGGTCAAAGACATCCTCGCCTGATCTCCAGTGCTACATACCAAAAAAGAGGCAGTCAACAAAGACTGCCTCTTTTCGTATTCACAGCTTTACAGAATCGCTTACTTCTCAGCAGCCTGCTGCTGCAGTTTCAGCATCTGTGCCGCATAACGCTTGCCGAACTCTCGCTCTGCTTCCGCATTGAAGTGCACCTGATCGCTTTTCGCAGGCAGACCTTTTGAAGAGGCCACCGCGGTAGCAGGCACCGTCTCTGCAATTCCATGCAGCGACTTGTTGACGGTCTCGGCACCGGGGCGTGTGAAAAACTCCCCCAGTTCTCCCATAACGAACGGCATGTCCGGTTCGTTCAGATCTTTGCGCAAATCCGCGATCATGCCCGAGAGTCGATTCTGGTATGAGTTATACAACTTGGGATTGGAAGAATCCCCTTCCCCCTGGTGCCAGATCGCACCTTTGATCTCGCCATACTTCTGATTCTCTTTCGCCAGCTTGACGGCACGCTCATACAAATCGCCCCCTTTGACCCAGCGACTGAGGGGCGTTCCCCCCACGGCTGCGGGAATCAGGCCAATCGTCACGCCCGGCTTTGCTTCCGCAATCACGGGACCAAATCCGGAACCGGGACCCACGCCGGCAATCTTGGGTTTATCGAAGTGCAACGGATCGGTGGCCGGCACCCATTTTCCCTGCTTGTCGAGTTTCAACACCCGGGGATGCGCCTTATTAGTCGCGGGATCGACTTTCCCCCGCCCAGCCATGTTTGACTGTCCGATCAGCAGATAGATTTCAAATTTTTCTTTGGGAGGTAACTGGGACGCGTTCTCTTCCGCCCGGGTTGTACTCAGAACCGTAAACAGCCCCATGAACAGGGCCACACTCAACAGCAGTTTAATTTTCATTTTTTGGGATTCCAGCCTGAAAAGAAAAGACAATTCGATCATACTTTCATTTACTATAGAAGGTCATCCAATGTGATATCAAGCAACCGGTTTCAAGTTTTACAGAAGGAATCTCTGCAGCATGAATTTCCGTTTCACAATCGCGCTCATCGCTTGTACCCTCGCAGCCGCAACGCAATTCGCGGGCTTCGAGTCCTCTTCTCCCCTCCGGGCAGCAGAACAGAAACAGAAAAAGAAAGCCAACTCCCCCAAGACCGGCTGGAAACCGCTCAAGGATGCGGAATTCAAAGTCTATAAAAAAACCGACCAGGGCGATCTGCATCTGAATATTTTCAAACCCGCTGACTGGAAACCCAGCGACTCCCGACCTGCGGTTGTCTTCTTCTTCGGAGGAGGCTGGCGGAGTGGCAATCCCAGTCAATTTGAACCTCACTGTCGTTACCTCGCTTCACGTGGCATGGTCGCCTGCGCGGCCGAATACCGCATCAAATCCAAGCACGACACCACCCCCTTCGAATGCGTCGCCGATGGAAAATCAGCTGTCCGCTGGATTCGCGAACACGCTGCAGAACTGGGAATTGATCCCAATCGCATCGTTGCCGGAGGTGGTTCGGCCGGTGGACACGTCGCCGCCTGCACGGGCACTGTGACCGGTTTCGATGAACCGAACGAAAATAAAAAGATCTCTTCCGTCCCCAATGCGATGGCTCTGTTCAACCCGGTCGTTGACACCACCGAAACCGGCTGGAAAGGGGGACCGCAACAGCTCGGAGAACGTTGCAAGGAAATCTCTCCCATCCATTTCGTGCGGAAGGGCACCCCACCTACGATTATTTTCCACGGCACCGGCGATACAACAGTACTTTTCGAAAACGTCGAACGCTTTACTGATCAGATGAAGCAGAAAGGTAACCGCTGTGAGCTCATCGCTTACCCGGATCAACCGCACGGTTTCTTCAACCTGAGTCGTAACAAAAAGAACTACGAAGACACCATCGTAAAACTGGACGCGTTTCTGACCTCGCTGGGCTACCTGCCTCCTCAGAAATAAGTCCGCTGACGACATCCTGAAAAACCCTCCCTCAATCCCAACCAGGAGCTGACGACATGACCGGTCTTTCCCCAGCCCGACTGTTGGCTTCCGTTCTATCGTTCTCCGCTGTCTGCTGCCTCTCTTCCCTGGCAACAGCGGAGATCGAACCGCCGCGCTCGCTCGATCCGCGGATCAAGATTGAACTTTTCGCTGCCGAACCGGACATCGTCACTGTCACCGGCCTCACCGTTGACCAGCGGGGACGCGTCTTTGTCGTCGAAAGTCACACTCACTTTCGCCCCGAGAATTACGAGGGTCCCAAAACCGACCGGATTCGATTACTGGAGGACACCACGGGCGATGGTCGCGCCGACCTGATTCAGACATTCTACGAAGGCTCGACAGAAACCATGAACGTCGCCGCCCATCCGGATGGCTGGATCTACGTCGCCACCCGCAGTTCCATTTTCCGACTGCGAGACAAAGACGACGACGGCACAGCGGACCTACGCCAGAATCTGGTTCAACTGGAAACCACCGCCACCTATCCACACAACGGCTTCTCAGGCTTTGCATTCGACTTCTTTAACAACATCTATTTTGGCATGGGAGAAAACGAAGGAGCCGACGCCGAACTCGTGGGCGACTTCGGCAATATCTATTTCACCCTCGGCCAGAATTATGGAGACGATGCAACACTCGTCGGCAAAGGCAGTGTCCGTATTCCCGCTCTGCGCGGAGAAGGAGGAGTCTTCCGCTGTCGCACTGATGGCAGCCGCCTCGAACGGATTGCCACCGGCTTCTGGAATCCTTTCCACCTCTGCTTCGATGTCTACGGCCGCATGTTTGTTGGCGATAATGATCCCGGTAATCGTCCCCCCTGTCGCCTGCTGACCATCGTTCAGGGAGGTGACTATGGCTACCGGCGTCGCACACTCGAACCCTTTATCGCCGTCAACGCCGAAACCCCGGGCACCCTGCCCATGACCTCTTCTACCGGCGAGTCTCCTACGGGGGTCATTTCCTACGAATCCGACCAGCTCCCCGCCGACTATCGCGGCGACCTGCTGGTGGCCAGCTGGGGCGAACACCGCATCGACCGCTACCACCTCACCCCCGATGGTGCCTCGTTCAAAACCTCCACGCAACCAGTCATCGCCGGCGAAGAATACTTCCGTCCCGCGGGCATCGCTGTTGGCCCCGACGGCTGCCTGTATGTCGGCGACTGGGCCGACCGCTCTTACCCCCTGCATGGCAAAGGCCGCGTCTGGAAAATCAGTGCCGTGAAACCGGAACTGTCTCCCCGCGACAATCAACTGACTTCCCCCGACTGGCAACAGCGTCAGAACGCGGCTCGTAATCTACTCGCGCAGAAGAAGCCTGGCATCGACCAGCTCCAGGCATCCCTCGGCAACACGGATCCGCGCGTTCGAGCCGTCGCCTTGAATGCCTTGGTCAGCGTCAACAAATTGACGCCTGCACACATCGCCGTCCTGCTTAAAGACAAAGAACCCGGCATCCGCGAACAGGCCGTCGCGATTCTTCCCGCCGACCAGGTCGACTTCGCACAGGTCGCCCGGGAAGATCAGTCCCCCCTCGTCCAGGCTGCAGCCCTCAGACGCATCTCAAACAAACAGAGCCTGCCCCTGCTTTTCGAGCATCTGCAGAATAGTGATCCGTTCATGCAGCAGGCCGCCCGTGAAGGGCTACGACAGACACTGACCAACATAGAGCTCGCTGAGTTGTTCTCCCAGAACGACGATTCCGCCGTCCGCCTGGCAGCGATTTTTCTGCTCAAAGAGAGCAACACCCCAGCCGATGACAACCTGCTCAAACAGGCTCTCAAAGATCACAATCCCGATGTGCGATTCGTCGCCGTCGAATGGATCGGACGCGATCAGCTTAAACAGTTCCGCGAAACACTGGTCGCCGACCTCGCCAGTCAGGCTACGACCCCCGACCTGCTCAAAGCCTACCTGGCTTCCATCGCGCAGCTCGATGGCGTGATGAAAGACTGGACGCGGGGCACGACAGGCGACTGGTGGGTCACTAAATCACAGGCACAGCAACTGGCCGCCCGCCTGCTGGATCTTCCCGAAACGTCGCCTGAAGTGTTAAAACAGATTCTACTCTTCCTGCCCGCGAAACATCCCGCTTTGAGTGAAGCCAAACTGACCTCGCTGACACAATCCACTGATGCGGGAGTCCGTACCGAAGCCATCCGCAGTCTTCGTGATCTCAAAACGAAAACCGCCCGTCAGCAACTGCTGCAGCTCGCCAATAATTCAAAAGCCGATGCCAACCTCCGCGCGGAAGCCATCATCGGCCTCTCTGCCACTCAACCTGAGAATGTCAAACCTCTGCTCAAGCTGGCTGCTGACACTAACCCGACCGTCGCCAACGAAGCCCTGCGAACCCTGCGTGGTGCTTCACTCAACCCATCACAACAGACAACGCTAAAACAGCTGGCTGCAGAGAACTACGCGGCCGCCGCTCTCGTGCAGCGGGTTCTGAATCAAAGTCCTGCAGAAACAAAACCGAACCGGGACGAACTCTCCGCGTGGCTGCAGACCCTCGCCGGTCCCGCAGACCCCCGCGCCGGTCAGCGTCTCTTCTTTCATCCCCAGGGCCCCGGCTGCTTCCGTTGTCATCAGATCGACGGTCGCGGACAACAGGTGGGTCCCGGTCTGATTCGCACCAACGGTCGTATCGCTTTGAACCGGGAACGTCTGGTCGAAGCGATCATCAATCCCAGTAAAGATATTGACCCGGGCTTTCTCCCACTGACGATCGTCACCATCGACGGTCAGACCGCCTCGGGCATTTATCATAAACACAACAACAAAGAACGTTCGATTTACGACTCCAACGGGAAAATCCGTTCGTTCAAAATCGACGAGATCGAAGAAATGGTCCCTTCCAAAACCTCGATCATGCCTAACGGCCTGGTGGACCAGATGACGCTCCAGGAATTTCGTGATCTAATTGCCTACCTGCTGCCGGAATCGAATTCGAAGTCGAAACCCGGTTCCGAGTAATCGCAGCTTAGCGAACGGCGCCCCCATTCACATTGATGACCTGTCCGGTGATATAAGCCGCTTCCCGACTGCAGAGAAACCGCGCCATGTTGGCGATGTCCTGGGGAGTTCCCCAGCAGTCCATCGGGGTTTCCTGTTTGACCCGCTCCTGCCAGACTTCACTCGCCGATTCCCCCCAGGCCGTCAGAATCCAGCCGGGCGCAATACAGTTCACGCGAACCTTCGGTGCCAGCGAGACCGCCAGCGAACGACTGAAACCCATGATCGCATTCTTGCTGGTCGCGAACAGCTCACCACTGGCCCCTTCCATTCCCCGATCCGACTGGTCCCAGCCGATATTCAGTATACAGCCATGACCCTGTTCGCTCATGCGACGTCCCACTTCACGCGACAGCAGAACGGTTCCCCGCACATCGATATCGAATAGTTTTTCGAGTTTCGCATCATACCCCAGTTTGGCCTGGTCTCCCGTCAGCAGATCGACGCCCGCGTTATTCACCCAAATGTCCAATGTCCCCCATTTCTGAAAAGCGCGATTTATAAAATCGTCATACTTTTCCTGATGAGCCAGGTCGAGGGAGAGCATCTCCGATTCCCGTCCGCGACTCCGGATCTCTTCCACCACCGCTTCTGCTGCCAGGGACGAATTCCGATAATGGATCAGCACGTCCGCCCCCGCCTCAGCCAGCTCCAGCGCAATCGCTTTTCCGATGCCGGAAGAGGACCCGGTCACCATTGCTTTCTTACCGGTCAAATCGCAGAACGCAGAGACAGACACCACATAACCCCTTACTGACAAGAGACTTATTCACATAAAACAAGTCTTATTTCGCGAATAATTAGATAAACTGGATAAATACTAGTTGACGATTGGGCAGAGCACTACCATAATTGCCAACGAAATAAGGGAGCGGTCTTCAATTTCTGAAATGAAGCGACTCTCCTACGTCACATCTTTCGCCTGTCTGGCAACGTTACAAGTAGTAGTTGAATATTTCAGCTGAGATCTGCGCGCCATGTAATACAGGCGATTAAGGGCCACAATGTTTTGAACAATTGGTATGGCCAGCGGTTGGCTGCTTGTTTTTCATGATTTAACTTCCCCACGCTGACGTGAGTGGAACGAACAAATTTGCCCCACAGGCTGGTCACGTATATAAAGTGACCGGTTTTAAACGAGCTCTATTGCATGAATTTAAAAAAGGAAACTAGTGATATGGCCACAAATCTTGTGGATCCGCCCCAGGAAGGAACGACCCAGCGTTTTCCGACGCTGCCAGATCATCTGGAGAAAAACCTCGTTAAAGTTTTCAAACTGCTGTCCGATGAAACGCGACTGCGGATTATGCTTTATCTGGCCCAGGAAGAAGAATTATTCGTAACTGCCTTGTGTGAAAGGCTGAATCAGAGCCAGCCGGCTGTGAGCCACCACCTCGCACTCCTTCGCGACGCAGGCTTAATTGAAGCACGCCGCGACGGCAAACACAACTTCTATTCGATCTGCCGGACCCATTTTCACGCGATCATGGCTGAACTGTTCAACAGTTTTAATGATCCGAATGAGAACATTATCCGCATCGATAATTTCGTCCTCACCCAGGACCTGAGCTGATTCCCTTTCGAATCAATTCAAATTTGAAAAAAACGACCGAAGAGGCCGGCCATCAGCGCCGGTCTCTTTTTATTTGCGCCAATCTTTGATAGAACATATCAGATTTGACCCGAATTTCTTCAATCCCTTAAGATCAGTGTAGACAATGCAGAAAACAGCGAAGTTAGCCCTTGCCGATGGCAGCGTATTCACAGGGACGGCTTTTGGTGCGGACGGAGAAGTCCACGGTGAAGTTGTGTTCAACACGAGCATGACCGGGTACCAGGAAATCCTGACCGACCCCTCTTATTGCGGACAGATCGTCACCATGACCTATCCGCAGATCGGGAACTACGGCATCGCCCCCGAAGATATTGAGTCCGGCGGAATCGCTCTGCAGGGCTTCATCGTTCGTGAGCTCTGCGAAATTCCCAGCAACTATCGCTCGACACAGACTCTTGATGAATACCTCAAAGCCGCAGGCGTCATCGGACTGCAGGGAATCGACACCCGCGCCCTGGTGCGGAAGATCCGAACCTCCGGCGCCATGACCGGCGTCCTCTCCACGGTCGATCTGGATGATGAATCGCTGGTCAAAAAAGCCCAGAGCAGCCCGCAACTCGTCGGCCAGGATCTGGTCAGCAAAGTTCTGCCTGCAGAAGCCCGCGAATGGGATGAAGGCCTGCATCCGCTGGCCCACAGCAGTTCGACTCACTCCCTCTCCGGAAAATCCATCACCAACATGGCCGAAGGGGAAGATCAGGCGGAAAGCAATTACCACATCGTCGCCATCGATTACGGCATGAAGTGGAACATCCCACGTCACCTGAAACAGCTCGGCTGCCGCGTAACGATTCTCCCCGGAAACTGCACCGCGGAAGACGTTCTCGCCTTCAACCCGGACGGCGTCTTCCTCTCCAACGGCCCCGGAGACCCGGAACCATTGACCTACGCCATTGAGACGATTCGTAACCTCATGGGCAAAGTTCCCATCTTCGGGATCTGCCTCGGACACCAGTTGCTCGGACTCGCCTGCGGTTGCAAGACCTTCAAGCTCAAGTTCGGACACCGGGGCGCAAATCAGCCGGTTCTCAATCATGACACGAAACAGGTGGAAATCACCTCGCAGAACCACGGTTTTGCCATCGATCCTGAAACCATGCCGGACGATGTCGAAGTCACCCACACCAACATGAACGACGACACTGTCGCCGGGCTCCGCCACAAAACCCATGCTGCCTTCAGCGTGCAATATCACCCTGAAGCATCGGCCGGCCCCCACGACAGCCATTACCTGTTCAAACAGTTTTTTGACAGCATCTGTCAAACACGGGTTTCTTCCTGATCGCCGCATTTTATCCTCTATATCAGGGTTGAAATGAATCGCATTTTTCATTTCAATTCAACCGGCACGCGTGGAAATTCCGTACCCGCCGGGCATCCCCCGCCGATAAGTTAAGTTTCCCAATACAAAATTCAGTGAGTACAGCGAGGGAATTCCGATCCCTCCGTTTCATACAGACCATCGACTTGATAGAAAGAACTCCACATGGCTCTCGAACGCACCCTGATCCTGATTAAACCCGATGCGGTTCAGCGCCGGCTCGCCGGCACCATCCTGTCCCGCTTCGAAAATAAAGGCCTCAAAATTGTCGGCCTCAAACTCATGCAGGTCACTAAGGAACTCTCCGCCGAACATTACGCAGAACATGTGGAAAAGCCGTTCTACCCGCTGCTCGAAGAATTCATCACCTCCGGCCCGGTTATCGCCATCGCCGCTGAAGGACCGGAAGCCATTTCCGTCGTCCGCTCCATGATGGGATCCACCAACGGTCGCGAATCCGCTCCAGGCACCATCCGGGGTGACTTCGGCGTCAGTCGCCAAATGAACCTCGTCCACGGTAGCGACGGCCCCGAAGCCGCCGCCCGTGAAATTCCGATCTACTTCAAACCTGAAGAACTGGTCGATTACGAATCCTCACTGAGCGCCTGGGTCTGTGCTGACGACGAAAAATAGTCGCCCGCCACTCCGTTCAAGTTGATATAACGACAACAGGGCCACCGGTTGAATCCGGTGGCCCTGTTGTTTTTGGCTGTCTGGTAAAGACGATTAAGAGGCTTTCTCAATCGCCCGCTTGACCGCAGCACCCATGTCTGCCGGGCTTTCCGCCACAACAACACCGGCTGCTTCCAGAGCGGCAATCTTCTCATCCGCTGTACCGCTACCACCGCTGATAATCGCACCAGCGTGCCCCATCCGTTTTCCGGGAGGCGCTGTTTTACCGGCGATGAAACCGGCAACCGGCTTGGTCACATGCTCTTTGATGTATTCCGCTGCTTCGATTTCAGCGGTTCCCCCGATCTCACCGATCAGCATGATCGACTCGGTCGCAGGATCATTCTGGAACATCTCCAAGAGATCGATGAAGGTCGTCCCGATAATCGGGTCACCACCAATACCAATCGCGGTGCTCTGTCCCAGACCAATATTCCCCAGCTGCCAGGCCGCTTCGTAAGTCAGCGTACCACTCTTGCTGATCAGGCCAACGGAACCGGGCGTATGAATGTAACCGGGCATAATGCCGATCTTGGCGATCCCGGGAGTAATCACACCCGGGCAGTTCGGACCAATCAGGCGGCTCGGCTTGTCTTTCAGGTATTCCATCACCCGTACCATATCGGTGACGGGAACACCTTCGGTGATCGCGATGATCAGTTCGATACCCGCATCAGCGGCTTCCATGATCGCTTCGCCACAGAACGGAGGTGGCACGAAAATCAGGCTGGTGTTGGCACCGGTCTTCTCGACTGCTTCTTCCACGGTATTGAATACCGGGAAACCATCAACCTCGGTTCCCCCTTTTCCGGGAGTCACGCCCCCCAGCATCGGTGTGCCATATTCCCGGCACTGCTGGCTGTGAAACAGCCCGGATTTACCGGTGATCCCCTGGCAAATGACGCGTGTCTTTTCAGTAACTAAAATACTCATAATCTGTCACCCTTGCGGGAAATGTGTTTTATTAAAAGATGGCTAAGATCGCTTTTTGCAAAACAACCACGTCACACGAGCGGCGACCTGACAGACAGGTCGCCCGCCTGTACTAAGTACTCAAAGTGGCCACAACCTTCTGAGCGGCGTCGGTCAGGTCGTTTGCGGAAATAATATCCCGACCACTCTCTGCCAGCATCTTCCGGGCGGTATCCACGTTGGTCCCTTCCAGTCGTACCACCAGGGGTACCGTGAAACCAACCTTTTCATAAGCTTCCAGTAACGCGGTCACGATCGTATCACACTTCATGATCCCGCCGAAAATATTCACCAGAACTGCTTTCACATTGTCATCAGCCAGAATGATCCGGAAGGCTTCGGTGACCTGGTCGACGTTCGCTCCGCCGCCCACGTCCAGGAAGTTAGCCGGCTCACCACCATGATGCTTGATCAGGTCCATGGTGCTCATCGCCAGTCCAGCCCCGTTCACCAGACAGCCGATGTTGCCGTCCAGCTTGACGTAGCTCAGGCCGGCATCACCCGCCTGTACTTCCGCAGGATCTTCTTCGGTCAGGTCCCGCAGTTCGTCGAATGACTTGTGACGGAAGAGTGCGTTCTCGTCGAACGTCACCTTCGCGTCCAGTGCAACCAGTTCACCTTCGCCGGTGATCACCAGCGGGTTGATTTCGGTCATGCTGCAGTCGTTATCAATGAAAAAACGGCTCATCTGGCAGAGGAACTTCTCAGCATGACGAACCGTTTTGCCTTCCATTCCCAGTTTGAATGCCAGCTTGCGGGCCTGGAAACCGAGCAGTCCGGTGTGAATCGAAAACGGCTCGCTCAGGATCTTTTCCGGAGACTCTTCGGCGACGACTTCGATCTCCATACCACCTTCGGTCGAGAGAATCATCACCGGGCCGCCTGCTTCGCGGTCGATCACGCATCCCAGGTAAAGCTCTTTGGCAATGTCCAGTCCCTGCTCGATGAACAGTGTGTTGACCTGCTTGCCTTCTTCCCCGGTCTGCACGGTCACAAGGGTCGATCCCAGCATGCGTTCCGCGTTCTCGCGAACTTCATCTGCAGAACGAGCCAGTACCACACCAGCCTGCTCCGGATGTTCCTTGAAACGACCTTTTCCGCGGCCCCCTGCGTGGATTTGTGACTTCACAACCACCAGCGGACGATCCAGTTTTTCAAATGCGGCCACCGCTTCATCGACGGTCTTCGCTACGATTCCCTCAGGTACGGGAATCCCGACTTCGCGAAACAACTGTTTGGCCTGATATTCGTGAATTTTCATTGATTTTTCAGACTTTCTCCTGAAAACTTGCTACCGGTGAGAAAAAGCGGTGTTCACTCTGTCGAGCCCACAGCTTGAACTCAGGCCATCATAACGGGATCACAGCAGCATATCCAGCAAGCCATCCTCGCCTTCGACGTAAAATTTCTGCATAATGGTAATCACTCTCACGAGCCCCTTTGATTCTGCTTTTTGAGTTGTCAAAATCAGTTCCAGCACACACAACACCAGTCACATAACCACAGCCAGGGTGAACCGCATGCTCAATGGAATTCCTCCCATCATCTCCCCCGACCTGATGTACGTTCTGATGAAAATGGGACATGGCGACGACATCGTCCTCGCCGACGGCAACTTCCCCGCCGACTCCCACGCCCAGCGTATCATCCGCCTCGATGGTCACGGCGTCCCTGAAATCCTCTCCGCCCTGCTCCCGTTCTTCCCCCTCGATACGTTCGTCGATCAGCCCGCCGGCCTGATGAACCCCGTCGACGATCAGGCAGCCGAGCCCCCCATCTGGCAGACCTATCGCGAACTGATTTATCAGCACGATGACCGCGCTCCGGAGCTGGAAAAAATCGAACGCTTCGAGTTCTACGAACGCGCCCGCCAGGCCTACGCCATCATCGCCACCAGCGAAACCGCCCTGTACGCCAATCTGATTCTGAAAAAAGGGGTCGTCGTCGAATAACGCTTCCCGTTTTTCACTGCACAAACTGAACTTGATCCGCCCCCGCCGCTGCGTATGCTGGTCCCCTCTGGCTCGCGCGCGAGACAGGTGATCGTGCACCGGAACAGCCCCCACCACTGACGTAACAACACCTGAATTCCCGTCGATTTTCACCCGCTTTCCACCTGTCAATCGCGCATCAGTTCTCAATGTTCTCCCCTTTCCAGCTGGTCCAATCGGGACAAACCCAGGTCACACGTGGACAAAATCCCGGACAGACCAGGACAAAATCCGGCCACATCGGGACAAAATTCTGTCTTGACCTCCCGGTGCCGATCGACAAAATCAGACCATGATCAAAACAGGATTCAGACCTATGATCAAAACAGGATGTAGGAGCAGAACACGCGTGCCTGCCCGCCTGGCGACCTTCGACTCGAAACAACTCCCAATGGACCTCCATAAATAATTCCCCCCTGAGCGGCAAGACGCCAGGTAGCGTCTATTTAATAGTTTTCTACGTGATCATAAGGTCGACAGCGTTAGCTATGTACGTATCCACCGTGGCCGAGGGTATGCTGTTATTCTTGTTTTCAGGACTCCAACAGCAGAAAAGAAAATTAGCCCCGGTTGAAACGTCTTTGGTAGATATCATCCGAATTGAGAAACGCCACCTGGCCACCGGTACAAACAAAACAGGGACAGGAATGATACGCGCAGGCACAACCCAGGAAAGGTAAACATCAAGGACCTGCACCAGTTCCCGACCAGAACAGACCAGATCTAATCCGAAACACATCGGGTGAAACTATGTAAGAAGGCCGAGCCGGTGGTGGTATTCTTTAACGCGTGGTAAACATAGTTTGTTACAACCTTGTTTCCACAAAAGAAAGGAACCACTCATGTTTTATGCCGGCATCGACCTTCACAAACAGAGTATCACAGTCTGCGTCGTAAATGAAGCGCGTAAAATCGAGAAACGGAAACGTCTGATGTGCGCCAATGAAGCTGCTATCGTGGCCTTCTTCAAGGAGGTCATCCAGGAACTGGGGCCCTTTCGCGCGGTCGTGGAAGCGACGGCCAGCTACGAATGGCTGATCAAACTCATCGAGCCCCTGGCTGATAAAGTGATCCTCGCCCACCCTGGTAAATTGCGGGTCATCGCTGAGTCCACGCGGAAAAGCGATCGTCTCGATGCCCAGGTTCTGGCCGAGTTTCTGTCAAGAGACATGGTACCAGCCTCGTATCGCCCAACCCCTCGGCAACGCGATCACCGCGGCCTGGTACGTCAGCGGAGCTCCATTCAACGCCGGATTACTTCGGTCAAGAATCGCATGCGACGGATCATGAGCAACTACAATGCAGATCGACCAGACCTGTTCAGAAAAGCGGGACAAGAGTATGTCAGCAGCTATCCCCTGTCGGCCGCTGATCGGATTTGCATGAATCAACTGACCTCAGAATGGCTTTTCTTTCTCCAACAGTTGAAGTCAGCCAACCAGGCACTGGTCGACTTTGCCGGGACGGCTCCGATTCGTGAACAGCATCAGCGGGAACTGCTGCAGAGTATCCCGGGCGTTGGTTTTGTGATCACTGAAGTCGTGTTATCGGAGATTGCAGACATCGATCGATTCGACTCTCAGAAGCAGGTAGTTGCCTACGCGGGCCTGGCACCGGGACAACGGGAAAGTGCCGGGAAGATGAAGGAACTCCACATCGAAAAGGCAGGTTCCCGTTATTTGCGCTGGGCGCTGGTGGAGGCCGCCTGGCAACTGGTGTATCGGGTACCGCGCTGGAAGACGATCTACGAGAGGTTGAAAAAACGCTTGAAGGCTAAAAAAGCCATCGTGGCGATCGCCAGGCGTCTGCTGGGAATGATGGTCGCGATCATGAAATCAGGCGAACCATTCACAGCGACACACCAGCCTGCCTGAAACAGGCTGACGAGTAATACAGATTTGAATTAATAACATCAGAGACAAAATCAATCGGGAATGTGTGAACGACCCCGACCGGGCCCATGAAGGCGGGGAAATGTCTGCGACCTTCGTCAGGGTGAATGGGGCGTTCTTCGTACGGATGTTTAATGGCGACGGCCTGCAACAGTGGTCGATCCCGAATAGATGGTTGAGCGTACCGCTTGATTGTGTCTCAGAAAGGAATCCATGCGCAAAGAATTAAATCACTTGACAAGATGTTCTTCATAGATGGGCTCGGATGCAATCCGAGCCGAGCGCAGCGAGCAAGAGGTCTCAGCGAACGCAAACAGTCCAGAGAAAAGTCGCCCACCTCAACATTCAGAACGTGAGGCACGCCTTACCACAATAGAACGCGTGCCCCGCAACCTCCTGTTGTCTCCGACAACCTCGAATTACATTCGAGGCCACCCAACCAGGTTTAATACGAAACACATCGGGTGGGCTCGGATGTAATCCGAGTCGAGCGCAGCGAGCAGGAGGTCCAGTTTAAGCCTGCAATTCAGGGCAATGCTTCCTACTTCCCATACAGAAAGTGAGTTGCCCTCCTCAACAGAACGCAAACCAGTCGCCTACTTCAGCAGGATCGTCTGTTCCCGGTCGGGTCCGACAGAAACAATCTCAACCGGCTTACCGATGATATCTTCGATCGCCTTGATGTACGCGATCGCATTCTCGGGCAGATCTTCCATCTTGCGGATGCCGGTGATATCTTCTTTCCAGCCGGGAATCGAGCGATACACGGGCTTGGCCTGCTCCAGATCCAGAATGTGGCTCGGGAAGTCGGTGACCTGCGTGCCGTTCACGTCGTAAGCTTCGCAGACCTTGAGCTCATCCAGACCACTCAGTACGTCCAGCAGCATGACGGCAATGCAGTCGACGCCACTGATATTCGCCCCGTAACGGGTAGCGACAGCGTCAAACCACCCGCACCGCCGCGGACGTCCGGTGACAGTTCCGTATTCATTTCCCACGTCGCGAATCCGCTGCCCGATCTCATCGTGCAGTTCCGTCACGAACGGACCACCGCCCACGCGTGTCGTATAGGCTTTCACCACGCCGATCATCTTGCTGATGTAACGCTCGGAAACGCCACTGCCGTTGTGAATCCCGCAGCCGGAACTGTTGGAAGAAGTCACGTACGGAAAGGTCCCATGGTCAATATCCAGCAGGCTCCCCTGGGCCCCTTCGAACAGAATCTTCTTCTGCTCGGCAACCGCTTTCAACAGATAAGCACTGGTATCAACGACATGCGGTTTCAGAGTCTCGGCGTAACCGCAATACTCTTCAAAGATCGCATCGACGTTCAACGGTTCTGCTTCGGGATCGAGGGCCTGGAAAATCTTACTTTTATAAGCCACGATTTCTTCCAGACGGGCCCGGAAAAAGTCAGGACGCATCAGATCGCCCATCCGAATGGCGTGGGTCCGACTCGCTTTGTCGCGATAGCAGGTTCCGATACCCCGCATGGTCGTGCCGATCGCGTTCTCTTTGCGGCTCTTCTCGAAAATACTCTCTTCCTGCATATGATACGGGAAGATCACGTGGGCCCGGTCACTGATCAACAGCCGGCTGGGATCAATCGGACCGTTCTGTTCAACGATAGAGGCGACTTCCTGCAGAAACGCCTTGGGATTGATCACCACCCCGCCGGTAATGACGGAGGTGACATTCGGATTCAGCACCCCTGCCGGCAGCAGGGAGAGTTTATAGGTCTTGCCGTCAAATTTGACTGTGTGGCCTGCATTATTGCCCCCCAGGTAACGCACCACGATCTCGTGCTGCTCGGAGAGTAAGTCTACAATTTTGCCCTTGGCTTCATCGCCCCACTGTAACCCGATTACCGACGTCGCTGACACAAAACTATCCCATTGCGTGATTTAAGAATAAACAGATAAAGACATATTGATCTCGGACCATCCCGAAACTGGCGCACGCCACGCGCGCACCGGCCCATTTTATCGAACCGGCACCGGTTTGGGGAGCGCCACACGTCCGTTGGATCTTAATAATTGGATTTTCGCCAGCGGGGGTGATATAATACTTTCTGCACACTTCCCCAGCGCGGGCCACACCAGGATTTAAACGCCAGGCTAATGAACACTTCTCCTCAAAAACGTGTCCTCATCATCGACGATGACGAGGGTCTTACAGAGCCTTTACAGCTGGCCATCGAAGCAGAAGGGTATGAGGTGCTCACCGCCCACGATGGCAACGAAGGCCTGATGAAAATCGAACGCGACGCCCCCGACCTGGTCCTCCTCGACCTGGTCATGCCCCGCCGCAGCGGATTTGCTGTCCTCGACAGCATCATCAACAACAAGCAGCGGGCCCCCAAAATCGTCATGGTCACCGGCAACAGCGAACCCAAATACCGCGAACTCGCCCTCGACCGCGGCGTCGACCGCTTCATCCCCAAACCCTACCACATCGAAGACCTCGTACAGACCGTCAACGAACTGCTCACTGCAGAGTAATAAACAGCTCCCTCATAAAACGGGTGAGCTCGGATGCAATCCGAGCCGAGCGCAGCGAGCAGGAAACTGACAGTGAAATCTTTCAAAGAATGAAACTGATTCCTACCAGATCATCACAGTCGCCAGTTCTGCTCTGAATTGATGCTTCCCCTCCTGACAGTTTCCTGTTGTCTACGACAACCCCGGATTACATCCGGGGCCACCCCCCAACTCAGGACAGTTTCACAATCATCGCTTCCTGATTCTCAACGGCCCCTTTGTAAAGATCCTGAAATTCTTTGAACAACTGTGAAACTTGTATTTTTTGTTGTTCGTACTCTTCATCCGTCAGACGAACAGTTTCTCTGCCAAATCCAGCCCGCACATATTGATCTCCAATTTCTGCAGGAGACCTCTCAGATAGCCAGAGATAGATCAATTCAGAATATTCTGCAGAGTTCCACCTGAGCTTGGGCTCCTCTTGTTCCCCCAGATATGCAGGCAGAAAATCATTCCCATAAACAGATTTTCGTGCAATCTTTTCCTCTTCCTCAGTTCTTGCCTGAAGCTCGAGTAATCTGCAAAACGAGGAATGGGCACGCCCCAGATACATACTCCGATCTAAAACACCCGGCGATGTTTTTTCCAGATCATACAGCGACTCAATAAAGCACTTGCCTTCATTATTCTCCCATTCATTATTGGGATTGAGAGTCAGCTCACCTTTTCCGTGTCCTTCGTGCTCATAGTGGTAATTGATAAACCCTAATAGATAGACTTTAATTTTACCCGTACTGACCAGATCTAATAATTTGCACTTCTCAGGAATTGCCTGTAAACATAAATCCAATCCCATCTATTAATTCCTTTTCTCATTTAATTCGTAGAAGTTGATCCTGGATTCTATCCGGGACAACGCATCACCCTTGTGATGGTAGCCCCAGGATCAGTCCCCCGCTAACATGGGATTGAGCCCCTGACATCAAACGCATCCCTCAGAATGGCACTATAATGAAACCGCAAGCGCCCTGCATCCTGTTTCTCCTGCTTTGCTCTTTCCTCACCCCGCTCCCGGCAGCAGAAAAACCAGAAAACACCAACCAGATCTTCCTGCTCCCCTACTTCCTGGGAAACGGTGAAACCGGCGTCTACCTCGCCTTTAGCACCGATGGCCTGCACTTCGACTGGCTCAACGACGGCAAGGTCGTCATGCCCGCCCCGAAGTGGGGCGAAGAAAGCCTGACCCGCGATCCCTCCATCGTCTATCACGACGGTAAGTTCCACATGGTCTGGACCACCAGCTGGAAGTCACGCAGCATCGGCCATGCCTCTTCGAAAGACCTGCGGCACTGGAGCGAGCCCCGCAAAATCGTCGTCTGGCAGGCAAGCGACGGCGCAAAAAACACCTGGGCTCCTGAAATCCACTGGGATCCGGAGCAGCAGGAATACCTGATCCTCTGGAGCACCACGCTGGAAACAGAACTCAACGATCAGGACCAGAGCCGGGACCAGCACGGCCACGACCACCGGCCCTACGCCATCCGCACCCGCGATTTCAAAACCTTCACGAAGCCCAAACTCTTCTATAGCCCGCAGCCGGAAATCAGCGTCATCGATCCTTTTATCGCCCACGATGATCAGAATACGAAAACACCGACAGACGACCGCTGGATCATGGTCATCAAAAACGAAATGCCCGCCGACCAGGGAGGCAAAAACTTAAGGCTCGTCTTCAGCAAACACATGCAGGGCCCTTACGAGACCACGCTCGGACCGCCGATCGTCGGCGCAGGTACCTCCATTGTCAACACGATGGGCGAAGGCCCCTCCCTGTTCAGGCACGACGGACTCTGGTACCTCTACTGGGACGCCCCCGGCAGCCACTTCTCTTACTGCCTGGCCACGAGCCCCGACCTGCAGACCTGGACCAACCGCACTCCGGAAATGAAGCTCCCCGCCAAACAGATGCGCCACGGCACCGTCTTCCTCGCCCCGGAAAACGCCATCGGCTTTCCCCTGAAGAAGTAATTCATCTGGCAAGAATAGAAGCATGGGTGGGCTCGGATGCAATCCGAGCCGAGCGCAGCGAGCAGGAGGTCTCAGTGAAAGCGATCAGTTCAGAGCAATGTCTCCAACCGCTCTCATTCAAAAGTGAGGCACGTCCACCACAACAGAAAGAGTGCTCCGCAACCTCCTGTTGTCTCTCGACAACCTCGGATTACATCCGAGGCCACCCTGTCAATCTCTTACTAGGAACTCCCCGCCATCGGGTCTATTTTACAACGCGGGCATCGATAAAATTCGGGGGATAGATCATAACTCCACATGCTGCTGAGACCGACGTAACCTGCCAGGGCCGATTCAGGATCAACATTTTTGTGAAGTCCCAGAATGGGACCGTATGCTTTCTCCAGAGCGGCCGCATCAAATATCGCACCAGAGAGCAGAATCAGCCCGCATGCCGGGCATTGATCTGGAAATTCTGAAGAGTCAACCATCGCCGGAAAACTCCACTCTCACCCGCCACCAATCGCGGGCAGGAAATGAATCTCACTCTCGGGTGACACCTTCTGCGATAGCCCCCGGGGAGTTACGTTCTGATCGACGGTCACCGCGATTCCGGGCCGCAGCTTCCCGTCAGGACAGAGCCGCTCCAGCGTTCCCGGATATTGAGCATCGAGGGACTGCACCGCTTCCAGCACGGTGCTCCCGTCGACAACCACTTCTTCCTCCCCCTCACAGAACGGTCTGAGCAGGGGAGGAACAAACAGGCGAGGCATCAGGGCCTCCTTTACTTCAGGACTGTTTCTGCAACAGTTCGTGCAGTACGCGTGGCGGCGACATCGGCAGCTCGTACATCCGCACGTCGACTGCTTCGTGAATCGCGGCTCCCAGCGCGGCCGGCGGCGGTACGATGGGAACTTCCCCAACGCCACGCACACCAAACGGATGACCGGGGTTCGGCACTTCCACGATAATCGTTTCGATCATGGGCAGGTCGTAACAGGTGGGAATCCGGTAATCGAGGAAGTTGGCATTCCGCATGCTGCCTTCCGTGTCATACCAGTATTCTTCGTTCAACCCCCAGCCAATCCCCTGCACAGCACCACCCTGAATCTGTCCTTCGACATAAGCGGGATGGATCGCCGTTCCGCAGTCCTGGGCAGCGGTGTAACGCAGAATATCGACTTTACCCGTATCCGGATCGACTTCCACATCGACCACGTGCGCACCGAAGGCACCGCCGGGCTCGTTGTGATTGGAAACGCCCCGCCCGACCAGCGGTTCGCCAGTCAGACTCAACTCGATGGCAATCTCTTTGAACGGCACTCGCTTATCGGGACCGACGACGCAACCATCTTCATAAGAGACAGCAGAAGGATCGACTTCCCACAGCTCAGCGGCCCGGGCCACGATCTGACGCTGCAGGTCTTTCCCCGCTTCATAAGCGGCCCAACCGGTCGCATAAGTTACGCGGCTGCCACCCGTCACGTCGGTGTAACCCACGCTGTCGGTATCAACCACAGCCGGCTTGATGTCTTCCGCGGCGATCCCCAGGGTTTCGGCAAACTGCATCGCGATCGCGGTACGCGAACCGCCGATGTCGGTCGAACCTTCGAGCAGACCAACCGAACCATCTGAGTTTACGGTCGCAGTCACAGCTGACTTCAGTCCAGCGTTGAACCAGAAACCACAGGCAATGCCGCGGCCTTTGTTATCCCCTTCCAGGGCTGAGTTAAAGTGCTCGCTGTTTTTGATCGCTTCCAGTGTTTCCACCAGACCGATGCGGGGATAAGTCACGCCATCGATCCGTCGGGTTCCCTCTTTCGAAGCGTTCAGCAGACGGAAATCAATCGGTGCCATTCCGATCTGTTCGCACAACTCATCGACGACCGTTTCTGTCGCAAACGCAGCGTTGGTCGCCCCGGGAGCCCGATAGGCATTCGTCCGCGGCTTGTTGACGCAGACGTCGTATCCTTCAACGCGACCATTAGGCACATCGTAGCAGGAGAAGACGCACATACAGCCGGCCCCGATCGGCGAACCGGGATAACCGCCCGCTTCGTAAGCCATCCAGGCTTCGGCGGCGGTAATGCGGCCGTCAGCATCGGCTCCCATTTTGACTTTAATGTAAGAACCCGGAGTCGGCCCGGTTGCCTGCAGCACGTCAGCCCGGTCCATCACCAGTTGCACGGGAGCTCCTGACTTGCGGGACAGCACAGCAGCCACCGGTGCGAGGTAGACCGAAATCTTACCACCAAAGCCACCACCGATTTCCATCGGCACGACTTTCACACGGGCCAGCGGCACGTCCAGCAGTTCAGCAACCTGCTGACGAACAGAGAACGTTCCCTGGGTCGATGTCCAGACGGTAATCTGTCCGTCGTTGTTCCAGAGCGAGGTCGCCACGTGAGGTTCGATGTAACCCTGGTGCACGGTCGCGGTACGGAATTCTTTTTCCACGACGTATTTCGCATCCGCGAAACCCTGGGCGATATCCCCTTTTTCATAGACGAGATGCTTGGCGATGTTCGAAGGCTTGTCGCCCATTTCACCCGAAACGGCTTCTTCGGTATGCACATCCGGGTTGAGTACCGGAGCATCGTCTTCCATCGCTTTGAGCACGTCCATGACCGGAGGCAGCACTTCGTACTCGACCTCAATCAGGCTGGCTGCTTCCTGTGCGATGTGAATATTGTCTGCAGCAACCGCGGCAATCGGGTGTCCCTTGTAGAGCACCTTGGTACGGGCCAGGTTGTTGCTGCTCAGATGATTCAGATTCACGGCCCCTTCGCCGAGTTCTGCAATTTTATCACCCGGCTCGGGCATGTCGGCACTCGTCGCCACAGCGCGAACGCCGGGCAGTGCTTCCGCCTTGGATGTATCGACCGACTTGATCACGGCATGCGCGTGCGGGCTGCGATGAATCGCACCGTAGATCATCCCTTTGACCTTGATGTCCGCGCCGTACAACGCACGACCGGTAACCTTGTCGGCTCCGTCGTGACGAATCGGACGCGTGCCGATCACTTTGTACTTGGGAGCATCACCACTGCCTGCATCTGTTTTGGTTTCATCGATTGTCGCCATTAGACCGTCTCCTTTTCACATGAGGCAGCTTGTCCACATCGTACTTCCGCAGCCTGCTGAATCGCACGCACGATCTTGTCGTATCCGGTGCAGCGACACAGATTGCCCGCCATCGAGAAGCGAATTTCCTCTTCGGTCGGGTTGGGGTTCTTATCCAGGAACGCTTTGGCAGACATGATGTAGCCCGGGGTGCAGATGCCGCACTGCAGCGCTGCATTTTCCAGAAAGGCTTCCTGCAGCGGATCCAGACCATCGCCGGGTGCGAGCCCTTCGATGGTTTCGATCTCGGTCCCTTCGGCTTCGACCGCCAGAACCATACAGGTATTGACGGCTTTCCCGTCCATCACGACCGAGCAGGCACCACAGTTGCCGTTGGAGCAACCTTCCTTGGCACCGGTCAGGTTGAGTGTATTGCGTAAGACTTCGAGCAAGGTCTGTCGAGGCTGACAGAGGAACTCCTCTTCACGGCCATTGATAGTCGCGGTTACGATCCGTTTCTTCGCCATCGAAGTGTCCTTATTAAAAATTTCAGTTGGGATTCAGTTGTAAGAGAGGGTTTTCGCTTCGCAGAAACGAATCATCCCCGAGCACGTTCCACCGCCTGTTTGATGACACGTTCGGTCAACACGCCGGTCACATGAATGCGGAATTCTTCGGTGCCCCGCATATCGGTAATCGGATGCACGACCGACTTCGCTGCCTCCGCTGCTTTTTTGATGGTTTCATCATTCACCGGCTGACCTGCCAGTGCGTCACACGCTTCCTGGCACAGGAACGGTTTGGCAGCGACAGCCCCCAGTCCAATGCGGGCCGAAACGAAGTTTTCGCCACTCTCATCCAGAACCACGGAGGCCCCGACTCCCACGACGGCAATATCCATTTCATTCCGGGGAATGAACCGCCGGTAATGTGAACCGCTGTGAGCGGGACGGGCCGGGAAGTGGAGTTCCACAATGATCTCCCCCGGTTCCAGCACATTCTGACCAGGCCCGGTGCAGAAATCTTCGACCGCAATTTCGCGGGTCCCATCAGGACCGGCAATCACGACGGTCGCTTCCAGAGCGATTAACGCGGGTGTTGAATCCGCGGCAGCACCGGCATTCGCCAGGTTTCCCCCGACGCTGGCCCGGTTCTGAATCTGCATGCCGCCAATAATATGACTGCTGTCAGTGATCGCGGAGTAGTTATCGACGATCCCCTGGTGGCCGTAGATCTGATAACAGGGAACCGCGGCTCCCAGGCGGAGCCCGTTGTCGTTGAGCTCCAGTGCCATCAGTTCCGGAATTTTCTTCAAATCGACAATCAGATCGGTCGTCAACCGGCCCGTGCGGACATGGTCGATCAGGTCGGTTCCTCCTGCCAGCGGGCGGGCATTTCCATTGCTTTTGGCCAATAACCCCACGGCATCAGCCAGGGAAACAGGTGCTTCGTATTCAAAATCACGCATCGCAGGTTGGTCCCTCTCCAAATTGTCTTGATCTTGCTCAATTCGCAGGCGCACTCGACTCGCTGAGTCAGTTCGTCTTAGCATCTATTATCAGTCACAGATCATTTAACATCAATGCAACCAAAGACGAACAGCCGCCCGATTTCCCATTTTTATAATTTCCTTTAGAATAAAGTCTCAGGCCGGTCTGACAAGCCCGATTCCCGCCCGCCAGCGGAGAAAAGTTCCGATTGAGCGACCCGACACACTTACCACGCCTTTGCGGATTTGTTAACCTGCTTCGCAGTGAACAGTTCCGGCGGCTCCAACGTCGCAGGCACCGTTGACGTAAGAGTATTGCTGACAGGATGTCATCAATCTGGACCCGCAATCCGGAAAAACACCATCAGCCAATGGTCTCTGAAACAAATTCCATCTACCAGAGATAGTGCCTCGAGCACTCAGAGGCAGGTTATATATAGTGGCACGTAAAAAATCGTCTTCTGATCTGAATCAACAAATCGAACAGCGCACCCGGGATCTCGGTGAGCAGATCTGGGGGCACCTGGAACGGCGCGAGCCGACCATGTTCGAAAAGCGCTGGTGGGACGATCGCATCCTCTCCTGGGCGATGGCCGACGAATCCGTCAAAGTGCAGATGTTCCGCTTTGTCGATGTGCTTCCCATGCTCCGCTCGCACGAATCCATCGTTCGGCACCTGCAGGAATATTTTGAAGATGTCCGCAAGCATCTCCCCTGGGCAGCCCGCATCGGTCTGGAACTTTCGCAACCGAATTCCGTCCTCGGGCGTGCACTGGCCCTGAACGCCCGCTCCAATGCCCGCCGCATGGCCAGCCGCTTCATCGCGGGTTCCTCTGTCGAAGAAATCCACTACACCGTCGACCGCCTCCGCAGCGAGAACTTCGCCTTCACCCTCGACCTGCTGGGCGAAGCGGTCATCAGCGAAGTCGAAGCCGAAGCGTATCTGCAGTCCTACCTGGATCTGATCTCCGGACTCGCACCCCGCGTACGGAAATGGTCCGAGAATGTTCAGCTCGACTGGGACAGCCAGGGACACCTGCCCCGCACCAACGTTTCCATCAAGCTCTCTGCCCTGTGCAGCCAGTTCAAGCCCACCGATCCGGTCGGCACGATGGCCGTCGTCCAGCCCCGCCTGCGGAAACTGCTCCGACATGCAATGAAGTACGACGCCTACCTGCACGTCGATATGGAGCAGAACTCCTACAAGCCGCTGACGCTGGAAATCTTCAAGCAGACGCTGATGGAAAAAGAATTCCGCGATTTCGACAACGTCGGCATCGTGATTCAGGCTTACCAGCCGGCCGCCGAACAGGATCTGCAGGACCTGCTCAAGTGGACCAAGAAACGCAAAACACCGATCTGGATCCGCCTAGTCAAAGGCGCCTACTGGGATTACGAAACCATCGTTTCCGGCTACCGCAACTGGCCGATCCCCGTGTTCCAGCAGAAATGGGAATCGGACGCCAACTTTGAAAAACTGACCAAGGTCCTGCTGGAAAACCATCAGTGGCTCCGACCTGCCTTTGGCAGTCATAACCTCCGCAGCCTGGCGCACGCCATCGCCGCGGCCCACGAACTGGACATCCCCCCTTCCGCTTATGAAATCCAGATGCTGTATGGCATGGGCAAGGAACAGGCCCAGGTCTTTGCAGAGTTGGGGCATCGCGTCCGCATTTACACGCCGTTCGGCGAACTGATTCCCGGCATGGCTTACCTCGTCCGCCGCCTGCTGGAAAACACCTCTAACGATTCATTCCTTCGACAAAGCTTTACCGAGCACGTCAACCTGGAGACCCTGATGATGAACCCGTCCGAACATGCGAAAACCGCCACCAAACAGAAACCGGCAGAAGACGACGGCTTCCAGAATGAACCGCTCACCGATTTCAGCCTCGAAGAATCCCGCACGAAAATGCAGGCGGCCCTGGAAGAAGTCGAAGACCAGTTCGGTAAAGAATACCCGCTGCTGATCAACGGCCGCGCGATCGACACCAAAGCCACGATCACTTCGCGGAACCCTTCTCACAAATCCGACTCACTGGGCACCGTCTCCTCCGCCTCCGCGGACGACGCCATCGACGCCATCGATGCCGCCCGGCGTGCCTTCCCTGCCTGGTCGCGTACCGAACCCCAGTACCGCGCCGAATACCTGGAACTGATCGCCGCCAACATGCGTCGCCGTCGTTTCGAACTGGCCGCCTGGATCGTCTTTGAATGCGGTAAACCCTGGGAAGAAGCGGACGGCGATGTCGTCGAAGCTATCGACTTCTGCATGTACTACGCCAACCAGATGCGCCGCCTGGCTCATCCGCTGCACTGTGACGTACCCGGTGAAGAGAACGTTTACTTCTACCGTCCCCGCGGCACCGTGGCTGTCATCGCCCCCTGGAACTTCCCACTCGCGATTCTGACCGGCATGACCGTCGCCTCCCTGGTCACCGGCAACACCGTCGTCATGAAACCAGCCGAACAATCATCAATCGTCGCCGCCAAGCTGATGGACGTGATCCACGAGTCAGGCATCCCCGACGGCGTCGTTAACTTCCTGCCCGGCATCGGTGAAGAAGTCGGCCCCGAACTCGTCGGCAGCCCCGACGTGGAAATGATTACCTTCACCGGCTCACGCGATGTCGGCCTGGCGATCAACGAAACCGCCTCTGATACCGATACCCGCCAGAAGATGGTCAAACGGGTCATCGCGGAAATGGGCGGCAAGAACGCGATCATCGTCGACGACGACGCCGACCTCGATGAAGCGGTACTCGGCGTGATCCACTCCGCCTTCAACTACGCCGGCCAGAAATGCTCGGCCTGCTCCCGCGTCATCGTGCTCGAATCGATTCACGACACCTTCGTCAGCCGCCTGGTCGAAGCCACCAAGGCCCTCAAGATAGGCCCCGCAGAAGATCCCGGCACCGTCGTCGGTCCCGTCATCGATGAAGAAGCTCAACAACGGATCCTGGAATACATCGAGATCGGCAAAGAAGAAGCCACCCTGGCCCTGGCCTGTGACACCTCCGACCTGGAAGACGAAGGCTACTACATCGGCCCGCACATTTTCACCGACGTCGATTCCACCTGCCAGATCGCCCAGGAAGAAATCTTCGGCCCCGTCCTCGCCGTCATCAAGGCAGACGACTTTGACGAAGCGATTACCATCGCCAACGATACACCTTATGCCCTCACGGCAGGCGTTTTCAGTCGCAGCCCCGCTCACCTGAACAAGGCACGCATGGAAATCGTAGCCGGCAACATCTACCTCAACCGGAACATCACCGGCGCCATGGTCGAACGTCACCCGTTCGGCGGCTTCAAGATGTCCGGCATCGGCAGCAAGACTGGCGGCCCCGACTATCTGCTGCAGTTCCTCGTCCCGGTCAACGTCACCGAAAACACCATGCGTCGCGGCTTCGCCCCCGATGCCACAGCGGAAGACGAAGAAGAATAACCGCCTTCAGGCTACTCTTCCCGTGGTCCCTCCGCGGGAAGATATTTTTCAAAGCCTTTGAGAGGCTTACTCTGCTCAATGAGTTGCGGCGTCAACAGCCCCGCAAAGTAGATCGGCAGCTTTGGCGGAGCCTGCAACTTTTTAATCAGCCAGTCCATCCCTGCGCTCCCGCGCACCAGCATGATCACACTGATGTTACTGTCTTCATCCAGATGTTTCGCCTCGAGTATACGCTCTGAATCCCCCAGTCTCTCGGCCACGTATGCTTTAGAGGCAGCTATGGTACTCGCTGCCTCGTTGCCGAACATCACAACATAAACCCCACGCTTTGCATATTCATCCAGATTCGGAGGCTCTCCACCAGTCAACTGACGGTAAGCACTGACTGCCTGCTCCAATGCAACTTCCGTCAACTGCTCATGTTCGCGTAATGCCTGGACAAACAGTGTCGACAGGTAATACTTATCATCCTCATGATCCCGCACGCCCCATAGAATCCGCGTACGCATATTGTGATTGGTCGTGGCATCAAAAGGGGGCGCCATATAGACGTGATACAACGCCCGCAGCACGTTCTTCGTCTTCTTCGTCCCCAGTCCAAAGCCATAATAGAGTGCTGCTTTGCGCACTCCCGGCGGTCCTTTCGGATCGAGTGCCTGATATAAGATCTCCGTCAATCGAGGATCGCGGGGCCAACCCATTGACTGAGAAAACCAGCCTATCATGACATTGGGTGAATGCTTCGAATGCCGCAGCCCCTGACGAAACAGTTCCAGCAGTTCCGCATCAGTCATTTTCAACTGATCCCGTTTCGCATAGACATCATCCAGCTGTTTGCCTGCTGCCGGATCATCGGCGAAATAGGCTTCATAATCAGGGGCCACATATTCCGACGCCGCATACGCATAATTCGCACCCACAGGAGGACGCGTGTAGTCAGGCAGATAACTCCGGGGACTTCCCTCAGGCAGGAAGTGAGCCAGTTCATTCAGCCGTCGCGTCTGTAACACCAACGCCGTGAACAGCTCATTGCAGTCCAACTCGAGGTGCATTCGCTTCGAAATGATATATTCCAGCAGTCGACGGTTCTTCAACCCCTTCACCAGCACGATGGCTGTCTCATATCCCTCATCGACCCGGGTAAGAAAAGCCAGTACCGCATCCTGCCGAGTCCCGAATGGTTTCATCACCATTTTCCGCAAAATCTCCGCAGCCCGGGGATGTGTCGCAGAAACATCAGGCCGATGAAAAGCAATGATCCACAGACCCAGATCATCAAACCGCTCTAACCCAGGTGGGTCGGTCTCAAACACCGCCTGCCAGGTCTCCAGTGTCGCTCCCACCGTCAGATCGTTCAACTGACTGTGATCATCCAGTAGCCCTGACAGCAGCTTTCGCGTCTGCTCCTTGTCGCCATAGGTCCGCATCCCCCAGGCAATCCGGTGTTTCTCATGCCAGGGCATCTGAGGATATTGCTCCATCAGCATCCGCACCAGATTTGCCGAACGATCCGACACCACCATTGGGCCGTGATAGAGTGCAGAGTGCGCGACGCCGGGAAGGTCACTGACACTCGCGTGATACATAAGTTCGATTGCCCGCGGATCCTGCGCTTTCCGATTCCAGATATACTGGTTTCCCACCTGTCCCAGCAGTGTGGTCCGATGTCGCGAACTGTTCCGTAGCCCACGCCGAATCAAAGCCAGACGCTCATCGATACTGTTGATCTTCAACTTGCCGTCGATCATCTGGTCCAGCTGCGCGCCCGCTGCTTTGTCATCCGGGAAAAACGCTTCGAAATCGGGAGGCACATACTTATCGGTCCGGTTCCAGGCAAACGGCGGCTCAATCTTTCCGGGCAGCGCCTGCGTGTCAGACTCCTCTGCCGGGAAAGCGGGCTGCATCCTGGAAACAGCAGCGACACTGATCAGCAACAGCACCAGAAACTTCACCACGCCACGCAACTTCAACTCAGAGGTCGATCGCATTTCATCTCCTCCTCAGTTTTCAGAATTCCCGGTGGCAGCCAGGCGCGTTTAACCGAATCCGCCGCCTCCGCCATCATCTCCCATGTAGCCCCCTTCAGGGACATCCAGGTTCGTGTAGTTGCCGAACCGCATCGACTCACGGAGCCACGTCAGGTTTACAATCCCGGTCGGACCACTACGGTGCTTGGCCACAACCACTTCTGCCAGACCCGGATGGTCTTCCGGATCATAAGCATCCGGACGGTGCAGGAACATGATCAGGTCGGCGTCCTGTTCGATGGCTCCACTTTCTCGCAGGTCGGCCAGACGCGGACGCTTGTCTTCACGCAACTCCACACCACGGTTCAACTGGGCCAGGGCAATCGTCGGCACATTCAATTCCTTACACAGCCCCTTCAGACGTCGCGTGATCCCCGCAATCTGCTGTTCACGAGGCATCGTCTTGTCTTCCGGTTCAATCAACTGCAGGTAATCGATGATGATCAGCCCCAGGTTGCTCAACCGCTTCAAACGTCGACAGATCGCACTGATTTCCTGAATCGTCCGCCCCGGCTTATCATCGATAAACAGAGGCATCTCGCTGATCTGAGAAGAGGCCTCCAGCAACCGGTGCCGCTCGTCTTCTTCCAGATCACCTGCACGCAGCGAGTGACCATTCACGCCCGAACGAATACACAACAGACGCTCTGCCAGTTCCAGCTTTGACTGTTCCAGAGAGAAGATGATCGTCGCCACGCCCCCTTCGTCGGCGGCGGCTTCCGCGAAGTTACAGACCAGCGCGGTCTTCCCCATCGAAGGACGGGCCGCCAGGACGATCAATTCGGAAGGCTGAAAACCATTGATCTGCTCGTCCAGGTCGACGAACCCGGTCGTGGTTCCGGTCAGCGATCCCTCTTTCTGGGTTCGCTCGTGGATCCGGTCGAAGGCATCCATCAGGATGTCCTTGATGTCGATCTTATCCCCTTCTCCCTGGGATTCGAGAATACTGAAGATACTCTGCTCGGCCTTGTTTAACACTTCCAGAGTGTCGCCCTGCGGCGAATAGCTTTCCCGAATGATTTCGGTACACGAGTGAATCAGTTCCCGCTGGACCGACTTGTCTCGCACGATGTTCGCATAATATTCCGCATGCGCCGCGTGAGGGACGCTCTCCAGGATCTCATGCAGGTACATCACATTGCCGGCCTCGTCCAGCTCTCCCTTGGAGTCGAGCTCTTCGGCCACCGTCACCGCGTCAATCCCGCGGACGCCGGCATCGTGTAAGCGCAGAATCGCAGCAAAGATCCGCGCGTTTTTATCGCTGTAGAAATGGTTGGTTTTGACAATCTGCACGAGGTCGTCAATGACCACGTTGTCGAGCAGAATACTGCCCAGCACGGCTTTCTCTGCATCCAGGTTCTGTGGTGGCACTTTACCGAACAGCTCCTCCACAGACTCCTGCTTTGGACGGCGAAAATTTCCCTTGCCCGCAACTGACATGACCATCCCCTGGAACGTTTGACTCAATGAAATGAAAACACACGACGCAGCCCCCGTTCAGCTCCGGGTGAATGCACGTCGTGTTGCAGGCGTCATCATATAACAACAAAAGAGGTCCGGCAATAACCGGACCTCTTCGTTTTTTATGACGCAGTTCGACAGCCCTGCTGCCGAAACGGGTTAGCTTTTTTCTGCAGTCGGTACGACCCAGACTTTGACTTCGGTCTTCACCTTTTCGTGCAGCTGCAGCTTGACGGTATACATACCGAGCTCTTTCAGCGGACCTTCCAGGCGAATCGCTTCGGCATCAACTTCGAAGCCGCTCTCCTTGAGGGACTTGCTGATGTCAACAGCCACGATCGAACCATACAGGTGACCTTCTTCGTTGGCGTTGGCTTCCATGGTGACGCTGTGCTTGCTGACTTTGTCTGCCAGACCCTTGAGCGATTTGAGATGCTCTTTTTCCAGCTCGGCCACTTTCTTCTGGTGCTGTGTCACCATCCGCTTGTTGTGCTCAGTGGCAATGGTGGCCATGCCGTAAGGCAGCAGGAAGTTACGGGCATAGCCGGGTTTGACCCGCACAATGTCACCCTGCTCACCGAGGTTGTCGACATTTTCTGCCAGCAAAACCTCGATAGATGACTTGGAACTACCGACCACAGAGGTGCTACGTTGTTTGCGAACCATTATCAATCACTTCCGTAATTTTCAGTTTTTACTATCGTTTTGAATAAAAATTGACTCGTTGTGCTGCTCCGTTGAAACGGCCTTCACTTAGAAAGGCACGTCGTCATCGGGCATTCCACCTGGTGAATCGTAAAAGGAATCTGCCGGGCTGGATGAACCACCACCCTGCGAGGAACCGCCACGGCTGCCATAACCGCCGCCGCCGCCACCGCCGCCACCGCCGCCGCTGGGACCACCACCGCCTCCGGGGCCATCGCCACGTCCGCCGAGCATGGTCATGTTTTCGCCAACCACTTTCAGCTTGCTGCGTTTCTGGCCCGATTCTTTGTCATCCCACTGATCGAGCTGCAAACGCCCTTCGATCAGTACCGAACGCCCCTTGGTCAGATATTCGCTGGCAACTTCTGCGGTGCGTCCCCACAGGGTCACATCCACAAACGTTGTTTCTTCCTTCCGGGAATTGGAATTCTTATCAAACCAGCTTCGGTTCACTGCCAGACCAATTTCCGCAACCGCGCTTCCTCCGGGCGTGTATCGCACCTGCGGATCGCGAGTCAGATTTCCTACCAGGATGACTTTGTTGAAACTGGCCATCAACGGCCTCCGTGAGTTTGAATGACTTAATCGGGTAACTTTCCTGGAGCCCTCTTCAGCTCCAGACTCCAGATGCAGACGTCTTAGTTGTCGCTGTCGTCGTCATCATCGTCGTTGAGAGCATCGTAGTCGACGCTATCATCACCGCCTTCGCTAACCGTTTCTGGTGCAGCGGAAGGATCGATGGCAGATACCATGGCATCAAACAGTGTCTGAGGCTGCTTGATGACCATCTGGCGAATCACAATGTCGCTCAGGTGACAGGAACGGGTGATAACATCCATTCCGCTACCAGGCATGGTGAAATACACCAGGTAGTGCAGGCCTTTCATGTGGCCTTCGATTTCGTAAGCCAGCTTTCCATCCTGCCAGGGACGGTGAGCGACGACCTCGGCACCGGCTTTTGACAGAATTTCCAGAACGTGTGCAATGGTTCCTTCGTGATCTGCAGCAAATTTGCCGCTGTCCAGCAGGAACATACCTTCGTAATTAACCATAACCGCTTTTTTCTCTGCTACAGACAAGACTGTTCTCCCGGAATAATTTGGCCCCAAGGCCAGATTGACGATCAGACTCTATTTTGTTTTGACCACCGGTTTTTACAAAAACCAGGGTCCGTGTTTCATTCAGGTGCATTCACCTGATTCATGGCGATTTCCAGGCCCTGTTCGACCCAGCATTCAACCCCGCGGGCCGCGTTTTGTACCGCCTGCGAAACCGAATCGGATTCGTGATCCCGAAATCGACTTAAAACATAATCCGCTACCGCAAACCCGGCCGGAGGTCGTCCCACTCCCATTCGCAGGCGTGGCACATCCTGGGTCCCCAGTTTCTGGAGAATGTCCTGTAAACCTTTTTGTCCTCCCGCCGAGCCGGACCCCCGTAACCGGAGCCGCCCCAGAGGCAGGTTCATATCATCACAAACCACCATGACATCACTGGCAGGCAGTTTGTAAAACTTCGTCACAGCAGCAACGCTGCGACCACTTAAATTCATAAATGTCTGCGGGGCAACGAGTAACACCTTGTCACCCCCCAGCGAAAACTCACCGACAAGCGCCTCAAACTGGCTTTTAAACCCGGCAACACCGTGCCAGTCTGCCAGCTGAGACAAAACGTCAAACCCGATATTGTGACGTGTTCGCTCGTATTGTCTACCGGGATTCCCCAGTCCTACGACCACTTTCACAACGCCACCCGTCAGGTTCTTAACAACTGATTACTTGATCGCGATTGAACCAGGGACAACTATTCTTCGGTTGCTTCTTCTGATTCGGATTCCCCAATAACTTCGGGAGCGTCAGGACCTTCGCCTTCTTCAGCTCCGGGTTCAGGAACGCCCTGCGGAGGCAGAACGTGCACCACAACCTGTTCTGGTTCGTTATGAATCTTGGCTCCACGAGGAACTTCGATATCGCTGACGTGAATCGCATCGCCAATTTCCAGCGAGTTGATTCGCACAGGCAGGCTGTCCGGAATGCTGTGGGCCAGACAGTCCAGTTCCAGTGTGTGCAGAGGCTGTTCCAGCACGCCACCATCGAGGGCACCAGGTGAAGTACCACGCAGGGTCACAGGAACTTCCACAGTCACCCGCTCGGATGCGTTGATCCGCACCAGGTCGACATGCAGAATGTAGGTGCCAAAGGTGTCCCACTGCAGATCACGTAGAATCGTCTCTTCGACTTTGCCATCCACGTCGATTTCAAAAACCCGTTCCCGGTTTTTGATCAGATCACGCAGATCGTGATCGTCGACACTGATATGGGCAGGTTCCAGCTCATGTCCGTACACGACAGCAGGAATACGCCCTGCACGACGGATGCGACGGCTTTCAATGGATCCCAGTTTTTCCCGTTTGGAGGCACTGATTCGCTGCAATACAAAATCGTCTGACATTTCCCAACATTCCTCGAAGAGTGACTCGACACATCTCGTCGAACCACTCGTCCATTAAAGACTTTGAATCGATAAATCCGACACGATATCGTGAATACAGTAATATTATCGTTGTCTCAAAGGGCTTCCGCAGTGGAACCGGAGATCGAAATCGGCCTCAAAACAGGCCAAAAAGGACAATTCCAACCGGTCTCCCCGGAGACAAAATCAGCGGGTCCAGCCGACTACATCAGCTGGTCTCTCACCAGATCGTTATAGTTGAAGCGTGCAAAAATAACTTCCCGCTTACAAATCTGCAACCGAACACCCCCTCTATCTTGGTTGAAAGTCACAAGACAGCCTGATTTTCAGGAATTGATTGACGGGAAACGCCCGGCCTGACATCACGATCTGCTTCAGGATCGCCCAAAAGTATACACAAAAACACCACACGAGATCAACCAGACCACCCCGGGATTCCCCGGATTCACCAGAAAAACTCAGCCGCCGATGCTGGAATCGGCGAGATTCCGTATTGGCTCAACCTGATCTGACTGTAGAATGGAATCAGCGTGAAAACTCAAGCTGCCCCGTAACTTCTGCATCTCAGAACCAGGGGCTTTCGCTCGATATCCCAAAAGGCAGTCTGCATGCATTTTATCCGTCTCACCCGGACAATCGCTTTTTCCATTATTACCAGTCTCATCCTGGTATCGGCCCCTGCTCTCCAGGCAGACGACAAAGCAGAACAGCCCTTTCAGCCCAACGATCCCCAGCAGGCCAAACCCAATCCCCCCCTGAATCAGCTCAAGCAGATCCTGCAGGGAATCTTTGGCAAGAAAAAGCCTGCCGAAGTACAGGTAGACGAAGCCGACAAAAAACGCACACCAGACTACTACCGTTACCCGCAGGATCTGGAACAGGAACGCCGCTTCAAAAGTGTACAGCAGTTACTCCAGGACGAGCAGTGGGAAGCCGCACGCGAAAAACTGCAGCTGATGCTGGAAAATAGCCTCAATCTGCCGGTCCACATCGCCGGGGAACGGGGATTAATCACCGACCGGGAACTGATCTACGAACTCCTGGAACTCCTGCCCGAGGAAGAGCAGCAGAAATTCGAACGGCAATATGCGGCCCTCGCGGAAAAAATGTTCAACGACGCACAGCAGAATAATGCGCCCCCCGAGCAGTTCGCCGAAATCGCCACCCGCTTCTCCAGCACTGCTGCCGGCGCCCGGGCGATGAACTACCTGATCTCCTATCATATGGAACGCAAAGAGTTCGGACTGGCTGAGCAATACGTGCAACGACTTCTGAAATACCAGCCCCCCCTGACCCGATCTCCTCAATGGAAAACGAAAGCCGCCTATATTCTGAAGCAGACGGGTAACCAGGAACTGGCCCGGCAACTGATGGCATCATCCAGCGGGACTGTCGACCTCAGCCAGCCGATTCAAATCGGAGGCAGCACCGAAAAACCGCTGACCTGGCTCGAAAAACAACAGATCCTTGGCTCAACCGGAAATCAGCCCCTGGCCGAATGGCCCATGCTGTTCGGCTCTCCCAGCCATGCCGCCCGCGCCCAACAGGCCGATCCGCTGCTGATTCCCCGCTGGTCTTACCCACTGACTTCCAACCATTCGATTCAGTCTCAGCTCGACCTGATCCAGGAAGACCTGGCCAGTTCCGAGCATGCCACTGTACCGGCTCTGCCTCCCCTGGCCATCGACGGCAAAATCGTCTTTCGCACTCTGAAGGGAGTGCAGGTCATCGACGCAGCGACCGGAGCCCCGCTCTGGCAGACAGCTCTGGAGAACTCTCCGGAAGAGTCCTTTATCAAAGCACAGATCAAGGGCCAACAGGAACCCGAGGCCCGACGGCTGTTTGATCCCGCACCGGACGTGCGTCCGTTCTCTATATACAATGGGACCGATCCCGATGCGCACCCGCTGACCAGCCTGATCTACCGCAACGCCAACTGGGGCAGTCAAAGCAGTGATGGCGAGCGGCTGTTTATTCTGGAAAGCATGCGACTGAACCTCAGCGCCAGCGGCACTTCGCGGAATCTGAACCGCTTCCGCCGTCGGCGAGGCGACTTTGAGGAAGACTTCTGGTCATCCAATCAACTGGTCGCCTACGACCTGCAAACCGGTCAGCCTCTCTGGAAAGTCGGAGGCGTCAAATTCGATGAACCGTTCGACCTGCCCCTCGCGGGAACCTTCTTCTTCGGTGCTCCCACCCCTTCCGGCAACGAACTCTATATCATCGGCGAACGCGATCGGGAGATTCGAGTTTACGCCCTTAATCCACAGACTGGTGAAGAACTCTGGTCTCAACAGATCGGCAATCCCGAACAGGATATCGCCCTGGACATGGTTCGCCGCTGGTGGATCGCACCGGTCGCCGTCGACCAGGGAATCCTGATCTGCCCGACTACCATCGGTCTGGTCACCGCTATCGGCCAGTTGAACCACTCCATTCTGTGGTCGACCCGGTATACCTCATCCGCTTCAGATGAGAACGGCCAGCATTTCAACCGCCTCGAACAGACCAGCTTCGAACCCCTCAATCATCGCTGGAGTCCCTCCGCACCGATTATCATCGACAGCAAAGTCGTTTATACGCCCCCCGATGATCAGTCGCTGATCTGCCTCGATCTGATCACAGGTCTGCCGGCCTGGACCAAACGGGCCAAAGAAGCTATGGTCTCCCTGGCCGGCGTCGCGGATGGCAAAGTGCTGATGGTGGGCATGAACAGTGTGACCGCCATCAACCTCAAAACAGGTAAAAACGCCTGGCAGACACTCTACGACAAACAGGCGGGTGCCCCTTCAGGACAGGCCGTGATTGCCGACCAGCATCTGCACGTCCCTCTGCAGAGCGGACAGGTCTGGACCTTCGACGTCGCTTCGGGCAAAGTCGTCAATCGACTGTCGAATGCCAGCACTAACCAGCCTTTGGGAAATCTGATCGTGCATCACGGTCAGTTTCTTTCTCTGAGCCCCCGCGGCCTCGTCAGCTACGAACAGAAACAGACCTTTGAAAATCAGATCCAAAAGATCAAGCAGCAGAACCCGAACAGCCCGCTGGCACTCTTCAAGGAAGCCGAACTGCTGATCATGAATCAGCGCTACCAGGCCGCCTGGTCCCGTCTGCAGCAGCTCGATCGCAGCCAGATCCCTGCCGCAGATCAGAAAAAATTTCACGACCAACAGGTTCACTGCCTGACCGCACTGATTCGCTCCGACTTCCAGCAACACGATGAACTGGTCACCGAGTTGCAGCAGCAGGTCAGCTCCGAAAGCGAACGACTGGAACTGCAGCGTCTGCTCATCGAACGCGCCCGGGCCCGGCACGAATTCTCCCGCACACTCTCACTGCTCAAGGAACTGGGACAGGCCCCCGCAGAAACGTTCTTCCAGAATGAAAATACTGAAGTCCAGATTGACTGCTGGATCGCCGGCCAGGCCGAAGATCTCTGGAGTCAGGCCAGCAAAGTAGAACAGGAACAGTTCACACAACATCTGAATCAGCGGGCAGCGGAACTCGCAACTGCCGACAGCGAAGATCAGCAACGCTTCCTGCGTCAGTTCGGTTTTCATACCGCCTCGATTCCGGTTTTGAGACAGCTCATCGATGGCGCCCTGGCATCGGAGGAATTCTTCACCGCAGAACTCTGGCTCTCTCGCCTGATCCAAGAGAAGCAGCCGGAACTCACCGCAGAAGGCCTGGCAGGCATGGTTCGACTCTGCCTGAAACACGAACTCGATGCCGACGCACAGCATTACCTGCAAGAACTTGCCAGCCTCGATTCTCAACTCCGTCTGCCCAATAATCAGAGCATAGAACAGTTCATGGTCGCCACCTTGCAGACGCTGCGTGACAACGAACAACGGCGACCGCAGTCCAGCAACTGGCGTCCAGAAAAACTCAAGCTGATTGTCGGCGGTTCGGGCCGCTATATTTCAACCCGCGAACAGACGCTCGACACACTCGACTCGCCCCTCCCCTTCTTCCGCACACACAGCCTGACCGTTGATCCCCGCGAGAACCGGCTGGCCATGACTAAAACCTTCAGCAAGCGAATGATCTGGTCAACGCCCCTGCGGTCTATGCAGCAGGCCCGTTCGTCCAGCTTCAATGAAAGCGAACTGGTGGGCCACAACCTGGTTCTCCAGCACCGCGACATGCTCCACCTCTACGACCTCGTCGACCGGAAGCTGATCTGGAGCCAGAAGCTCGAACGGGAACAGACCAATCGCCACTACAGCAGCATGTTCAACCGGACGCCCGCCCCGCTGGGAACCGAATCGTCGCTGATTCATCGGCACCATCCATCGATCGTGATTCGCAACGTCGGCATGATCGCCGCTGCGAACGCCGACTACACCTGCTATTACAGTCGTCGCAACATCATTCTTGTCGACACCCGCACCGGCCAGATCCGCTGGACTCATGAAAACGTGGATCAGGATACCCGGGTCCTCGGGGATGACCGGCAGATCTATCTCGTCTCGCGGAATCGTGAAGTGAAAAAGATCCTCCGCGTCAGCGACGGACAGGAACGCGAACTGCCGGCCAATATTCGCCTGATGAGTCACGCCATTTACCAGGGGGGCTCCAACTTTGTCGGCATCATTCCTACCGGCGACATCAAGCATCCCATTCGCGATGCCCGCCTGACTTCGATCTTCGCCTTCCAGCCCGGCGTGTCGCATCTGCCCTGGACACGCGAATTCGACCGCGAAACCAAATTCGCCATGTGCAGCCAACATTTCCTCGCGGCACTCACGCCTGCTGGGGAACTGAAAATCGTCGACCTCAGAAACGGTCAGGTACAGGACCTGGGAACGATCAACAAGGATCAGTTAGGCAAACACGATGACCTTTACGTCGTTGCAGATCGGGCCCGCGTCTACCTGGTCGGTAATTCCCAGGCACGCAACACGATCTCGGTCAGCGTGCCCTCAGTCCCCACGAATGGTTCCCTGACTGTCTTTGATCGCCAGACTGGAAAACAGATCTGGACCGAGGACTTCGAGAAGAAACATCTGGTCCTCGACGAACAGAATCTGCTGCCGATAACGCTCCTCGTCTCGCGCGATTACCTGCGAACCGGCAATCGGTCCACCAGCATTATTCATCTCAAAGCACTGGACAAACAGACCGGCAAGACGCTGCTCGACTGGAAAGCACCGCTGGAATCCAATATTCGGGACATCCGAGTCGACTACGAACAGAAAATGATGGAAATATTAATGTACAACGCCAAAATCCATCTCTACGACGCTGATGTGCTCGCTTTAGGCCGAACCGCCCCCGCTGCACCAGAACACGATCCCGCGAAAGCCGCTGAAAAGCCATCTCAGGAAAAGAGCGAAAAAAAGAATTGAAAAATTCTACTTGCGAAATAAAACTCATAAAAATAAAATGATGTAGTTTCACACCTGATATTTACTTACCCGATTTAACACCGTTTGAGAATCTCTATGTTTCACCGCCTGTTTGTCCTGATCCTGATTGGCTCTCTGGCTCTGCCAGCCGCCCCAGTCTCAGGTTGCGAATGTGGCGAAAAACAGACATCTCAGTCCAGTTCCTGCTGCTGTTGCACTCAAGCCGACAGGCAGTCAGAGCAGCCACAGCCCAAATCCTGCTGCTGTAAAACTGCGAAAACGGAAGAAAAACAGGCCCCTGCGGAGCAGAAGCAGCTAAACTGCCAGCAGAATGGCTGCCAGTGTCAGCACAGCTTCTCCCAGCCTGCAACCACGACTTCGGTCAAATCGGTTGAGCTGGCACAGCAGCTCCGTTGTAACTGGGACCTGATTGACCTGACAGCTCCCCTGAGCCCGGCGAAACGCCCGGCCGCTTCTCAATCTCGTGAGCTGCATTCTACCGAAGTTCCCTGTTCTGCAGAGGAACATTGCGCGCATTTCTGCCTCTGGTTGATCTAGTTCGCCCCGTTTCCGGCCGGATCAACCTGTGCCGTTCCCCGCATTTCATCATGTAAATGATGACGTGCGCTCCTGACCGGCCCCACGCCTTTCTGCAGGAGTCCCGAACGCACACCGCTTCAAGATACGTCACGTTTCAAGTAAGAAAAACCAAAACTGTTTTTTACCCTTAAGGAGAAAACCATGCGTCAAGTATTATCAATCGCCGCCGTACTGGCTGTTGTCGCTTTTGCAGGTCAGGCATTCGCCGCAGATGCTAAAGCAATCTGCCCCGTCGCCGGTAAGCCCGCCAAAGACAGCGTCACCGCTGACTACAAAGGCACCACCGTTGCTCTCTGCTGTGGCAACTGCAAAAAAGCTTTCGAAGCAAACCCCAAGAAGTTTGCCGCTAAAGCCAACCTGCAGCTGGTTGCTACCGGCAAAGCCAAACAGGTCAAATGCCCCTTCGCTGGCAAGCCTGTCAATCCTGCTCAGGCCGTTACTGTAGCTGGAACTGAAGTCAAATTCTGCTGTGGTGGATGCAAAGGCAAAGCCGCTAAAGCTTCCGGCGATGAGCAGATCAAACTGATCTTCAATGACAAAGCCTTCGAAAAAGGTTTCAAAGTCACTGAAAAATAAGCTGATTCGTCAGCGAAATCTTTCAGCATGCATTCGCGGGCCAGCGTGCTGAGATTTTAAACAGAGAGCGGGCGTTTCTTTCGAGAAACGCCCGCTCTTTTTTCATGCCTGGATCTGATCGAACAGTGTCAATCAGGTCGTGTATTCGGAATTCAGCCGCACGTATTCCTGGGTCAGGTCACTGGTCCAGAACACAATCGACTCTGCCCCGAAAGGCAGCTGCAGCTGAATCAAAACGTCCCGGTTTTCGCGAATCGAGCGGGAGACCGCCTCTTCATCAAATTCGGCCGGCATTCCCTGATCGTAGATCAGCATCCCGTTGATATGCAGCACGATATCCTGCTCGGTCAGCTTCACACTCGTCCGACCGGTCGCGGAAACAATCCGGCCCCAGTTCGGATCCGAACCGGCAATCGCCGTCTTCACCAGCGCATCATTGGCAATCGTGCGGGCAATTTCTTTCGCTTCCGCCTGCGTATTCGTCCCGGAGACTTCAATCGTGACGAAATGATCGGCGCCTTCTGCATCGCGGATGATCGCCTGCCCCAGTTCCATCGCCACTTCCATAATCGCCGTCTGCAGATGTGTCAGGTCGTCTGTTGAAAGTGCTTCCGCTCCCGAGGCCCCATTGGCCAGCAGAATGACCGAGTCGCTGGTACTCGTATGCCCTTCGACCGACACGCAGTTGAAACTGTAATCTACGGCTTCCCTGAGCAGCGCATCAGCCTGGCTGGCATTCAACGGAGCATCGGTCATGATTACCGACAGCATCGTCGCCATGTTGGGAGCAATCATCGCCGCCCCCTTCGCCACACCACTCACGCGTACGGTTCTCTCGCCGATCGACAATTCACGGGTTGCCTGCTTGGGAACAGTATCCGTGGTCATCATGCCCCGGGCTGCATTCAGGAAGGACTCCGCGTCCGCACCCAGTTCAGAGATCACCCTGGGAATCCCCGCCTCAATCGGTGTTCGTGGCAGGAAGTGACCGATGATTCCGGTCGAGCAGACCAGAACTTCTTCGCTTTCCAGTCCGAGTCCTTCTGCGACCTGGCTGGTCATCCAGCGGGCATCTTCGATTCCGCGTTCGCCCGTGCAGGCGTTCGCATTTCCCGAGTTGATGATCACCGCCCGCACCGAATCGCCGGGCACGCGTTCGCGGGATACCTTCACGGGAGCCCCACAAACCTGGTTCGTGGTATAAACGCCCGCCCCCACACAGGGCTCATCAGACACAAACAGCGACAAATCGAAGGTCGATTTGTTTTCCTTAATCCCGCAGGCCAGACCGGCAGACCGGAACCCCTGGGGCAAAATCATGTCAGCAGTCAACTGCTTCTCCTCGGAAAGAAATCATGGTTCAGACAATTAAGCCTGTCGTTTCCGGATAACCGGCCATCAGATTGAAATTCTGTACCGCCACACCTGCAGCCCCTTTAATCAGGTTGTCGATTGCCGAAAAGACAATCAGCTGGTTCCCCGCGGACTGCAGCGAAATATCACAATAATTGGTCCCCGCCACTTCCCGGGTCGCGGGCAGACGGTCGATGATGCGTACGAACGGCTTATCCGCATAGAAGGCACGGTAAACTTCTTTCAGATGATCCAGGCTCGTATCTTCTTTCAGGCGGGGATACATGGTCGCCAGAATTCCCCGGTTCATCGGGGTCAGGTGCGGCGTGAACGTCACTTTCACGTCTGTTCCGCCCAGCGTCGTCAGAACTTCTTCGATTTCCGGTGTATGCCGATGCGTTCCCACACCATAGGCGGTGATGCTCTCATTACATTCCGGGTAGAGCGTTCCCAGCTTTGGTTTCCGCCCCGCACCGCTGACGCCACTTTTCGCATCGATGATAATCCCCGTCGGCTCAATCAGGGAGTTGGCAATCAGAGGAGCCAGTCCCAGAATCGAGGCGCTGGTATAACAGCCGGGATTGGCGATCAGATCGGCACTGGGAATTTTGTCCGCGCCGAGCTCGGGCAGACCATAAATTGTGCTCCCCAGCCGGGTCGGATCGATGTGCACATGATGATACCACTGCTCGTAGACCGCGGGATCACTCAACCGGTAGTCGGCACTCAAATCGACCACGCGACAGCCGTCGGCAAGCAGATCCGGAATCACTTCCATACTGGCCACGTGTGGGAGAGCACAGAAGACAAAGTCGGCCCGTTCTGCAATTTCTGCCGCTGACAGATTCTCACAACGCAGATCCAGACGCCCCTCGAGAGAGTGGTGAATCTCACTGATATGCGGTGCTTCATCTGAGCGTGTGGTCAGCGCGACGATCTCGACTTCGGGATTTCGCAGCAGAATTTTGATCAGTTCCAGAGCCGCGTACCCCGTGGCTCCCATGATGGCAACTTTGGTCATTGTTCCCCGTTCCAGGTCTGTTCTCAAAAACCGTTCAGATCGGAGCGAGCCCCGCTGAACAAAATCAAAACGTACATTCTAAGCAGCTATATGGGGACGACAAGGTTGCCTGCCCCGGGGATCGCCCGCTTTCTCCAGATTTTGCAGTAACACGGGCTTCACACGAGACAGGATCAATCGAACTCCACCACTGTCGGATGCGAACCAGCGTTCTCTGCAGCCCTTGATTTATAATGGTTCTTTAGAATTGACAAAGTCAACTCTCTCACATCAAATGCCCCCGATTCTTTCAAATTAAGCGGCAAAATCAATTCTGTTTCCTTTTCAAAAAGTACCTGAAACATCACAATAAATTGATCGATTCTGGTAGTTTCTACCGACGACAATTCAATTCGCTGGCGCTCGGCGTTCCTTTCTCAAATGGCCAGGACGGTAGGTCTTCGTCAGGGGTCGCGCCGACACGCATGCTAGCTCAACACGGATTTAGAATAGAGTAGAATGTCTAACGTTGCCAAACTAGCCGCCGATGCGCTGTCTGAAGGTGGTGGAATTTTTCGACTGTCTCCTACCTGGGTTCCCCGAGCGTTCCTGCAGCCTGGTCGTCGTCTCAAACTGCATCCCAATGACTATTATGCCCTCGGAACACACCGTGGCGGGATCGATGAACGCTGGTTTGGCTCTACAACGGTCGCTACCAACGAAGGGGCACCGGATGACGAAGGCCTCAGCTACTGTGTCTTCGGCGGTGAAAAATTCACCCTGAAAGACGCCATCAGCGAACTGGGCGGCGAAATCATCGGCGACGCCATCTGGGGCAAGTACAACCGCTGGCCCGTCTACTCGAAATTCTTCGATAACATGGGTCCGATTCCGCACCACATGCACCAGAATACCGAACAGGCTGCCAAAGTTGGTCAGGAAGGAAAGCCGGAATCCTACTATTTTCCTCCCCAGCTGAACGCCATCGGGAATAACTTCCCCTACACGTTCATGGGACTGGAACCCGGAACCACCAAACAGGACGTCATCGACTGTCTGGATCGCTGGAACGAAGGCGACAACGGCATTCTGGATCTCTCCAAAGCCTATCGCCTCAAACCAGGTACCGGCTGGCTGATTCCTCCCTGCGTCCTGCACGCTCCCGGAAGCCTCCTGACCTACGAACCACAGTGGGGCAGCGATGTCTTCGGCATGTACCAGTCAATGGTGGAAGGTCGCGCCGTACACCGCTCCCTGCTCACCAAGGATTTCCCCGAAGACAAGCACGACGACAACGCCTATCTCGTCGAAGCCCTCGACTGGGAAGCCAACGTCGATCCGAACTTCAAAGAGAACAACTACCTCGAGCCGATCACCATTGGCGATACCGCCGCCGCAGGTTACATTGATCGCTGGGTCGTCTACGGGAAAGTCAATGGCGAGCAGCTCTTCACCGCTAAGGAACTGACCGTCGATCCGGGCGCAAAACTCACCCTCAAGGATACCGGCGCCTATAGCTGGATCACCGTCCAGGGTGAAGGCAAAATCGGCAACCTGCGACTGCAGACGCCCGCCATGATCCGCTTCGGCGAAATGACGGAAGACGAAGTCTTCGTCACTGAAAAAACCGCGAAAGAAGGCGTTACCATCGAAAACACCGGCAGTGAGCCTCTCGTCTCGCTCCGTTACTTCGGTCCCGACGCCTGCCCCGACGCTCCAAACGTCGGCGACCATCACAAGTAAACAGAACCGTCACACGCAACTGCCCGACCTCTCGGGCAGTTTTTATTTCGATCTGATACCTCCTGCAGACATGAAGGACCCTCTCATGAGTGATAACGCAGCCAACACCCTCCCCAAACTTCACAATGCCTCCTGGCCGGGTGTCGTCGGAAAAGGCCCTGATTCCGAGCCCCCCATCGATCTGGATACCATGCTCGACCTCACCGCAGCTGCGGAAGTGGACGGCGTCAAATTCGACGGAACAGACCTGTTCCTGTTTGATCCCCATGTCAGCATCGACTCCACCGACGATGACCTCAAACAGTTGGCTGAGAAAGTTCAGTCACGGAATCTGGTCATCGGCTCGGTCGTAGCCCCCGTCTGGCCTCCCACCGGCGGTGGATCCGCTATGGGCAGCGACGAAGAACGCGGTCAGTTCCTGGAACAGGTTCGTAAAGGCTGCGGCATCGCGAAGAAACTGCGGGAACTCGGCGTGCGTCCTTACGGCGTCGTGCGTATCGACTCCGCTGCCGGACCTGGTGACTGGGTCGCCGATCCCGATGGTAACCAGGCGAAAATCGCTGCCACCTTCAAACAGGCCGCCGACATCGCCGCCGATCATGGCGAACGACTCGCCGCTGAAGGGGAAATCTGCTGGGGCGGCATGCACAGTTGGAGACGCATGGTCCAGTTGCTGGAAATGGTCGATCGTCCTGATGTGGTTGGTTTCCAGGCAGACATGTCTCACACCCTGCTCTACCTGATGGGTTACAACGCCCCTGAAGACCGCCTGCTTCCCGAAGACTTCGACTGGAACGACGAAGCCACCTTCGATTCCGCTTACACCACTCTGACCGATGCCCTGCGTCCCTGGACCATCGACTTCCACGTCGCCCAGAACGACGGCACCGTACACGGCACCGGTTCTCACGACAAAACCGGACGGCACTGTCTGCCCAACGATCCCAACGGCAAGCTCGACATCACCAAACGGGCCGGCTACTGGCTGCGTGACGGCAAGGGTGAGCTGACAAAGAAATTCGAGCACATCTGCTGGGACGGCTGTATGTTCTCCAACGAAGTCATGATGAACCCACAGACCTGGAACGACATCCTGGCAGCCATGATCAGCGTTAGAAACGCTCACGGATGGTCCTGATTTCTCACCGCTGATCAACTGACTTAAACCTGCATTTTTAATTTTAAACGACAAGGAGTCACACCAATGACCAAACCAGTTCGCGTCGGCCTCATCGGCTACGGATTCATGGGACGTACCCACTCCAACGCTTATCGTCAGGTCAGCAAGTTTTTCGATATCGATCACACCCCCGTCTTGCAGGCCTGCTGTGCCCGCAGCGAAGACAAAATCAAAGACTTCGCCGACAACTGGGGCTGGGAATCTTACGAAACCGACTGGCGAAAACTGATTGAACGAGACGATATCGACCTGATCGACATCACTACCCCTAACAACTCGCACCACGATATCGCTATCGCCGCTGCGGAAGCCGGCAAAATGGTCCTCTGCGAAAAACCGCTGGCCATGAATGTCGCCGAAGCCGTCGCTATGACTGAAGCGATTGAAAAGGCGGGTGTCGCCAACATGGTCTGGTTCAACTACCGCCGTGTCCCTTCGATTACCCTCGCCAAACAGCTGGTGGACGAAAATCGCATCGGACGCCCTTTCCACTACCGCGCCCAGTACCTGCAGGACTGGACCATCGCCGAAGACGTTCCCCAGGGCGGTGCGACACTCTGGCGTCTGGATGCCAAAGTCGCTGGTAGCGGCGTGACCGGCGACCTGCTGGCCCACTCCATCGATTCGGCCATCTGGCTCAACGGACCAATCACTTCGGTCTCCGCAGCCACCGAAACGTTCATCAAGGAACGCGTACACCAGGAAACCGGCGAAAAGACCAAGGTCGAAATCGACGATGCCTGCATGTTCCTCGCCCGCTTTGCGAATGGCTCTATGGGAACCTTCGAAAGCTCCCGCTATGCCCGCGGACGCAAGAACTTCAACACGTTCGAACTCAACGGTGAAGCTGGCTCGGTCTACTTCGATCTGGAAGATCCGCAGATTCTGCAGTTCTTCGAATACGCCAACCCCACCACCGGCAAAAAGGTCGAAGACCACGTTACCGGCTGGCGGCGGATCCACGTCACCAACTTCGAGCATCCCTACATGGATAAATGGTGGGTTCCCGGCTGTACCATCGGTTACGAGCACACCTTCACCAATGCCCTGGCTGACTTCTTCCAGGGACTGGACACCGGCAAACCGACTCAGCCCGACTTCCGTTCCGCCCTCGAGACCCAGAAAGTCTGCGACGCGGTCCTGCAAAGTGCAAAAGAAAAGCAATGGGTCGAAATAGCATAGCATTGCAGGCAGGTCTTCTGCTATAATGCTTCCTCAATCAGAATTTACGAAAACGGGTGGCACTCCGCGTCGCCCGTTTTTGTTATAGGTAGAATCAAAAATAGACGTTAGAAAATTGGGAGTCAAAATAGTGGACCGTCATCCAATCTCACAAGAAGGTTATGATAAACTGCGTGAAGAGATCCGCCATCTCGAAAACGAAGTCCTGCCTGATATCGCTCAGAGAATCGCAGATGCCCGGGCCGAAGGAGACTTGAAAGAAAACGCAGAATACCATGCCCAGCGAGAAGCACAGGGGATGACTAACCTGAAAATCAGCAAGCTGAAATCAAAACTTGCCAGCTGCTATATTGCTGATAAATCGTCCATGCCTAAAGGGCAGGTCACCTATGGCTCCGTCGTCACCGTAAAAAACCTCGACGATGGACTGGACGAAAAGTACGAATTCGTCGGCCCGGGTGAAGAGGACTACATGGGCGAAGTCATGAAGATCCTGACCTCCAGCCCACTGGCTCAGGGTCTGCTGAACAAAAAAGTCGGAGACAAGGTGGAAGTCGACGTTCCCTCCGGGAAACTCCACTTTGAAGTTCTGGAAATTGAAGATATGGAAGACTGAGCACCGCTCGTCTGAAAATAAAAAAAGCGACGTGAAACCTGTTTCACGTCGCTTTTTTATTGGGTCAGAGACTACCTGGGGGTCCAGTCAGGCAGCGTCAGAGAACCCGGGCTTATTTCACTTTAACCATCACCCGGTTCATCAGAGGAACCGAAGGGGCGAAGGTCTGTACGATTGTGGTCACCAGCTGTTTCAGGTAGTAGCTGGAGCTGACACCGTAAACGGTGATTCCTGCATGATCGCAGCGGACTTTGATATTACGAACTTGCTGATGCGTCCCGGAAACGATCTCTGTTTCCAGTTCTTCTGCTTCCGGACATGATTCCCACTGGCTGGCAGCCGCCGACACAGATGCGGACTGTTCAACGACAGGTTTCAGGCTTTTGCGGAGACCGTCCAGGATTGTTGTTTCTTCTGCAAAGGCACGACGGGGCTTTTGTAAGATCTGCAAAGACATAGCCATTATCCAACTAAAATAAATGAGGGTCGGCTGGGATTCATACTGATTTACCAGCAATGGCGAATCATGTGCCGAAACGGGAACAGTCTCAAAAAAACTGCTCAAACGGTATGCCCACCGTAATATAAAAAAGCCATATCCAAAGCAACGGCATACACTTAGTTAATTCAACTTTGAACCCAATCTTAACCCGCTCCACATCTTCGCTACCCCCTCAATTAAGATTCCGTGTGCAACCTTTATTCGCGTCTGCCAAAAAACTGCACAAGACTCAGGCAGGAGCACCGGGCTCCGTCCCTGTAACCTGGCTATCACAACGGCCTGAGCGTTTTTACCCAATCCGCAATGTCCTGGATCACCTTTTCAGAGACATGCCCCGGAACCAGGTACTCCGTAGGGAGGCTCTTACCCTCTCCTGCCATCAGGAGGTGGTTCAACCCGGGATACGAACGCAGGCGGACATCTTTCCGTTCAGCCAGTGCCTCTTTCCAGAGCCTGAAGTCTTCCATAGTGACCTGATAGTCCCGTTCCCCCTGCAGGATCAACAGGGGCTGTGAGAGCGTTCTGGCAGCCTGGGCGGGCTGATACCCCTGCAGGTCCAGCCAGTAGCTGGCCGGCACGCCCAGAGGTAAATCCACAGCCGAAACCGACTCGCTCAATTCCATCGACCTGACTCGCTCCACCTGGACCGCCAGGGCATCAAGCTGCGCCTGCTCCTCACTGGTCACCTCCCCGTCCAGCTGGACCAGGTACCTGGTCTGGTCGAGAATCAGATCCTCCAGCGGCCTGACCGATCCAGCCAGGCTGATCAGACCAGCAACCGGCCTGCTCTCCGCTGCGATCCGGGGCAGCAGATAGCCGCCCAGGCTGTGTCCCAGCACCACTATGCGCCGAGGATCGATGCGCGGATCCCCGGCAAGCCGCTGGGCGGCAAGGGCCGCATCCTCCACTGTCTCTTCCCTGACCGTAATCCTCTGTGAAAGCAGGGCCATTTTCAGGCGATGGTGGTAAGTCCGCTTGTCGTAGCGAAGCACCGCAATCCCCCGCGAAGCGAGTCCCTGCGCCAGATCCTTGAACGGCTGATTAGGGCCAACCGTCTCATTACGGTCCTGGGGACCGGAACCATGCACCAGAATTACCGCTGGAAAGGGTCCCTCCCCGACCGGTAGCGACAGGGTTCCCGGCAGTTCCCAGAGCCCTTTACCGATCACCAGTGGTTCTTCGGTGAATTTCCGGGGATCAACATAGCCCGGTCTTTGATACTCCCCATCCGGCTTAAAAAAGAGCCCGCTGATCAGGTTGTTTTGCGCATAGACAACCCGCGCCATCACTCGATTTTTCTCAAACTGGCAGCTCACCAGCACAATCTCGTAAGGCGCTTCGATTTCGACGCGTGTGCTTTGAATCTTCTGGAACGGTCCATGCTGCTGCTCCAGAGACCCCCAGAGGGCCTGCAACCGTTCAGCGGAGAGTGCTTTGGCCATCACCGCATCAAATTCCCGGACGGCCTGGGATGCTTCCCCCCGGTCTAATTGCTCGATAAACGTCCGGGCCTGCTCAACGCGTCCCCCGCTTCCCTGCTCCGCCCCCTGGACAGGCAGCATCAACAGACAACAGATCGCCAGGAAACAGATGTTTCTGAGGAAATGCGACATCAACAATGCCCCGTTGCTTGAGGTGACCCGGAAATGAAAAACGCCCTGCCAGCCTGAATTCTCTCAGGCCGACAGGGCGTGGTCAAATCAGCAGCAATAAAGTGCCGTTATTTCAGCTCGAAGTCGACCGTATTCTCCCCTTCCTGAATCTGGGCAGAAAGTGTGGACTTCGAATTGTAGTCCGCAGGAATGAACTGTTCTTCGACCTCAATTTTTTCGCCATCGCCGGCGGAGCTGACCATTTTCTTGCCGGTCCCACGATAGCTTTTGATCTCGACACGATTCTTACCGACCGTGACTCCCTTCTCGGCAGGAATAGAGTATTTCCCGTCCTTGATGTCGGCAAACACGGCCTTGCCGGCGACTTTGCCATCAATAACTTCCCCATCGGGAATGAAACGGATTTTACCCGTCTCCAGGGGTTTTCCCCGGAAGCTGACGCTTCCTCCCACCGAGGCAGTGGAGAACTTCAGTTCCGAACTCCCACTACATCCCGGCACCAACATCAACAACAACGCAAAAAAACAGAGACTGGTCGGGCGCATCCCATCCATTTTTGATTTCCTGTAACTGTAATCAGATGAAGCAACCGGCTTTGAAACCACAAAGCCGGTTGCAGAAGTTGAACTCAATTCGATCAGAATGATCGGAGACGGCTGGAATTAAAATTCGCCCAGCACATTGTCATCCGACTTATTCCCCAGGTTCTGCCAGGTCCCCAGGTGGATGTTGTCGGAGACAAAACGGACAGAGCCATCGCAGAGCAGGATATGTACGCCGCCCACATGCTTACTGGCAGCGGGTGCATTCGCATATTCCTGGAAGGTTCGGCAGGCCAGATCATGATTCGGCGGGAAGACCGTCAGGTATGCCCAGCGAATGGAGGCATCCCCTTTGAACCAGGATTCCCCCCGATAACGGTTGGTGCTGGCAGTGGTGCTGCAGTCATCCAGCAGGCCACCACCACTGACGTTACCGTAGTTCCGGTATTCCGACCCGACCAGCAGTTCGGAGACCATCATTGTGTTCGAAGTTCCGTCGGTGATATCCCGGATCTTCGTTTTACTGTCGGTGAAGAACACCGAAGTCCCGTTGTTCTGGTAAGAGCTGCCTCCACCGGAAACCGCTCCCAGGGGGCTGTTGCCGACACATCCCGTGTAGTTGCTCGGGCCGGCACTGGAGTTGGTCAGATTCTTTCCGCCCGGATCACTGGGGCAGCGATAAACGGGCAGAATTGCGTTCCGCGCTTCGGCGTTCACCGCATTCCGTCCCGGGTCGGCAACCTGAAAGTTGATTTTGTTATACAAAGGTCCCTGATCCATGAAAGGCAGAATAAACGCCGACCAGAGCACTTTACCGGTGTTCCAGCCTTCAACCGGTCCGTAGGGATGTCCCTGTGCCCGGGTAATTCCGGGGGGAAATGTGGAATGTGTTTCCAGGTAGTTATGCAGTGCCACACCAATCTGCTTCAGATTGTTCTTACAGGTACTGCGACGGGCGGCTTCCCGCGCCTGTTGGACGGCGGGCAGCAGTAAAGCGATCAAAATAGCGATGATGGCAATCACCACCAGTAGTTCGATCAGAGTGAATCCTCGTTTGCGAGCGCTCATGGGTAACTCCAGAATCAGGTTCAAATCAATAAATACAAACATCAATCACCCGGGCAGAAGCGGGAAAGCGACCCTGAGCAGACCGTGGTCTGCAGCCTCTCTGGATGAGTGAACAGCACAAATTTAAATGCGGGTTACGTAAGCCGGGTTCAGCTACGGTATGAAAAATCAGGTTGGATGTTTACAGGTAAGTCTTCTCAGGCAGGTACGTTTCAGCAGGAGACTCTCAGGCAGGTTCACCACGGGTTTCGTAGCGAAGGGAGAGCACGGAATGCGAACACGACACTTCCATCTCGAAAGCAGTGTTCACTAGTCGATGATAGCAGACCAAAGATCCAATTCCAAGCAGGAACTCAGACTGTCTGCAAAAACCCGGCAATCTATACCGGATGTTTTCGAAACGAAATTACAGCCACAGAGGTTCAGGAGCGACCTCCAGGCGCAGAGAAAGGGCCTTCAGAAAGTTCTGAAGGCCCTTTTCTATGTAAATATCACGATCTGTTGACTGAACAGATCGATCGCTTTAAGCAAGCAGACCCTGCAGCAGGTTTTCCCCTGGTCCGTGATCATAGCAATCACTGTGATTCCAGAGAGGCAGGCCAGCAGCATAGCGAGCGGCAAGCATCAGAACTTTCTGTTCTGATCCAGGTTTGGCCTGAGTAGCTTCGTCCGGGTTGATGCCCATTTGACGGTACTCTTCTTCACCAAACAGAGCATCAAAATTAGGCTCGTAGCCATCTTCCGAGAACTCATCCTGGTAATCACCATCTTCGTAGCTGACCAGTGACTGATCATCTTCAAGTTCGTATGAAAGATTCTCAACGTCATCTGTACCCATCAAAAATGCCGACATTCTCTTCTTCTTTCTCCAACAACAATTAATAAGCCCAGGCTTTCAGCCCATACCATATGAGCAGACAAACCCTCTACGTGGAACAATAAAATTCAGTCATCTCTACCAAACCGAGAAATTCAATCGCTCGTAGCGTACGCTTCCATTGCGTTATTTGGGAGATTGAAAGCAACACCCTCCAAGGGTGTGGGAAGTTTTTATCAGGCGGGAAACTCTTCTAGTTCTGGTGTTGAAAAAACATCCCGAAAGTTCAAGGTTGCAGCTAGGCGCCGCAAGAGAGGACACCCAATTGATATCCCCTGTTTACAGGACAATTCTTGAGTTTTTATGCTAAAATGTCAACAAGATTTTTGACATTTTTGCAAACTACTCTGAAATCGAATCGCCCATAGACCCAAGTCTCCCAACGCTGGCAATTCCTGCCGATCAGCAGCCGATCGATGTTGATTTTTTCGATCACTCAAAACCGGGCCCTGGCTCACCAGATCCCACCTGAGAGCCCCTCAGAGCCCGCTCAGGGCCGGCTGATACCATATCGCTTCAACTTACGATCCAGAGTCGACCGCTCAATACCGAGGATCTGAGCGGATCGGGACTTGTTCCAGTTGGTGTTATTTAACACCGACAGGATATGTTCCTGCTCCACCTCTTCCAGAGAGATCTCCCGGAAGCCTCTGTGCACAGCCGGCAGCACACTTTGAGGATCACTCTCCATCCCCACCGCGGAGAGCTGAATGTCCTCCGCATCCACCACATCACTCGTACACAGGATAAAAGCCCGCTCGATCGTATTCTGCAGTTCGCGGACATTGCCCGGCCAGTGATACGATTCCAGCAGAGCCTCGGCCTGGTCAGTGAACCCGCGTATTGGTCGCCCCGTTTTAGTCACGAACCGGTTCAGGAAGTAGTTCGCCAGCAACAGAATATCATCCGCACGCACCCGCAACGGATCAACACTCACCTCTACCACATGCAGCCGGAAATACAGGTCCTGCCGAAACGTCCCCTTGGCAACCGCCTTCTCCATATCGCGGTTCGTCGCCGCCACGACACGGACATCCACGTCAATCGAGGCACTCCCCCCGACCCGCTCGAAGGAGTGTCCTTCCAGCACGCGCAGAAACTTCGCCTGGACCGCCAGGGACATCTCCCCGACTTCATCCAGAAACAGCGACCCGCGGTGCGCCTGTTCGAATTTCCCGGGCTTCTGACTCGTCGCACCGGTGAAGGCCCCTTTCTCGTGGCCGAACAGTTCGCTCTCCAGCAGCCCCTCACTTAACGCCGCACAGTTCATACAGACGAACGGCTGCTTCTTCCGATGACTGTTGAAGTGGATCGCCCGGGCCACCAGTTCTTTCCCGACCCCACTCTCCCCCCGGATCAATACGCTCGCATCCGTCGGGGCGATGCGGAGAATCTGTTCCTTCAACGCCACCATGCTCGGGCTCTGCCCCACCAGCTCGCTCTCCAGTTCCAGCTGTTCGCGGAGTGCCTTGTTCTCCCCCTCCATCCGAGCCAGACCGTCTGAGAGCTGCAGTTTCTCACTCAGGTTCTGCAGTGATACCGCCAGCTGATCGGCGAGCGCCAGCGTGAATTCCAGATCCTCTGAATCCAGTGGATTATCCGGGTTGGTCGAATAGAGGTGGATCAGCCCCGACACTCCGTTCTTGTTACGCAGCGGAGCACAGATCACGCTCTGGGCATGAATCTTCCCCAGGCTGTCGCGTGTCGAGAGCTTGCTGTCGTCGGCGATGTTGTGCGCCAGCAGCGCATCCCCCTCGTCGAAGACCATCTTGGAAAGGTAGTCGGACGGCTTTCGATAAGGCAGCTCATCCACGGACTGAAAGGCGATCACCCTCAGATTTTCCGGCTTGCGGGGCAGGCTTTTACTCGGATCGAGGTTCAGAATCGCACCAATGTCGGCACTCGTTCCTTCAAACAGGCCGTTCAGCACGATCTGGCACAGCTCCTGTTCGGACTGGGCATTCCCCATCTCCAGGGCCAGTCGATACAGACGCCCCAGTTCCCGGCTGGCACGATCTCGATCGATCTGTGACGCGGGGGGCGGCGTGTGAAACCGGGTGTGGCTTTTGCGCTGAACAATCTCGGGCATATTCAGCTCATCCCAACTCGACTGCTGCCCGACTCCCATCGTCTCGCTGTCGATCACCGCACTCGAACCGTCCGAAGTCGGACGCGCAGAGAATCGCGAGACATCGAAGGTGAAGATCGCCTCGCTGTCACCGATCTCAACCACATCCCCTTCCTGCAGTCGATGGTCCTGCGAAATCGCGAGGCCCTGCACCAATGTGCCGTTACGGCTGCCCAGATCGCGAATGTACCAGCCACCATCGCTGTAGAAGATCTCACAGTGGCTGCGGCTGCAGACTTCGTCGTCCAGTACGATTCGATTGGTCGGAGCACGCCCGATGGTCGTCACCTGGCGGTCCACCAGACGGTAGACCTTGCCCCGTTCGTCCACTTCCTGCACGATCAGGTAGGCCACCGTTGAGGCAGTCTTGGAATTTTGTTTTTCAGAATTATGCATAGATAATTACGCAGGAAAGAACACACAGACCTCCGGCCCGTGCACCTGATGCCTCATGAAAGAACTGACAGGCATGCGTTTCGCAAACATTGCCGAAACCCGTACGCCCTGTTTACTTACGATAGCCCTATCAAATATTATATTCAATTAACTTGCACCAGAACATAAAATTCGTCAAGCTAATCCTGTGAAATCTCAATAACATCCTGCCTGTAATTCCGCATATAGAGAATCTCCCATGAAAGATTTACTGCCTTCCCGTGCGTTCTCTCCTGCCCTGAAGTTCACAGCAGCCCTCTGCTTCTGCCTGCTGGCGTTTTCCTCCATTCAGGCCGAAAACTGGCCTCGTTTCCGGGGGATTGACGGATCTGGCCTCTCCAGCGAGAAGGGCTTCCCCCAAAGCTGGACCGAAAAGGACTACGCCTGGCACAAAGAACTCCCGGGCCTCGGACACTCCTCTCCCTCCATCTGGGGAGACAACCTGTTCGTCACCGCCGCCCTGGGTGAAGGCGAAACACGCTACCTGTTCTGCCTCGATCCCAAAACCGGGGAAGAAAAGTGGAAGCGGGAAACCAAACTGAAAAAGAGCCACAAGCACCGCAAAGGCAGTTGGGCCTCCAGCACGCCGGCCACTGACGGCGAGCACGTCTACGTCGAATTCGCCGACGAAGAATCTTACATGCTCATCTGCTACGACTTCAAAGGCAACAAGATCTGGGAACGCGACCTGGGCTCCTTCACCAGCCAGCACGGTCACGGTAGCTCTCCCATGATCTACAAGAACCTGGTCATCGCCACCAACGATCAGCAGGGGCCCAGCTCGGTCACTGCCTTCAACAAGCTCAACGGAGAAATCGTCTGGAAAGCCGACCGGGCCGTCCGGAGAACCTCTTACGCCACTCCAATTATCATCGAACACCCCAACACCGGACCACAGCTGATCTGCGTCAGTGGGGCCACCGGTATCAGCAGCCTCAACCCGGAAAACGGTAAAGTCAACTGGACTACCGGCGAATTTCCGATGCGAACCGTCTCCTCACCCGTCTACGGCGAAGGACTCATTTTCGCCACCTGTGGCGGCGGAGGTCGCGGCAAGCTGCTCTACGGCGTCGATCCCACCGGGTCAGGAAACATCAAGGAAACCCACATCAAATACGAACGGTCCACCAAGCTGCCTTATGTGCCGACCCCCGTTGTCTATGAAGGACACCTCTACCTCTGGGGCGATGCCGGCGTGATCAGCTGTGTTGATCTCGCCACCCAGAAGAACGTCTGGACCGAACGTATCGCTGGCGACTACAGCAGCTCCCCCGTCTGCATTAACGGCGTCCTGTATTGCATCGACGAAAATGGCGAAGTCGCCATGGTCGACGCCTCTCCCAACTTCAAAGCTTACGAAAAAATCAAGCTCGGAGATCAGAGCCACGCTACCGTGGTCGTCGCCAACGGACGCATGTTCCTGCGAACCTTCAAGAACCTCTACTGCCTCGAAGCCCAAAAGTAAGCACAGGCGTGATGGATACAGAATTAGAAAAAACTGATTCATATCAATCACGGGTTCTGTTATAATTCAGCTACAACGGTATGACGGGCTTCCGCGTTCTCTGGAAGCCCGTTCCATTTCCTTTTGACAGACTCTCCAGACGAGATACCGGGCCATCTCAAATCTGTCAGTGACTCTAATTGAAATTTTGATAAAGAAGGACTGACCATGCCCGCTTGGCCCGGCGGCCCCTGTCCACGCTGTGGGGAGGACATGCCTGCGAACCTCGTTCACTGCCAGACCTGCCGTGAGCTGCTGAATGAAGACCTCGAACACGACACCGTCGAGATCCCCGCCTTTCACCCGCTCAAGGAACTCGCTGTCCGCATTGACGCCTTTCCGATCGGCTTCTACTTCCAGTGCCCCGACTGTAGCAAAGAACTCCGGGTCCACAAAAAGTACCTGGGCAAACAGGTCAGCTGCAACTTCTGTCAGTCCACAATCCAGCTCCCGGACGAATCCCGCAGCCATGTCGCTTCCGCGTTCTACACGAAGTGCCCACACTGCAAAGAAGAGCTGCGCATCGCCCGCAAGTACCTGGGTTCTGTCGCCGCCTGCAAGTTCTGCAAGGGCCATATTCAGCTGCTGGAAAAACCCGCCGACCCGGTCGACAGTTGAAGCCTCAGGCTCACTGGAGCACCTGTTCCGTCGCCTGTCCGACAGCCTGCTCACTCTCAGCCGCCTCTTCCGCACTCTGCCAGGTGACATCCGCCTGAGCGGGCCGCGTCTTATACAGCTCGCCCTGCTCATTGAACAGCAACGCGACATTCATGTGCCAGCGGTTGCCGTTCTCCTGCTCCCACAGATCGCAGTAATAGATGGACGGACTGGAAGCAAATTCTCCACTGATGCCGGCGTCCGTCAGCTTTTGAATCGCCTCGGCTTTCGGCGTACCCAAAGGAGCGATCGCCAGGATCTTCTGCGACTGCTCTTCAAACACCAGCGGGGCAGGTACCACGCGACGCACGCCAGTGCAGGCATTCAGGAGACAGACGCACGACACGCCCAGCATCCACGCCAGCAGCAATCTTCGGAGCTGCTGCGGTCGGTACGATACTCGCTTTAAGTGAGTCATACTCTCCTGCCTCCCTGCGGATCAAAACGAGAAACCCAGGCCTGTCTAAGCCCACAGGCGGGAACGATGACTGAATTTACCAGATCCGTCCCGTTTTGCGTATGGCAATTTTCGCTCTCCCCACAGCCAGGTACCAACGCAAACAGCCGGACCTGTTAAAAACAGATCCGGCTGGAATTTGGCTTATTTCAGCAGAAAAGGCAGATTATGCTGCCAGAGCTGCCTGTGCTGCTTTGACGATCTCATCGAAGATCTGAGGCTGAGAAATCGCCAGCTCGCTGAGAGACTTCCGGTTCAGCGTGATGCCCGCTTTGGACAGACCATTAATGAACTGAGAATAGTTCGTACCCCGTGCACGACAGGCAGCGGTAATACGGGTAATCCACAGAGCGCGGAATTCACGTTTGCGAACCCGACGGTCACGGTAGGCGTAAGCACGAGACCGAATGATTGTTTCTTTTACGGTACGCAACAATTTGCTGCGGCCACCGTAATTACCACGGGCTTCTTTAAACAGTCTTTTCTTGGCTCGACGTCGAGCTGAACCTTTGCTAACTCGCATTATTACTTTCCAACTGAATGTGTAATCTGGATTCTGTCAGGATCGTTTCCCCGCGTGCCGTCGTCAGGGGAATCGGGAACGGTTTAAGAACCGGGACGCAGGGCTTCCACGATCAGCTTCGCTTCCGTTCCGGTCACGACGCCATCGCTACGCAGACCGATTTTCCGCTTGGGGCTCTTCTTGCTCAGAATGTGGCCCCGAAATGCTTTGCGGTGCTTGGCTTTTCCTGAAGCGGTAATCTTAAAACGCTTCTTCAATCCTTTGTGAGTCTTTTGCTTGGGCATTGTTCTTCAATCTTCGTAAATGACTTCAGCCTTCGCCGGCTCTCTGACACAACAGAGTTTCAAAGCGTAAGTCCTGAATGACACTATCTATATATCTCTTTACCGGACCAGATTTCACCCGGTCAACAGCAAAGAATACTGTTCATAAAAACAGAAACCACAACGGTAGCGCTGTAGATTGATCGGGCAGTATAATCAGCCTCCCCTCTGGTTTTCCACCGAAACGGGAGTAAATTCCGTATTCCTGCAGAGAAAAAAACCGATTTCCCGAAAACTCGCGTTCTCCAGTCGACGTGAACGCTCGGAATCCTTCAATCTCGCGGGCGATGACTCCCGCTGCAGGTCATTCAGCAGTGGCTCAACCAGGAAAATGTAAACATGCGACCACATCGCCAGCGTATTCACCCGCGTCAGGCCTGGCCTGCTTCCGCCTGCTTGATCCGCTGCTCGATGATATCTTTGGGTACCGCCAGCATTTTTTCAATGCTGATCGCCTTATGCCCCTTATAAACACCCGGATAAGCCGTGAAGACCGGCGCCCCTTCAATTTCCACCGTCAGGCTCTGGGCACTCCCCTTGTTACACATGATTACGTCACCGACCGCCAGATTCATCACCTCACCCGCAGTCAGCCGACTGTGATCCAGCTCTACCTTCATCTCGATCTTGGACTTGGAGACACTCGCTTCCAGATTCAACTGCTGACGCATGTCAGGCGTTTTCTTCTTATAAGCCGACCAGGTATCTGAAGTCAGCTTGTTCGACAGCGGCTCAATTGTATTGAAGGGAATACAGAGGTTGATAATGCCCCGGGTCTCCCCCATCGTCACTTCGAAAGAGATCAGCACGATCACTTCGTTCGGGGGCACGATCTGAACCAGCTGAGGATTGCTTTCCACCTGGGAAACCCGCAGCTTCCAGTCGCAGAGGTTACTCCAGGCAGATTCGATCCCCTCAATCGCCAGGCCGGTAATACGCGACACCAGGCGGATTTCGATTTCGGTAAGAGCCCGGTTGGGGTAGGCACCGTGGGTGTGGCCATCCCCTCCCAGCAGCCGGTCGATGATCGGGAAGATAATCGAAGGGCTGATATCCAGAATAATATGCCCGTCCAGAGTCTCGGATTCGAGCAGGTTGAAGCAGGTCGGGTTTTCCAGACTGAAGACGAATTCAGAATACGTCAGCTGGTCCACGCTGATCAGTTTGACTTCAATAATCGACCGCAGCATCCCGCTGAGTGCCGCCCCGAACTCCCGGCTGAAGCTTTCATGCAAAGCGCGAAACGCCCGCATCTGCTCTTTACTGACGCGTTCCGGGCGTTTGAAGTCGTAGATGCTGATCTGGGAATTGAAATCGGTATTCCGGGCCGCCGGTCGACTCCCTCCACCGGAAGAGCCGGCAGATGGATCCAGCGCCGATAACAACGATTCCACTTCATTTTGACTGAGTACGTCTGCCATCCCTGGCCTCCCTGTAATTCACAGCCCGCCGGGATATGAGGCTCACCGGCCGGGTCGCAAAAACTTGTTTCCCCTCTATTCTCTGATCTGCCCTGCTCCGTGGGCCACGTATTTATAACTCGTCAATTCGTTGAGCCCACAGGGGCCCCGTGCATGAAATTTGTCTGTACTGATGCCGATCTCCGCTCCCAGGCCGAACTCGCCACCATCATTGAAACGCGTGCTGGCATTCACGATCACAGCCGCAGAATCAACCTCGGTCGTGAACTTCTCTGCTGCCGCCAGTTCGGTCGTAATGATGGATTCGGTATGTCCCGAACCGTACTGATGAATGTGCTCAATCGCAGCATCCATATCCTCAACGACCTTAACCGACAGGATCTTCGCCCCGTACTCGGTGCCATAATCTTCCTCGGTCGCAGGCACCCCGGTTCCCACCAGTTCCAGAGAACGGGGGCAACACCGCAGCTCAACCCCTGCATCCAGCAGCGCTTTCGCGACTTCGGGCAATAACGTCTCTGCGACGTCAGCGTGCACCAGCAGGCACTCGGCGGCATTACACACACCGGGCCGTTGACACTTACTGTTGACTGTAATCCGCTTTGACAGTTCCGGATCTGCCGTCTTATCGAGGTAGACGTGGCAGATCCCGTCGAAATGCTTGATCACAGGCATCGTGGCATCACGGGCCACACGCTCGATCAGCCCCTTACCGCCACGGGGAATGGTCACATCAATGTATTTGTTCAACTTCAGAAAATGCCCCACCGCTTCGCGATCGGTGGTCTCCACCAGTTGGACGGCCTGCTCAGGCAGCCCCACGTCGCGGAGCCCTTCCTGCAGTAGCTGATAAAAGGCCATATTGCTGTGAAAGGCTTCTTTTCCGCCGCGTAAGATCACCGCGTTGCCGCTCTTCACGCATAATGCGGCCGCATCGATGGTCACGTTCGGACGCGACTCATAAATGAAGAACACCACGCCCAGAGGCACCCGCACCCGGGTCACCAGCAGCCCGTTGGGACGCATGTTACTGTCAATCACTTCGCCAACCGGATTAGGTAAAGCCATGATCTCTTCCAGCGCCGTGATGATGCCCTCGAGCCGCGCTGCGGTCAATCGCAGACGGTCGATCGACGCTTCCGACAAACCATATTCGGGAGCCTGCTCGATATCGCGTTCGTTCGCAGCCAGTAAATCAGGAGTCCGTTCCCGAATCAGTTCGGTCATCCGGCGGAGCCAGGCATTTTTCTGGTTCCCATTAGCGGAAACCAGTTTACGCGACGCAGCGCGGGCCTGCTGAGCCAGTTGTTCTGTGTATTGCGCCAGGTCTAATTCGGTCGTACTACTCATAGCTTCAAGCGATCTAAGCAGGGATTCACCGGCCCCTGCCACCGGGTTAATCTGAAACAGATAACAGCTGTGGAATGTGGATTCTCTAAAATATTGACACAGACTTCACCCGAGCGGTGCGCTTCTGTATCGCCCACCGCAGTCCAGACGAACCGGGTTCCGCATTCCGAAGTATCAGCAATCAGCGGAAATGTGTCAACGCGGGATCACTTTTCGCGCTGATAACCTTCTAATTTTATCTATTTTAAACACTCTCCGGAAGAATTTGAGTTCCCGGAGAGATCTGTGTTCAGAATTGCCAGTCGGAATACAGCTTGGAACGAAACTCGTGCCATTCCGCATTCTTGGTCTTGGTACCACAGCTTTCAACCATTTCTGCTGACCATTTATCCATGGTCCTCAGACGGTCAGACATGATTCGCACGGTATTATAAACGACTTTCTGCGCCCCGCTGACTCCCGCTTTCAGCAGTTGATCGAAGTTGTTCCAGGGAATCCGCACGATGGACACATCGGAAGTCGCCACCACACTCGCCGAATGCGGAGCCGGTTTGAAAAAGGACATTTCACCAAAAATGGACAGGGGCCCCAACTCGGTCAATGTCTGTTCATCTCCGTTGGAAAGCTGCTTGCGAACCTCGCAGGTACCGCGCTGAATGATCCAGAGATAACGTGTCGAATTGCCTTCATCCAGAATGCGGACCCCTTCCGGAAAATCCTCTGTCTCAGCCTGGTCGAGCAATTCGTCCATTTCCTCCGGCGTAACTGACTGAAACAACACGCAGTCATTGATCAGCTGCTCTGTGGAAACCATTTATATCACCTCTTCTATAGCGCCTGGTGTAAAATTAAGTTAGCTTTTGATCACTGCCAGATCATGGCTGTGATCCCTTTAAAAACCGCGATCAGATGCCTCCCATCACGGTGGCCCGCCCCACACGACCTATGCCCAGAATATAGGCGGCAATGCGGAGTGAGACTTTTTTATCAGTGGCAATCTTCCAGACAAGCTCAAAGCTGTCATCCATAATACGGTCTAACTCGGAACGAACGCGAGCTTTTTCCCAGCTGAAGTGCTGTCTGTTCTGAACCCATTCGAAGTAACTGACGGTTACTCCGCCGGCATTGGCTAGAATATCGGGCACCACCACGATCTCATTTTTCGAGAAAATTTCATCCGCATCCGGGTCAGTCGGGTTGTTAGCGGCTTCAATGATGCACCGCGCCCGGACCTCTTTGGCGTTCTCTTTCGTCAGCACGCCCCCGAGGGCTGCCGGAATCAGCACGGTCACATTGGAAGCCAGAACTTCATCGTTCGAAATCGCTTCCGTCTCCGGAAACCCGCGCACGGCTTTGGTATCTTTACAGTACTCCATCAGCTTGGGGATGTTGATGCCATCTGCACAGTAAATCCCCCCGCTGGCATCGGAAACTGCGACAATCTTGGCTCCGAACTCATCCAGAAATTGTGCGGCAAAACTCCCTACGTTGCCGAATCCCTGAATCGCCACCGTCGCACCGGCCAGATCGATTTTCATATGATCCAGCGTCTGCCGCGTGATCATCGCCACACCGCGGCCCGTCGCCTCTTCACGTCCATCTGCGCCATGGAGTTCCAGTGGTTTACCGGTCACACAGGCCGGGTTGAAGCCACAATACTTTTCATACTGGTTCATAATCCAGGCCATCACCTGGGCGTTGGTTCCCATGTCCGGGGCCGGAATATCCTTAAGGGGACCGATCACATCGTAGATCTTGTCGATAAACTTGCGGGTCACCCGCTCCAGTTCTCCCTGGGACAGCTTGGACACATCGACGGAGATGCCCCCTTTGGCTCCTCCGTATGGAATGTTGACCAGCGCGGTCTTCCAGGTCATCAGGGACGCCAGTGCCAGCACTTCATCACCGTTCACTTCGGGGTGAAAACGCAGTCCCCCTTTCATGGGCCCGCGGGAGCTGTCGTGCTGCACCCGGTAACCGATGTAAGTGGCAATTTCTCCGTTGTCGCGTTCGATCGCAACTTCTACCTTGACCTCGCGCTCCGGCGTCCTGAGCAGCTCCTGCATGTTCCGCGAAAGCCCCACCTGACGGGAAGCCTGGTCGAAGTAACGGCATGCGGTCTCGTATGAACTCATGAAAATCTTTCCTCAATCAATTTCAAAACCGGTCCCGCAGTAAAGGCTCAGAGACCTCTGCAGATCAAATTTCCGCATTGCATCGACCGATGAATATTTTTCGCTACCTGCTGCCCTGTGAAGCGGACTTCACATAAGTAAAAGGTAGGTCGTAGTTTTGTCTTAAACCCTTTGAAAATCAAAGAATTTGCCATTCTGCATCGGGTTGAGGGAAGCCCCTCAAACCTGCCGCTGTCTCTTTGTCCCCAGATAGCCTGATGATGAATCAGACGGCTCTGGAACTGCCTCTACAATCACGATAGTTGTTATAGTCCGTTTATTCATCTTTCTCACCGCTTTTCTCAGCGCAGCGGAGCCAGCGCCTGTTGTGGCGCCTGCTCAGAAGGCGAAGGAACCGGATCAGACCAGATGCCGGGGATCTCCTTTAAAATATAAAGTGCCAGCTCGCGGGCATACAACGCATGCCCCTCACGCGAAAACTGGGGTACGTTCTCCAGAAAATAACGATCCGGGTTCTGAATCGCCTGAAATACAGGCGAAGTATCACAATAGGGCACATTCAACTGCTTGGAGTACGTCTCCAGCAGTTCAAAGGGAAACCGGCTGCCGTACTTCACCCCGTCACGGACTCCCACCGCGGCCCGCGCGTTTTTTCCACTCATCGCAGACTCGGAAACCTGCCAGGGCTTGGGATAAGTCGCCAGAATGAACCGAGAGTAGGTTCCCTGTGAGATCTGCTGAATATTCTGTATCGGCTCCAGCGTCTGACGCACATACACGGACCAGTCGGGCGGATGATCTTCCAGCCAGAGAAAAGTCCCCTGGGGAGTATCAATATCACGATCCAGTCCCGCAGGCTGGTTCTGAACCCAGTAATCTCCTAACCATCTCAGCAGATACCGGTAGACCAGGAAATGGCTTTCCAGCTTCTCGGGAGCATTCATCTCTTCAAACAGCGGATGCATCGCACAGAGCGGCACACCCGTGTCACCGATCTGCGTGAAGCGGCGTAATGCGTGATCGTTGGCAACATCGGACATATCAAAATTAAACAGGATCAGATCCGGCTGCAGCCCTGACAGCGAATGCCGCAGGTGCAGATAAGACATCAGCGGACAGGCATCAGGCACGCCTGCATTGATCACTTCCACCTTGAGCTGAGTCTGTTTCTGCAGCAGTTGTTCCAGCCTGACGCAGAACGTATCCTCGTCTGCCATTTCAGGGGCCAGGACGGTCTCTCCACCAAGACAGAGGATCCGGTACACGCCTGTCGGCTTGGGAATCGCATATTCTTTGCCCCGCAATCCCATGCTGTTGATCGAAAACTGGACGACCTCTTCGGTATCCGGATGCTTCCGCGTGACCTGCTGCAGGGGACGGATGCGGTGATAGCTGACATCTGAGGGAATCAGAAAACCGTCGGCGTCATAACTGCTGACACTCTCCTGCTGCCGGTATTCCTCGATACGTAACGCGACCTCACTCCCGACCGCAAGGAGGACGAGAGTCAGCAGTGCCAGCGTTAAATGCTTGAGCCAGCGCAGGCGTGAACGAATCATTTTCAATTATCAGAATACCGCTGCTAAGATTCTGTCCGAGGCGTCCGTGCCCCGTTACGGAATTTCGGCGAATCAAGAAGGCGGGATTCTAAGTTTCATCGGTAAATACAGCAATATGAGTCTCTCAGAGCCACTCTGCACGCGAAAACGACGACGGCTCCGCATTGAAAAAACAGAGCCGAGTACGTACCTTGCATCATCCTTTGGTTCGTTTCTGACGCTTTAGAAGACGACCATTTCATCTTCGATCTGGACGAGAGCCCCATGAGCCAACCCAAAAACACTACACCTAAAGTCAATGACAAGAGGGCATTACAACTTGTCACCGAGCTGATGGCCATCCCCGGAAAAAGTGGAGAGGAAGGCCAGATCGCCGCCGAAATCCAGCGCAGACTCATCGCCGCCGGTCTCCCCGAGAAACAGATCACCTTCGACACCGCCCATAAGAAGAGCAGCATTGGTGGTGAATGTGGGAACATGATCGTCAAACTGCCCGGTACGGTGAAAGGACCGCGGCGGCTCCTGATGGCCCACATGGACACAGTCCCTCTCTGTGTCGGAGCGGAACCGGTCAAAAAAGGGAAGCTGATCCATTCAAAGAGCCCGCTCACTGCTCTGGGAGCTGACGACCGCGGGGGCTGCAGTGTGATTCTCAATGCCCTGATCACCATCCTCGAACAGGATCTGCCCCACCCTCCTCTCACCTTCGTCTGGATGGTGCAGGAAGAGATTGGCCTGGTCGGCGTGCGGCATTTGACCACCAGCAAGCTGGGCAAACCAGCCATGTGCTTCAACTGGGACGGCAAACTGGCCGACATGGTCTGCATCGGTGCCACCGGTGATTCAGGCATGCTGATTCACATCAATGGACTCGCCAGCCACGCGGGTGCCCACCCCGAACTCGGCGTCAGTGCCGCCGTCATCGCGGGCAGAGCCATTGACGATCTCGCTACCAACGGCTGGCACGGACTGGTTGTCAAAGGCAAAGACTCAGGCTCCAGCAATATCGGCGTCCTGTCCGGCGGAGCAGCCACCAACGTCGTCATGCCGGAACTTACGATTAAAGCAGAAGCCCGCAGCCATAACCCCCGCTTCCGCGAACGCATCCTCAAGGAATTCAAAAAAGCCTTTGAAAAAGCAGCCAAATCCACGAAAAACAGTGCCGGACAAAAAGGCCGTGTTTCGTTTGAGTCCTACTTAAAATACGACTCCTTCCGACTCTCCAAGGATGAACCCGCCGTCCAGACCGCCAGCCAGGCGATCCGGAAACGGGGCGGGACTCCCGACCTCACCATTGGAAATGGCGGACTGGATGCCAACTGGATGACCGCCCACGGATTCCCCACCGTCACCCTCGGTTGTGGCCAGCAGGATATTCATACCACCAGCGAGACGCTGATGATCGATGAATATCTCAAAGCCTGCCAGATCGGCCTGGATCTCGCGACAGCAGCCGAATCAGATACATAAACACGCCCTCTCTTCAACACAAAGAACGTAACGGTATGAGTCAGCCCCCGTCCTTCAAAGCCATGTGGAGCAGTCTGCAGGAACAGGTCAACCAGCGTCTGGACGCGGCCCTGGATTCCTCAACCGACTGCCCACCCATTCTCAAAGAGGCAATGTCTTACAGCCTCTCTGCCGGGGGAAAACGGCTCCGTCCCATCCTCGTACTGCTCAGCTGTGAAGCCTGTGGCGGAGACCCGCAATCCGCCCTCCCCGCTGCTTGCGCGATCGAAATGGTGCACACCTATTCGCTGATCCATGACGACCTCCCCGCTATGGATGATGATGCCCTCCGTCGGGGCATGCCCACCAGTCACATTAAGTTCGGGGAAGCCAACGCAATTCTCGCCGGCGATGCCCTGCTCACGCGGGCGTTTGAACTGCTGGCCAGCGAAATCGAAGTAAAATCAATTGCAGCAGACTGTTGTGTCGACCTGGCCAACGCCGCTGGAGCCGTCGGCATGGTCGGTGGACAGGTCGCGGATCTCGAGTCCGAACACCTGACAGAAGCCACACTCGAGCAGCTGGAAGCCATCCACCGTCGCAAAACCGGTCGACTGATCTGCAGTGCCCTCACCATGGGGGCCCGCATCGGAGGCGCCGACCCCGAAATACTGCGAAACCTGGAGAGATACGGAACCTGCATAGGATTGGCATTCCAAATAACTGACGACCTGCTTGATTTAACAGGTGATGAAGAAAAAATGGGAAAAGGCGTGCGAAAAGACGCCGATCACGGTAAATTAACTTACCCCTCGCTGATTGGCGTTGAAGATAGTCGCCAACGCGCCCAAAATTTAGTTGAGGAAGCGTGCCTCTCGATCGCCCCACTTGGGAGCCACGGCCAAAGATTGGAAGAACTGGCCCACTTTATATTAGAACGAGATCACTGATGAAAATCGAAATTCTTCCCCGGATCAAATCCCCCGTGGATTTGAGAACGCTTTCCGGGTCTGAACTCGAAACACTGGCAGACGAAATACGTGAAGTTTTGTGTACCGTGGTGGAAGACCGGTCGGCTCACTTTGCCAGTAACCTGGGAGTTGTCGAACTCTGTATTGCCCTGCACCTCGCGTACGATTTCCGCAAGGATCGTCTCATCTGGGATACCGGGCATCAGATCTACCCACACAAACTGATCACCGGCCGCTACGAAGAGATCTCCAGTATCCGCCGCAAAGGGGGCCTGATGGGCTACCCCAACCCGGAAGAGAGTGACTACGACCTCTTCATGACCGGGCATGCCGGCGCCAGTGTCTCGACCGTCATGGGCCTCAAAGCGGGCGACGATCTCGCCGGCGAACCGGGACGCAAATCGGTGGCCGTCATCGGTGACGGCGCACTCCCTTCGGGCGTGGTCTTCGAAGCGATGAACAACGCCGCCGGCCTCAACCAGGATGTCCTCGTCATCCTGAACGACAATAAAATGGGAATCTGCCCCCGTGTCGGCGGACTTGCAAAGTACCTGGATAAAGCACGTGTCGCCCCCTTCTATAACGGACTCAAACGCGATGTCTCCTGGCTGCTGAATAAGCTGCCCGTCGTCGGCGAGTCGATGGAAAGCACACTGGGCAGCTTCAAAGAAGCCGTCAAAGGCTTCCTGCATGGCGGCATGCTCTTCGAGGAAATGGGCTTCCGCTACATCGGCCCGGTAGACGGACACGATATTGAATCACTGTCCGGTTATCTGCAGATGATCAAGAACATCAAAGGCCCGGTTCTGCTGCACGTACTGACGGAAAAAGGGCATGGCTTTGAGCCGGCCACCAACGATCCGGTCTCTTTCCACGCACCGGCTCCGTTTCAGCGGAACGAAGACAACGAAATCGTTCCTATCGAAAAGCCGGGGGCCGCTAAATCCAAGGCTTATACCGACGTCGTCAGCAATTCGATCCTCCAGGCCATGACCGACAACGAACGCGTTGTTGTGCTCACCGCAGCCATGTGTGCCGGTAATAAACTGGGCAAAATTCGTGACGCCTTCCCCGATCGCTTCTTCGATACCGGCATTTGTGAAGCTCACGCGGTCGCATTCGCCGGCGGGATGGCCAAAGCCGGTCTGCGACCGATCGTCGATATCTACAGCACCTTCCTGCAGCGGAGCTTCGACCACATCTTCCAGGAAGTGGCCCTGCAGAATCTGCCCGTCACCTTCTGTCTGGACCGCGCCGGGATTGCCGGCGAAGATGGTCCAACCCACCATGGTGCCTTTGATAATACTTACATGCGGTGCTTCCCCAACATTGTGCTGATGTCCCCCGGCGATGCCCAGGACGTCGAACGCATGCTGGAATTCTCGCTGACCTTCGATGGCCCGACAGCCATTCGCTATCCCAAAGCAGCCGCCGATGCGGTTGAACGTCAGGTTGCCCCTGTCGAACTGGGCAAGTCCGAAGTCTATGTCTGGGGCAAAGATGGCATGCTCGTCGCCTTCGGATCCCTGTTTACCGACTGTGTCCGAGCCGCTGAGCAGTTGCGGGAAGAGGGGCTCGATGTCGGCGTGATCAACGCCCGCTTCGCCAAACCCCTGGATACCGAGGTCATCCATCAGGCCCTGCAGGAATCGGGCTTTGTGATTACCGTTGAAGAAGGTACACTCTGTGGCGGTTTTGGATCCGCTGTGCTGGAATCGGCTAACGAAGCCGGCATCAACACGCAGCACCTCAGACGTCTGGGTATTCCCGATCGATTTATCGAACACGGTCATCGTGGGGAACTCCTGGCCGATTTGGGACTGGATGTGGCAGGTATTTCTGCCGCAGCGCGTGAGATGGCTCAGCAGTCCAGATTATTGATCAACGAGTAAACAAATCGGCTTTCCTTCTCCAATCAGTATGGACGCTTGATTTACGGAGCCTTCCGCATGTCGTCATTGAATGCAGCCCTGCCCTCATCCATCGTGAAGTTCTTCTGCCTCGGTCTGACAACAGCCTGCCTGCTGTTCTCGGCCCAGACGGTCTCAGCGGAAACCTATGAGCTCCAGGAGTCAGCCCAGTCCCCGCGGACTTTCAAAGTCAAATCCACAATCAAAGTCAAAGGTCAGCTGGAAACCGCAGTCAACGCTGCCAAGGCCCGTTCGCTCGAACTGGATGTGGATGGAAAGCTCGAATACCTCGAACAGCGTCTACCCGGCACCGGTCGCGATGCCGAAGCCTTCCGCTCGGTTCGCTTCTACGAAACTGCGACAGCCACCATCGACGTCCAGGGACAGAAAACCTTCGCCCGCGGCAGTGATCGGCATCGCCTGATTGTCGCAGAAGGACAAACCGAAGGCCTCTCCCTGCATTCGCCGAACAGCAATCTGCTCCCCTCGGAAGTGGAACTGCTCAATTCACCAGGCGACTCCCTGCCCGTCCTCGCCCTGCTGCCCCAGTCAGAAGTGGAAGTCGGCGAAGTCTGGACTCCCGATCGCTGGGTTCTCCAGTCACTGACCGGACTCGAAGCCGTCTTGAAATCAGAACTCACCTGCCAGCTCGATTCCGTCGCCGACGATATCGCCACGATCACCTTCAAAGGCAAGATCGAAGGCGCCACCGTAGGTGCCCAGACGGAAATCGACGTGAAAGGAAAATTTCAGTTCCGCACTGACGAAAATTTCATAAGTCACCTGGAACTGGAACAGACGGAAAAACGCTCGGTCGGTTCCGTCAGCCCGGGAATGAAAGTGACCGCGAACGTCAACTGGGACCGCAGCCTGGCGGCCAGCCCGGGAGAACTCACCGAAGAAGTCGTAGCCTCGATTCCTCTTGAAACCAGTCCCGAATCCAAATACCTGAGCTTTGAAACGCCCTGGAACGTACGACTGCTGCTCCCCCGCGACTGGTATGTGTTTCACCAGACAGGACAGGTCGCCGTCCTGCGACTGCTCGACAAAGGCAGCCTGATCGCACAGGCCAACATCTCCAAGATCCCGTCCGTCAAAGCAGGCGAACATACTTCAGAGCAACAGTTCCATCAGGACATCCGCACTTCGCTGGGCGATAAACTGATCGAAATCCTTAAAGCAGAAAATCTGAAGACCGACGACGGTCGCTACATTCATCGTGTCACGGTCGCCGGCAAAGCCAATAACGTCCCCGTGCACTGGATCTATTACCTCTGTGCAGATCCCTCGGGACGTCAGATCTCGTTCGTCTTCACCGTCGATCAGAAACTGCTGGGAGAACTCAAAGACCGGGACGCGGATATCGTTCTGAGCCTCCAGTTCCTCGATCCCCAGGCGGCCCCCCGACAGGCAGGCCCCGCTGAAGAGAACAGCGAACTCAAATAGGATCGCGGAGAACGGGAGCGTCGTTATTCCAGCTCCCGCTGCACGAATCGCACAATAACCGGCACAACCCGCGCCACCCTACCGCGGGATTTCGGATCGGGTAAGCTTTGTCGGCAACATCCCTCCATTCTGCGCGGTAAGCTTCAGGTGTACGACGATCAACCGGGCCGGTTCGCCGCACGTGTGAGTACGTTGATTCTCATCCTTTGAAACTCTGTTTTCCTTCCTGATCGAGAAGCGAAGCATGACCGCGATCCCTTTAGCCAGCCTGTTCTCTCTGTCGTCAGATATCCTGATTTGCTTCGGCGTCGGTCTATTGATTGCCGTCAGTCTGGGCTTCGTCGCCGGCTATCTACTGGGCAAAGGGAGCACCGATCGCGACTTCCGCCGTGCGAAAAAACATCTTCAGAACTGCTACCAGCACGTACAAAAATCTTTGGAAACCGCCTACGCAGCCTGTGCCCTGCTTGAGAAATATCCAGGTCCCATCCTGACTCGCGAACAGTCTGCCGAACTCAATCAGAAACGTTCCAGACTGCTCGACCTGGTCGGTCGCCTCGTCGAACGCAAAACACCCGATCCGGCAGCAGAATCAGCGTCTCCCAAAACAGACAAGAAAAAACTGCAGGATTTTCCTGCGATGCAATGGGCACTCCAGCCCGAACAGACTCACATCAAGCTCCCGGACGCGTCTGCCTTTGAAGCGAACCTGGAAATGATGCTGCTCGCAGGAACGGAAGCCGAACAAAACAGCGGCCTGCTGCTGGTACAGATGAATCAACACGAACAGCTCAAAGACCGCTTCGGCCTGATGGCGCCTGCCAAGTTCATGAAGACACTCTCTCGTCTGGTCCTGCATAAAATCCGGGACGAGGATGTGATCTGTGTCTGGAAATCAGATACCCTGGCGATCCTCTTTCCGGGACTGACAGTCTCAGAAGGACAGGCCTGTTCCGAACTCATCCGCGATGCCATTCGCCATCACCACTTCCGCCTGGAAACCAGCAGCCCGGAAGTCGTGGTCACTGCCAGCCTGGCTTACATTACCTGCGTACCCGGCGATTCAGCGGAACTGGCCCTCGAACGGGGCGCCCATGCTCTGACTCAATCTCAGAAACAGGGGCGCAACCAGCTGATCATTCAGGACAGTCACTCGTACGAACACAAGCGGGCCATGTGATTCACTTCGCTACTGCGCAGCTTCGTCGTTTGTCGCTTCCATTTCACTGATCCACTGCCGAATCAGCTCAACCGCTTCCTGATGCACAATCCGGTTTCCAATGTTGGGCATGCGTGCGGCCAGATCGTTTGACTGCAGACGATGCATCAGAATCGATTTCTCCGGCGCACCGGGAACGATGTCGTAGCTCCGTCCACCGGAACCCCGTCCTGCCGCCACAGGTGTTTTCCAGACACCGATCTTCGCAGGATCCTGTTGCAGGTATCGCAGATCGAGCCCCGTGGTCCGTGCATTTCCACCGGGACTGTGACAGTGTCCGCAATTCACTGAGAGATACGCCCGCACCCGCTCGTTGACATTACCCGAGTGGGCATCTGCAAAAGCCGGCAACCGCTCAATCGCATCGGGCTCCGGGCAATCCTTGATCAGATCATTCCGTTTCAGGTAGGCCAGCTGATTCTCTGCCCCGTGGGCATAGTCGAACATCCGGTTCAGATTCGCAGCCGTCGGTCCGATGGGGACGTACTTATCGTGGTGACTGTGACAACTCAGACACTGATTCGCATTCGGCACCAGATGCCGCGTCGAACGGGGCTGGCCGTCTGCATGAATCCAGTCAACTTCGACCTCGCCCCCTCCCAGACTTAACTCGGCATCCGTCTGTGCCTCATTCCAGATATAGGAGTAACCATACCAGCCCGTCGGCTCCAGAAACTCGACTCTCGTTTCCAGCAGTCGTTCTCCCGCCTGCGAATCACGCATGTCTTTGGGATAGGCAAACGTCTTGATCAGCATCGTGCCCACTGGAAACTCAAGTACCCCCGCCTGCTGATAACTGATCTGCTTCCCCGGCGGGAGTCGAATAAACCGGTGTTTGGAAGTATAATCAGTAAACAAAGTCGTGATTAAGTCATAAGGAATCACACCAGCAGCCGGCTGTTGATCAGCTCCATTGCCTTTAAACAGTTTTAACTCCGAGAGCTTACGGGGTGCATCATAATACACGTTCAAGGTGGTGTTCTGCGAAAGATTGGGAGCCCCATGTGGCTTGAGTTTGACAGGCTGCAATGACTCTTGCGTGCCTTCAAACGGTGCCAGATCCCCACTCGGACGGTATTTGCCTGTCGCAATATTCGCAGGCGTCAGATTACTGAAATCGATATTCAGAAATCCAACATCCCCGTTGTTAGCCAGTGTCAGGCTTCTTGTTTTCGTTGCCTGCTCCCCCTTCTGTTGAGAGGGAGCTGTCACGCCGTCATAGACAATCGCGGGCAGTGGCGTCCCCACGATCGATTTCAGCAGCAGTCCCAGTTCGCCGTCCGGATCGGTGCCTCCCCCTTTAATCGTGTTGTCGTAAATATAAACCTGCTCCGGAAACGGATCGTAATGCGGATCTTTCAGCTTCTTGCCATAGATCAGAAAACTGACGACCGACACACTGAAGGAGCGATTGTCTTCAATGCGATTCTCAAACACTTCGACCTCGTCGGTCGCCATGATGAGCACCCCCGACCCCGCGGGCACGGAAGCCACCATGTTCCCTTTCGGGGCGAAGTTGGCCAGATTATTCTTGAAAATATGATTCCGAAACACCCGCACATGACGTCCGTTCTTCTGAGGCAGTCCCGGTAGATCGAACACCAGCAGGCCACCGGTATTGTTCGTGACTACATTGTCATATACGTCGGCGTTAATCGTATTCTCGATCTCAATCCCCGCCACATTCGCTTCCGCGCGGGAACCGCGTACGACCACATCGGTCGACTGCCCCACATAGATCCCCGCATCCGCGGCTCCAATCGCGATGCAGTTCTCAATTAACACGTTCCTGCACTGAACCGGGTAGAGGCCATACGCACCATTGGTTGTTTTCGGTCCGTCGGTCCACTCGGTACGCACCCCGCGAAAGGTCACGTTCTCCGCCCCCAGGACTTTGATCGCATTATGGCTCGTATCTTCGACGGCAAAATTTTCCAGCACCAGGTTATCGCCACTGGCCAGCAGACCAAAACTCCCGTCCCGCTGGTTTTTGAATGAGAGAATCGTCTTATCCTGGCCCGCCCCCCGGATCGTGACATTATCCGTCACCAGGTTCAGCCCCGAATGCAGATGGTAGGTCCCCGCTTTCAGCTCCAGGATATCTCCCGGCACCGCTTCGATCAGGCGTTCCTGGAATTCAAACTGAAACTCAGGCCCCGGACTGAAAGTGTATGTGGCCGGCTTCAGCTCTCTCGGCGCGGCCGCATGTGTGAAAGAGACAGTGGTCAGGCAGACCAGACCGGTCCACAGACACAACAACAAAACGGAGTGAACTCGAGTTCCCGGGCGAGAAAGCATATTCATGGAAATCAACCTGCATCGAAGAGAAAAATAGAACTAAGGCTTCACCACAGAGAGCCCGACCTTCATCAAACCACCCAGCGAAGGTCGGGTATATAAATCAAACAATCGCCAGCCCACCGCTTCCGGATGGGGATGCGAAGCAAACCAGACCGGATGCGGAATCAAAGTCAGCGGCCCGAACAGAACCGTTTTCTCCACACCGGCCAGGAAGTAGGTATTGTGCACATTTCCGATCCCGCTGGCGACATCCCGCAGATCGGCCTCAGGAGCCCCACCCCAGGGTGTTGTCATAAATGCATAATTCAATGCCGGCCAGTGGTTGATCGCAACCGCGCCGTAATTCAACCGGGCAATTGCCTGCTCCAGTTGATCTGCCTGCTGTTTGCGAAACCGATCCGGTACCGTAATCGTGGCACAGAGCGTCCCCCAGACATCCTCATTCACAAACGTGACAGCGCGTTCCAGAAACTCAACCGCCGAATCCCCCTCGAGAGCCGTCTCCGCACAGACGCAGACAAACGACTCTTCCTGAAACAGGTGAGGCGATTCACGGGGATCCGCATCCCGCATCAGTTTCCAGGGCAGATAATCTTCATCGGGAGGCAACTCACCGGCAAAGCGAGCCCAGCGGTCTGCCGCTCCCGGATAATATGCATAGCGGAGCGGTATCTGCGACAGTCGTTCTTCAACTAGTGATAGAAAACGGTCGCGTTGTTTCCAGTGAACCGCGGTGACGATCAGCTTGGTGGCCAGGCAGTTGAACGAAGCATTATTCACAATCGAGGCAACCACGTTTTCCGCCTGGAACCGCAGTTGCTTTTCAGAATACTCGCCGGGAACCACAATCCACGGTGAGACATTTCCCAGTTCACTGCTGATCGGCACCTGGAGACGCGGCTGATTCTCTTCCTTCCGCGTACTGCGTTCGTCAGCAGTCGCGCCCCAGACGATCGCATCATGTGTCTGCGTTGAGCCGGTAATATGAATTCGCTCGAACACCGGCTGCTCGACCAGTGACGCGCCGATGCTGCTGTCACCACAGACAATCCGCAAGAGGCCCGCAGCGATCAACGGCTGAAAGGCCTGCTCAAACACTGGCTGTAAATACTCATTGACCGGATTCATTTTCAACAGAACCCGTTCTCCATCCTGCAGGATCTTCGTCAACACATCCGTCGCAGGAATCGCGGAAACATTACCCGCCCCCAGCACCAGAGTTAAAGGCAGAGTATGATTCTCCAAAACAGACAGATCGAACAGCCCATTTTTACCGCCAGAACGATTTAACCAGGCTTCTGCTTTCAATCCGTAAAAGACCAGTGAATCATAAATGCCGGATGCTGGAAACACCGGGACACGAGTCAGCCCCGTCGACGACTCTACCGGCGTTCCCGGCAGTGGTGGTGCTCCCGTGCGTGCGATGGACTCGAAACTCAAGAGCAGGACCTGCAGGTAGCGGGCTACTGAAACCGGTCCCGCCAGCACTTCCTCTGCACGAACCGGGCTCCCCGCAGGAATCCGTTTGGCCTGACAGGACAGTTCCACCCACTCCTGTGCTACCGTTGACAGGCAGGAGAGGCATTCACGCGTCAAACGTATCCGCTCCTCCAGCGGGAGCGAGCGTGGGGAATCGTCTGTCGTCAGATCCTGCAGCGCCTGCGCAACCGCGGGCGCTGCTTCGTCAGAGACGTGTGGTTGTTGCTGAATCATAATCTCCCTGACAGAGCGCTGGGTATCAGTGACCGATTCATTTTTCTCAAACCATTCCTGTGACTTACGGAGTCTCGACGACTTCGCCTCCGCCAATCGTAGACAGCGCCTGGTAGGTTCCCAGGTCAACGTTTTCACTGATGAAATGCACGGAACCATCGGCATACAGGAAATGACAGCCACCAATGTGCTGACTGCGGAAGTTACTGGTCGCATCCACACCGCTCAAGGAACAGGTGGAATAACTTGCCAGATCAATCAGTGTCTCTGTAGTAGCATTCTTATTGATGCGATCTGCCGTACTCCCGAAAATACTGGCACGGGCCCCGAGCACAGGTTTGAAGTCAGTATTGGGTGGCTGTGCGACAATCCAGGCTTGAGAAGCTTCAACCACCGGTGAAGCCGCTGTGGTACAACCCTGTCCTTCGCATAACTTGAACTGGGGGCCGGTCCCGGCTTCTCCCATCGCGATCGTATTGCTGGAACCGTCGATGATATCCCGCATCTTGGCACCGCGGTTCAGGTCAAACATCCCTCTGACGGTACTGGGATGATTGCTCGAACTGCACCAGCCGATATTTGATCCGCGACAGAGCGCATACGTGGTGATACCAAATGTATTGCCCACAGGCAGGCTCAAGGCTCCCAAAGCAGAGTCAGTAATCGGGTTCTGTCCGACATTTGAAGGACAGACAAACGTAGGCACCACGGTCCGGGCTGCAGCGGCTGACTGGTTTTCCCAGGCAATCGTCTGATTGTAGAGATTCGAAAGGTTGGTCTGATCAAAATAGGGTAGCATCATCACGATCCCGTTGGAGATAAAGTTCCCTCCCCCGGAAGAAGTGCTGAAATTGACGCTTGTCCCCAGCGGAAACGTGCTGTGCGCTTCGTGATAGTTGTGCATCGCCAGACCGAACTGTTTCATGTTGTTCTTACACTGCGTGCGACGGGCCGCTTCCCGGGCCTGTTGAACTGCAGGGAGTAACAGTGCGATCAGAATTGCAATGATGGCAATCACGACCAGCAACTCGATGAGAGTGAAGCCTCGCTTCAGACGTTGACGACATACCATAGCGTTACTCCTCGTAGTTCCGTAAAAGTATGAAAAGTGCCTGATCAAATTATCGAACACCGATTCTCAGAACCGGTTCTGGTAATTACATGACGCGAACACAGTATGAGAGTGCAAACCTTGTCGACGCCCACGTCGCTCAAACAGACTGGGGGCTACAAAGTCGCGTGCTCTCGGAACATTCTTTTCAAACAGAATTGAAGTAGTGGCTGCAGCAGATCTCCCCTTTCGGGAAGCCGCTACGCATCTCAGCTATTTAAGTCTGATACAGACCTGTATCAGGTATTAGACGTGACGTTCTCTAAAGTGATTAACCTCGTGTTCACCCTAAATGTGAACGAAAATTCGACTGATTTTGTCTAAAAAACCAATAGATCACCGGTAACGTTACCGTTACAATACACATGCTAGCGACTCGGTTTTTCGATTTCAATATAATTCTTCAGGAATTTCTCGATGGAACCAACCGCTGATCCGTTCCCCCCTTCTGGGAATCTTCACAACCACAGGCGTGACAGGTATACTCTTTCAAACCGCCAGGAATGGAGCGAATATGTCGTCAACTGATACCAGTGCAATCTCCCCCAAAAAAGAAGTCTCTTCCCAGGAAGCCATCCTGAAGGCGGCGATTGAAGAGTTCGCCGAACGGGGGGTCGACGGAGCCCGAATCGAAGCGGTCGCCCGACAGGCCAACTTCAACAAATCGCTAATCTATCGCTATTTCACTGATAAACAGGGCCTCTTTGAAGCCGCCCTGCAAAACAAACTCCAGGAACGCAGCGACACTGTCGAAAAGATCCCCATCGATATCACCGAGATTCTGCAGTACTACTTTGAAGAGAATCTACGCGATCAGAACTATGTTCGCGTTCTACTCAATGAAGCCCAGCAGAATGCGGGGGCTCCCCTGATCGATGAGCCCTGGCGACGCGAATACTACCAGAATCACATCAACCGTCTAAAAAAATCGCAGGAAGCGGGCATCGTCTCTGACGAGTTCGATCCGGTCTGCCTGATGTTGATTTTTACTGCCCTGGTCTTTTTTCCAGCCACGCTGCCCCAGCTGGCGCAGCTGATTTCCGGACACCCGGTTGATTCCCCAGAATTTCAGGAACACTGGAAGAACTGCCTGTCAATCTTCGGAAAGCTGTTTCAACCACAGCCACCCGACGACAAACAATAACGCAATCTGTTTCCTTTAATACACTTAGGAATATTGCGCGGCCTTAAATATCTCATCAGATCGAGCCGACCGGAACCGGAGAAAACCTGCTGCGCCATCTGAGAACACAGAGCGATAGAATTTCCTCAGGTTTGACCAACAGATCTTCACCCAAATGCGTAAGAAGGCCTACGGGACTGCTGCCTGAAAAGGACCTTCGTTCTGACAGCAGCAATTCATTAAATCCGCCGCTGTCAGGCAGATCGGAGACGCCTAACTGGAAAATGTCATCTTGTCCTCTTTTCCGAGATCCTATAATATCGAATGGCTTACATAAGTGAATTCCCGGTGTCACGTCGGCTTCACTGATGCTTTCTCTTTCACATGAAATTCAGATAACGGACGAAACTTATGAAGTTAAATCCTCCCTCAAAAGCAGCCTCTGCTCTCAGTCTCTGCATGGTTCTCCTGCTGGGAACCGCAATCTTCGCTCAGCAGGCCTCTGTCTCTGACTCTTCCAATGACTCTGTCACAGCCAAACGCGTCTGTGCCATGGTCAGTCGGTTCCATATCAGCGGCAAACCCATCAATGACGAGATCTCGGCGAAACTGATGAAACGTTTCATCAAGCAGCTCGATCCACAGAAGCTCTACTTCTACAAATCCGACATCGAGCAATTTGAGGCGGAAAAAGACCAGCTGGACGATAAACTGGCCGTTGGCGATGTCAGCTTTGCGTACAATGCTTTTGACCTCTACCTCCAGCGTCTGCAGGAGCGGATGGACTATGCACAGCAGCTCGTCGATGTCGATCATGACTTCACCGTCGATGAATCGATCATCGTCGATGCCAAAGATCTCGATTTTGCCAAAGATCAGAACGAGATGAACGAACGCTGGAGAAAACGGGTCAAATACGATCTGCTCAACCTGATTCTGGATGACACCGAACTCGCAAAAGCCCGCGAGCAGTTACACAAACGTTATCGCAACAATCTCCGCACCATGGCTCAGACTGAAAAGCCTGAGAAACTGGAGATGTACCTCAGCGCCCTGACTCACTGCTTCGATCCCCACTCCAGCTACATGTCTCCCCAGACACTGGAAGATTTCCGGATCAGCATGGAACTCAGTCTCGATGGTATCGGTGCTGCTCTGCGTTCCGAAGAAGGTTACACCGTCGTTGCTGAAATCGTCCCCGGTGGTGCAGCCGATGCAGACGGTCGCCTTAAAGCAGGTGACAAAATCGTTGGCGTCGCCCAGGAAGACGGCGAGTTCGTCGACGTTGTCGAAATGAAACTCAGTAAAGTTGTGCGTTACATCCGTGGCAAACGGGGCACCGTAGTTCAACTGCGGGTCAAAAAAGAGAAAAACAATGCCATGGAAGTTTACAAACTGACCCGCAAGAAGATCGAACTGAGCACTTCCGAAGTCAAAGGAAAAATCATCGATACCGGAGAACGTCTCCCCGGTAAGACCGGACGCATCGGCGTGATCAGCATCCCTTCGTTCTATCGGGATTTCCGTGGAGCACAGCGGGGTGATGAGAACTTCAAGAGTACCGCCCGCGATGTCCGCCAGGTGCTCTACGACTTCCGTGACCAGGGTGGCGTCGATAGTGTTGTCATCGATCTGCGATTCAACGGCGGTGGTGCACTCAGCGAAGCCATCGAAGTCTCCGGTCTGTTTGTTGACGAAGGTCCTGTCGTGCAGGTCAAGCAGATGGACGGCGAACGCAAAATCCACAGCGACGTTGAACCGGGTGCAGTTTACACCGGTCCGCTGGTTGTGGTCTGCAACCGCCTCTCCGCTTCTGCTTCCGAGATCTTTGCCGGCGTCATCAAAGACTACAAGCGTGGCATCATCATCGGTGATACCACCACTCACGGTAAAGGAACGGTACAGAACGTAATGCCGGTCAGCAACCAGATGTTCTCCTTCCTCAAAGGCCAGGACCTGGGTGCTCTGAAACTGACCATCAACCAGTTCTACCGCGTCAACGGCGACAGTACTCAGAACCGGGGCGTCCGTTCCGACATCGTTCTGCCTTCGCTGATCGACAATATGGACCTGGGTGAATCCTTCCTGGATGATGCGATGGAGTTCGACAAAACCGAAATCGCTCCACACGAATCGCTGGGAATGGTCAGTCCAAAAATCCTGGATTATCTGAAGCAGGCCAGCACCAAACGTGTTGTGGCTGACAAAGATTTCAAAGAAACCCAGGATGAAATCAACAAGTATCTGAAAAAGAAAAATCAGAAAACCATTTCTCTGGTCGAAGCTGAACGGCGTAAAGAACTGTCGAACGACAAAGAGGAAAAGAAAAAAGAAGACGAGAAGAAGGACGAAGCAGCCGACAAAGATATCTTCAAGAAGGATCACTACAACGATGAGATTCTGAATATCACTGTCGACTACATGAACGTGCTCAAAAACATGAACACAGTCCAACGCTAGTCTCACTGGATATGATTCCCCCCGGTAGCTCCGACTCTCAATTGAGGGTCGGAGCTTTTTTCATTCGCTGCTAGATTTCTTCAGGATACCAGATGCAGTACCCTGCCTCCCTGCCCCGCTACGATCGCCTGCAGACTTACCAGTGGAACTACGAGCATGCGCCCGAACCGTGCGAACTTGATATCCCAGCTGTTCCGGGCAACTGGAGCTTCTGCGGTCTCCCGGTCCCTTCCCCACTAGGCATCCCCGCCGGTCCGCTGCTCAATGGAAAATGGGTCCTGTATTACGCCAGTCTGGGCTTCGATGTGTTGACCTACAAAACAGTTCGCTCGTCCGCACGGGAATGCTACCCGCTTCCCAACCTGCAGCCGGTGACTGCCTCCTCCATGACTGGACAGGAATCGCAGGTCACCCTCACCGATCAGATGCAGGGAAGCTGGGCCGTCTCTTTCGGTATGCCTTCCGCTGCTCCGGAAATCTGGCGCGACGATGTCACCCGCACCCGCGAGTTACTAGCTAAAGAAAAAATCCTGTCCGTTTCCGTGGTCGGCAGCCTGCAGCCCGGCTGGTCCCTGGAAGACCTCGCCGAGGATTACGCGCTCTGTGCTCGCTGGGCCTGTGAGAGCGGTGCCGACTGTATTGAAACGAACTTCTCCTGCCCCAATGTCTGCACCCGTGACGGACAGTTATACCAGCAACCAGAGGCTGCCACTCTGGTCGCCAGCCACGTCCGAGAGGCGATCGGCGACACTCCTTACCTGATCAAAATTGGACATCTAAATCAGGAAGAGACCGCCCGTGAATTCCTGCAGGCGGTCGCTCCCTTTGCAACAGCAATCGTGATGACCAACAGTGTCGCCACGACAGTCACCGATGCCCGGGGCACTCCCTTATTCAACGGGGAGCAGCGGGGAATCTGCGGTGTCGCGACCCGTGAAGCCTCTCTGCATCAGTTAAAATGCTTTGCCCGGCTGATCGCAGATTTACCTCAAAATGTAAAGCGTCCGGAGCTGGTCTCCTGTGGCGGCATCAGTACAGCAGAGGATGTGAGAGAGTTCCTGAACGCCGGTGCCCAGGCCACCCATCTGGCGACGGCGGCCATGATCGACCCGCTGATTGCCCGGCAGATCCGTACAGAACTCGCACAAAAAGCGTCTTGAGAGCCCCGGGTTAGAGCAAAGGCCCCCGCCTGTCTGTTTTTTCTGAATCGCTGGTTTTGTCGCTCGACCCATCGCAGCAGGTACCGTAAGATGATGGCATGAATGCCATTGTCGTCCGAAATCTCGAGAAAACGTACAAAGTCTACCAGAAAAACGAAGGGGTTTTTGCCTCTTTGAAAGGCCTCTGGAAGCGCGATCATAAAACCGTTCACGCGGTGACCGATGTCAGTTTCACCATTGAACAGGGGGAAATCGTCGCTTTCCTCGGTCCGAATGGCGCAGGCAAAACCACAACCCTGAAACTCCTTTCAGGCCTGATTTTCCCCTCAGCAGGCGAAGCAACCGTGTTGGGACATGTTCCCTGGAAACGCGAGAACGAATACCGTCGTCGCTTTTCGCTGGTCATGGGACAGAAGAATCAGCTCTGGTGGGACCTTCCGGCACAGGAATCTTTCCGGCTGCACAAAGAGATCTACCGCATCGACCCACAGCAGTATGATCGCCGGATCGATGAACTCACCAGCCTGCTCGAAGTCAAACATCTGATTGGCCAGCCGGTCCGCGAACTTTCCCTCGGGGAGCGGATGCGCATGGAACTCATCGCCGCCCTGCTGCACCGCCCTGATGTTCTGCTGCTCGACGAACCCACGATCGGCCTGGACGTCGTTTCTCAACGCCGCGTGCAGGAATTTCTGAAATACTACCAGAACGAGCAGAAGACGACGGTCGTACTCACCAGTCATTATATGAAAGATGTGGAAGCCCTCTGTAAACGGGCCATCATCATCAACCAGGGAAGCATCAAGCATGACGGCCCCTTAAGCGACATTCTCGACCGCTTCAGCAATTATAAAATCATGGACGTCCAGTTTGACGGTGATGACATGCCCCGCGACTTCTCCCAATGGGGAGAAGTCCTCGAAAATGAAGCGCCACGCGTGAAACTCAAAGTCCCCCGGAATAAAATTCCGGAGATCCTCTCCAGCCTGCTCGCGAAATACCGGATACTCGATGTCGGCGTCCAGGAACGCCCCCTCGAAGAGGTCATCGCAGAAGTCTTTACCGAACACAAAGAGACGTCGGACTACCAGCAGGCCCAGAGCCTGGAGCCGACAACAACCAAGTAACTCCGTCTGCCACCAGTAAACGTATTCTAAGCATTTACATAAAGAACCATGATCGCCAGCCTGCGGACCAACTGGATCATCCTCAAAACATCAATCGAAGAACGACTGGTGTACCGGGGAGATTTCGTCTTCGCAACCTTCGTCCGCTTCCTGCCGATCGTCACTCAGATCTTCCTGTGGGGCGCCATTTACGGTATCCACACGTCTAAGCCGATCAGCAATATTAAAGGCTACAACTACAAGGAAATGGTCGCCTATTACCTGCTGGTAATGATCGGACGTGCCTTTTCCAGCATGCCCGGTCTGGCCAATGGCATCGCCAACGATGTGCGGGACGGCACGATTAAAAAATATCTGATTCAGCCGATCGATATGCTGGGCTATCTCTTCTGGGCCCGCATGGCTCACAAGCTGGTGTACTACATGGTCGCCCTCGGTCCGTTTATCCTGCTCTTCTACCTCTGTCGGGATTACTTCTCGGGCTGGCCGGATGCCTTTACGATTTTCGCCTGGATCCTCTCCCTGCTGATGGCCTTTCTCGTCGGTTTCCTGATTGAATCACTGATCGGCCTGATTGCGTTCTGGTTCCTGGAAGTCAGCTCGTTGATCTTTATCTATATGATGCTCAACTACTTCCTTTCAGGCCACATGATCCCCTTGGACCTATTTCCGGAACCGCTGAGTCAGTGGATGCAGCTGCTGCCATTCAAATACCTGGCTTACTTTCCCGGAACTGTCATTCTGGGGAAATATACCCATCAGGAACTGATCATCGAATTGTCCATTGAAGTGGTCTGGATTGTCGTGCTGTTTTCTCTGAATCGGATCGCCTTCCAGCGGGGCATCCGCCGTTACAGTGCCTTCGGTGGTTAAACTCAGCAATCACCGCCCCGAGTGACGCCCTGAACCCACCCCGCAGCCCTGTTCTGCACTATGGAATCACCAGTTTCCACGCCGTCTGAGCGAAACTTTAACATTTCCCCCTTAGACGGATCGGCCTCACTCTGCTAGAATACTGGCATGGATGTGGTGTACTTCCGACATCTGCGACACCTCGCCAGAAAGTGAGTCGCGACATCCCTCGAAATCACGAACTCGAAGACACCCCGCTGTGTCTCCCCGTTGTGAACCCGCCAGAGAGCCTCACAAGACGCTTGCAGGACTCGGACTGATCCCGCCGAATCAGACATGCTGATCCTGAATTGTGAGCGGAAACTGTTTCTGTTTCCGAACGAAAGACTGGTACAACGTCCGGCAATCTGTCCTAACCTGAATTAAAACGAATGTCTATCACACCTGTAATTCCCTCAGATGAAGAGGAACCTATATACAACCGGCTGTTCTGGTTCTGTTACCTGGCCAATGTGCTGCTGGTGACCGCAAATGCAATCACCTTCCGCTTCGCGGATCTGGTTACCTACCTGGGCGGAACCGAAGAGCTTGTCGGTGATATTGTCAGTTGCGGCGTCTTCGTCGCCTTAATCGGCCGCTTCTTCCTCGGTCAGGGTATCGACCGCTATGGTGTGAGAAAACTCTGGGCCCTGTCTGCAGCAATTTTCGTCGTCGGAACCGGCGGCATGACACTTTGTCGTAGTCTGGGCTGGGAAATCTTCGCCTTGCGAATGTGCTTTGCGACCGGTATCGCAGGCATGTTTACCTGCTCCGTCGTACATATCCAGCAGAAAGTCCCACATCACAGGCGGACCGAAGTCATTGGCAGCCTGGGTAGCAGCGGATTCGTCGGTATGATCCTGGGAACCCAGGTCAGTGACCTCATGATGCGCTGGCTTCCCGCCGGCAATGCCCAGTTTTACGCCCTGTTCGGTATCCCTGCAATCCTGGGCTTCAGCTACTTCCTGATCGTCCTGTACGTCACCCATAACGATGTCCACCGCAGACCACAGGTCACCCCTGCTGCACACCAGCTCCTGTTCCGCTACTGGCCGGGCCAGGTCATGGTGGTCGCAATCATGATGGGCCTCAGTTTTACCGTGATCAGCGTCTTTTTAACCCGCTTCGTCTCTCAACGTGGCCTGGGCGGGATCGGGACATTCTTCCTGGGATATGCGATTTCAGCCTTCTTCATTCGCATCTACACCCGCCGCTGGGGAACGACGGTAGGTCGGACCAAAATGATCACCATGGGCCTGATGGGGCACGCGATCGGGCATACGATCCTGCCCTCCATCACTCAGGAATGGATGCTGATTGGCCCCGCGATCCTTTGTGGCTTCGGACACGCCCTGCTCTTCCCGGCCGTGGTCTCCCTCGGAACTGAATCGTTTCCGCCTCAGTATCGTGGGACAGGAACGACGATTGTGCTGGGCTTTTTCGACGCAGGTGCAATTATCTTCGCTCCTATCCTGGGGGGCATCATCGATAACTGGGGCTTCTACCCCATGTTCTACACGTCTGCCTCAGTCATGACGTGTACGGCCCTGGTCTACACGCTGACGACGAATCACAGCATCAGCAAGGACAGCGCCGTCCCCGCGCCGAAGCAGGAACTCTGCACCGTAATGGACGATTCCGGCGATTGAGCTCCTGCCGGAGTTCGTTAGCGAATCGCCCCGGATTCCAGATCCTTGACGACTTCTGCCAGGATGGCCGGATCAGCGGACTTCAGAACATGATCAATGCGGGTCGGCGGGACATTCAGGCGTTCCATGATCTCCTGAGCTTTCTCCCACAGCTTCTGTTTCTTTTTACCTTCCGTCAAAAACAGATTGGTACAGAGCTCAGACAATCGTTGCTGATCAATCGATTCCCGATTGTCATAGTAACGTTTGATCACATCCTTTTGATAATTTGAATATTCTGGCATCGGAAAGACTTAACTCCTGAGATCTTTTTCCCAAATAAATTAACGCAAAACGGGAAGGGCCCCTGTCCCGGGCGGGGTGATTGAAGACTTATATCGGTTTGAATTATCGCAGGTCTGACTACAATTTCTACTCAGCCTGCAGGTTTTGAAAAATTGGGATTTCCGCACTTTTTTCAAGTGCAAGTTCCATAAACCAGTTATAATAATGAATTTCCGACATTAGGGGCGAGAGATTTGCGGTAGAACCCGCATTTCCCCAAAATCAACCTAACTGTCTTAACACTCCCATTATAAATATTACTCCCGAATAGTCCGACTTAAAAAAAATAATTGCATCATGAGCGCGAGATCACAAGACATGATGTAGTAAATAAAGAGAATGGCCGAAATTTCTGATAAGTTGACTCACAGTTTTGCTGTGAGTAACATTTTAACTGGTTTAACTTGATTTCATTGTAACGCAGCGCCGTTACTCACAACTGGTTAAATAAAATATTAGAAACGTGCTGGTAGTTTATTAGACCGGAGCTCAACGTGTCCGTAACACAATTCACCGAACAGGAATTAAAAGCACTAGAAGAAAAAACGACCATCCCTCGTTTTTTGTTCCTGCCTGTCGGATTGGTCGCAATCTGGTGTCTTGCCGTTTACTGGCCCACTGATGCCATCAGTTGGCAGATCTTTCTGACACTGTTTATTTCTTACTGTCTGTTCTGCTGGACCAGTTGCTTCCACGAATGTTCTCACCATACGCTCTCCGGCTCCAAGAATGCGAGCATCTGGCTGGGGCGAATCCTGGGAACGGCGATGTTTGTACCCTACACGGTTTACCGTGAGAGCCATATTCGCCACCACGCCTACCTGAATAAACCCAGCGACTGGGAACTCTGGCCCTATTCTGACCCGAACACATCACTCCGCTTTCGCAGAGTGTTTGTCTGGTTCGACCTGGCTCTGGGTCTGTTCATGGCCCCGTTCATTTACGGTCGCATCTTCTGGCACAAAGATTCTCCCCTGACCGACCCTAAACTCCGTAGAACCATTCGCTACGAATATGCGGCGATTGTAATCTTCTGGGGTTCCGTGATCGCTCTCTGCGGCTACTACGGTGCACTCATCGGTCTGCTGCGTGTATGGGTTCTGCCCCACTATCTCGCAGGGATCTACCAGAACACTCGTAAGTTCACAGAACATCTCGGAATGAGCAGTTACGATCCCATGCTGGGAACCCGTACGGTCGTGGGAAATAATATCATCACGAAGCTCTGCACCTACTTCAACTTTGACATCTTTGTACACGGACCGCATCATCGCCATCCGAAAATCGCCCACAACCTGCTCCTGCAGAAAATGGATGACTACAAAGAACAGAACCCCGATGTCAAATACCCGGTCTTCACGACCTACTGGAGCGCCATCATCGACATGGCCCCCTCCTTCTTCAAACAACCGGGTGTCGGTATGAATGCGGGAGCACCAGCGCCAGGCAAGGAAAAGAAACAGATCGACAACTTCGTCGGCGACGTTGCTCAGGAAGTTCTGGCAGACACCGACTATGTTTCCAAAAAAGAACAGAAGACCAACGCTTCCGGTTCTTAAGCTTGCCTGAAACGCTCACTGTCTTACGCTCCTTCTCTGTTGTCGACGATATAAATCGCCGTGCAGAAGCTCGAAGGGAAGCCCCAGCTTTAAGCGTAGCCGCTACCACTTGCCGGCTACGCGTGACCTGTGATTCTCTAAGTGTCGCGTTTGTAGAATGGCAAAGCGGTCACTTTTACCGGAAATCGCTTACCGCGAATATCCGCTTCCAGCACCTGCCCCGGCTCTGCATAAGCGGCTTCGACATATGCCATGC